>CAZZKA010000036.1:0-18948 GCA_964654745.1 uncultured Bordetella sp. | reverse complement strand
ACCACTGAGGCCACGATCAGGGACCTCCGGGCTGAGGCAGATAGTCTGCGGCTCGCGTCCGGACATGCGCGATCGCAACTGCAGGCGTCTTCCGGCGCTGCGAAGGCGCCACAAAAAGACGGCGCTGGTGCTCGGGGCGGCGTGCGCCTCGCAACCGCACAGCAGTATGCCGAGCTCCTCGCGCTGCGCGAGCAATCCAAGGTCAAGCCCCTGCCGCAGGTGCCGAATCCGCAGGTGCCGAATCCGCAGGCGACGGCTCCCCATGACCTGACCGAAGATCACACCGAGGAGAAGCTCCTCACGTGGGAAACCATCGCCTCCGGCGCAGAGCTTGTCGCCAGCGTCGCAGCGATGATTCAGGGCAACCCGGAAAGCACCTTCTCGCTCGGCAGCGAATTTGTCGGATCCCTGTTCGGCATCCTGCCAAGCCTCGTCACGCTTGTGAGCCGAGTCAAGGAGGGCAAGGATGCCGCCGCGGTTCGCCAGGGCGCTACGGAACTCCTCGACCAGATCAAAACGATACGCGAGAAACTCGACGGCTTGAAGGTCGCCAAGGGCGATCCCCTCAACGACCAGATAAAGGAATTGCAGCAGAGCCTCGACAAAATGAGCGCCGGACTCAAACTCGCACAGACCTACGGCGATCGGGTCGTATCAGCGTCGAGGGCGGAGGCTCGTCAGGCGGCGATAGCGGTCGGCGGAGAGGTGGCTGGCCTGATCGGCGGAGGCGCGACATTTGCATCGGAACTGGGCGTCGCGTCTCACGCCGTGGGTGCTGTGGGGGGCGGCGTTTCGGGCATCGCGGGCATCGTGGCCTTGCCGTTCCAAGTCAGGATGATGAACGCAGCACGCCGCCAGGCGAGAACCGATGAAACCAATTTGCGTTCGGCCAACGCCATCCTGGAGAGCGGATCGACACCCAAGCGTATCGATCGCGAGAAATCAGACGACACCAGCGGGGTACGCCGCGGCTTGGCGAAGTTCATGGCGCGATCAAGTGCGCCGCGGGAAAACCGGTTCAAGGCTTTTTTGTTCGGCTGGGGCATCGCCTCGTCGGCTACCGGCATCGCGTTCTCCGGGCTCATGGCCGCCAAGCTTGCCGGTGCCGCGGTTGGAATCGTCGGAACAGTGGGTACGCTGGGTCTTGGGCTCGGCATTGCCGGAACCCTACTCCTTGCGGGCTACTTCATCGGGAAATACGTCACTCGCGAGAAACCGCAGTACTCAACAGCAGACCTCAAGTCGGTGGTGGCCGGCGACACCAATAGCGATCTCATGCAAACGCTGAGTTCCCGTCAACAGACCAAGGTCGCCAATCAACTGACCGCAGAGATGGTGCGCACCAAGCTTTCGAACGATCCGACGCTACGTGGGATTTTGTTGGATGGGGTCAGAGCGGTAAAAAAATCCGATGTGGACAGTCTCAACACCCAAACGAATAGACTAAAGGAGCATGTGCGTAGCGAACTCGAGCGGCTCAATCTCTCGGACCCCGATCCGGGCCGCTTCACGAACAAGCTCTGCTCCAACCTGCTTGTAACCCTTGACGCCGGACTGTCGATCTCCGATGGTGTCAGTCAGCTTGATTTTGACGATCTGCCCGAAGCGGATCGGCGGGAAAAAGAAAAGTTGCGTGATGAAAGCATAAGTACGCGGTTTTCATCGGCGCTCAATCAAGCGCTGCTTCAGCACCTTGCGTCGACCGAAAAGACGCACACCCCGATGCAGACTCGAGATGATTGGAAGAACGCCATGTCGAGTCTGATCCGGGAGGGCGGTCAGACCAAGGCCGATCTGGTTGCACGGCTGAAGTCCGAGCTCCCGCTGTCCGATGAGCTCATCGATGGCGTCATCCGCGGGCTTGAGGGTGCCGACGCTGAGGGGACAAGTGGAGCACTTCAATCGCTGTTGGACGACTCGGGTGCGGAACTGGCTCGGATGTCGGCGATGAGAAAGCTCATCCGGCGCGATCCGGAGTCGCTGCTCTTTACCTGCGTTGACACCCTGATCAACACTGACCCGAGCAGCCCTGAGCATCAGAGGCTCAGAGATGACCTGATCCGATTCGGAGTTAAAGACGAAACCCTCGTTATGGCCCTCGGTGCAGACACCCTCGAAAATATGGCACAGGCCGCCGGGCTCCTTGCCCGAGAAATCCAGGGTCGCCGTTGAACGGTCATCAATAGGACGCTCCATGACCTTCAAGAACAAATATCTCAGCCTCCTTGGCGATCTGCTGCGCCAAGTCAACGTCGCGGGCTCGCGCATCTCGATCGGCGACGGACCGAACGCGCTCGAAGCGATGTCGATTCGACTTGCTAATCTTTTTAATGGCGACGATATCGAGTTGCGCCTGATCCCGCTCGACCAGATAGATACGTTGCTGTCTGCGGACGAAGAGAACGATGTTGCGGATTTTGACGACGACCCTGATCTGCTCATGCTTCGTATGGATGCGGCGCTTCCGCTCGCCTACGATCCTGCAAAGCTCGAGACGCTCATCACCTGTCTCAGCGTCATCAATTCGTCTATTCCATTTGGCGCCGTCATCGCCCACCCGACCGAGCGTAGCGTCAGCTTTCATTACACGGCCATCTGTAACAAGGCGCTTTTTGACGCGGGCATGATCCTTGAACTTATCCGGATGCTCGAGTTTTATTTCGCGATGATGGCGCACCCGCTTCGTTTCGCGCTTGAGAGCGCGCTATCGCCGCAGGCGATCCTGGAACAGGTGCAGGAGTTCGTCACCGCCATGATGTCCCCAGCTGAGACCGGGGGCTGATGATGCTGCCAGTCGAAACTGTCGTCGCGAGGATCCGCGAACGTTTCGGGCTCGAGTTCGCACTCGGCCCGCAGGGCACTGCCCGGCTCGTTCTGAGCGAGGGACTCGCCATCGATTTCGAGTCCTCGGGCGAAGCGGCGCTGTTTGTTTACGCAGTCCTGGGACCCGCACCGCCCGAAGACCTGCGCGCTGAGGTGTTCGCTGCGATGCTCCAAGCCCAGCTATTCGGCCGGGAAACAGGCAGCGCACAATTCGGGCTCGATTCAAGCCGCGGTGAGTTGCTATTGCACCGGTATTTTGACCTCCGGCTCCATGAGGCCGATGCCGTCATTGAAGCCATCGAGGATTTTTCAGGCGTTGCACTTTCCTGGGCGGCCAAGCTCGCCGAGCCCCAGACCATTACCTCACCGCAGACGCCGCCCGGTGAGCAGAACGACGCGGTCAGGCCCGTCTGGCAGGGCGGCTTCGGGCTGAAAGCCTGAGCCCTTCGGGGTGAGGCCCTGAGCGGCGGGGAGCGGCGGAGAGCGGCCGGCGCAGACTGCGGGCATCCGATCGCGATGAGACGCGCGCTACTCCATCGGCCAGTCGACCTTGCCCGAGTGAGTCACCGCGCCCAGATGTGCGGGGCCGACCAGCGCGGCATATTTCTCAAGCGCGCCCGCAAGCCGGTCCCTGGCGGGCGGGGTCCAGGCGGCGCGCCGGCGCTCAAGTTCCTGCGCGTCGATCAGTACGTCAATTGAGCGCGCGTCGCAATCGATCCGGATCGGGTCGCCATCGACCAACAGTGCGATCGGCCCGCCGCTTGCCGCCTCTGGGCTCGCATACCCGATGCAAAGACCCCGGGTAGCGCCCGAGAAACGGCCATCCGTGAGCAAGGCGACCGCCTCGCCCATGCCCTGCCCGTAGATCAACGCTGTAGTACCCAGCATCTCGCGCATGCCGGGGCCGCCACGCGGCCCCTCGTTGCGGATCACGAGGACATCACCCGCCTGGTAGCGGCGCTCGCGTACGGCGGCTGTGCAGGCCTCTTCCGATTCAAACACTCTCGCCCGCCCCTCGAACTTCAGTCGTTTCAAGCCCGCGATTTTGATGAGCGCGCCGTCGGGACACAGATTGCCCTTGAGCACCACGACCCCACCCGTGGGGTGAAGCGGATCACTCACCTGCCGCACCACGCGGCCATCGACGGACGGAGCCTCAGCGCACCACTGTGAGAGAGTCTGCCCCGTGACGCTCAGGCAGTCTCCATGCAGGTAGCCTCCCGCAAGCAATTCGCGAAGCACAACCCGTACGCCACCGATCTCGTGCAGATCGCGCGCGAGAAACTTTCCGCCAGGCTGGAGATCCGCGATCAGGGGTGTGCGCTGAAATACTTCGGCAACATCATCGAGCGTAAAGCGCAGGCCCGCCTCATGCGCAATCGCCGGCAGATGGAGGCCGGCGTTGGTCGACCCACCGGTTGCAGCGACCGCTGCGGCAGCATTCTCCAGACTCTTCCGGGTGACCAGATCGCGCGGTAGCGGCCCGCCCTCGAGGAGAACCTTCATTACGGTCTGACCCGAGCGCCGCGCGAGCGCAATGCGATCCGAGTACACAGCCGGAAGCATGGCCGTGCCGGGCAAGGCAAAGCCCAACACCTCGGATACCATCGCCATGGTGTTGGCGGTGAACTGCCCGGGACACGACCCCAGGGTGGGGGAACAGTCCCGCTCCATCGCCTCGAGCTCGGCCTCGCTCAGCGCACCCGCATAGAGCGCGCCCACTCGCTCGTAGACATCAATGGTACTCAGGGTGCGGCCCTGGTGTCTCCCGGGCAGCATCGCACCGCCATACATGAAAACCGAGGGAACGTTGAGCCGGGTCATTGCCATCATGATTGCGGGCAAGGTCTTGTCGCAGCCCGCGAAACCGATGAGTGCGTCATACGCATGGCCTCGAACGACCAGCTCGATCGAGTCGGCAACCAGCTCCCGCGACAAGAGGCTCATCCGCATGCCTTGATGGGCCATCGATAAGCCATCGGAGACTGAAATCGTCGTGAACTCGAAGGGCGTGCCGCCAGCGATCGCGACACCGGTCTTGGCAGCTTCCGCCTGCGGCCGCAGCGACATCGAACACGGCGTGTTTTCGCCGTGTGTGCTCATCACCCCGACAAACGGTTTGGCAATCGCCTCGTCATCGAGCCCCATCGCGCGAAGGAACGTACGATGCGCAACGCGGTCGGCGCCGTCCACTGCGATCCGGGAGCGAAGCTTCGGTTTAAACGCGCTGCTTTTCATATTGATCCCCCACAAAAATCAGGCGCAACGTGCAAGCGGAATTTTGGACGCCCGAGAACGCCCGCCAGACCCAAAGCTTGATAGAGTATCTGAAGCCGCTCGCTCACCTGGCCCGGAGATCGGATAGTGCTGCTGCCCCGGGGCGGGTCTGTGAACGGAACGGCGTCTACCGGAGATCCTGTTTGAAGCCGCATCCAGCCCCTGAACCGCAGCCCCATCGCGCGGCCGAGGTCCTGACCGGGCAGCCGGACCCAGTGCCCGAACAGGTACGCCTCACGGCGCCCGAGCTGCTTCTGGCCGTCATCGCGGCCGCGCTGCTCTTTACGATGATGATGCTTACCTTCGTCGATGTCGTGCTGCGCTACGCCTTCAACGCTCCGATCAAGGGTAGTTTCGAGATCAGCGAGACGCTGATGGCGGTACTGATTTTCGCGGGGCTGCCCTTGGTTTCGCGGCACGGCGAACATATTGCCATCGACAGCCTTGTGAGGCTCGCACCGCCCCTCTTGCAACGCATCGGCTCGGTAATCGTGCAACTCGGCTGCGCTGCAGCCCTGATCGGCATGGCGTGGCTCCTGTGGCTGCGCGCAGCCAGGTTCGCATCGGCGGGCGATGTCACGCAAACCCTCAAGCTTCCGATTGCACCGGTCGTGCAGGCCATGGCGCTTCTCACGCTCGTTGCGGCGCTCATCCACGCGGTGCTTGCATGGCAAGCACTCAGACGTTCAGGCACCGGGTCTGCGCAGAGCACGGATGCGGGAGGCGTCCTGTGACCGAAGCGCTTATCGGGCTCGGAGTGATGATGCTACTCGCGCTCGCCGGGCTTCCGATCGCCTTTGCGATGGGCGTGGTCGGGTTCTTTGGCCTGGCACTGCTGCGCGGCTGGAACCCGGCGCTCGCCTCGGCCGGAACCTTGATGTACGAGACGGGGTTTTCCTACACCTTGTCGGTGGTGCCGCTGTTCATCCTCATGGGCAATTTCGTCAGCCGCGCTGGCTTGTCACAGGAGCTATTCCGAGCTGCCTACGCTTTCATCGGACACTGGCGCGGAGGACTTGCCATGTCGACCGTCGTCGCCTGCGCAGGATTTGGCTCGATCTGCGGTTCGTCGATCGCCACTGCCGCGACCATGGCGCGGGTGGCCTACCCGTCGATGCGCCAGTTCGGCTACAGCGATGCACTTGCGACGGGTGCAATCGCCTCGGGGGGAACGCTCGGTATCCTGATCCCTCCGTCGGTCATCATGGTGATCTATGCGCTGATGACCGAAGTCAATATCGGTGCGATGTTTGCAGCCGGATTGATCCCAGGCATTCTCGCGACGCTACTGCTCATGGCCGCCGTCGCCTGGCAGACGTGGCGAGATCCGTCGAGCGGGCCGCGTGGTGAACGTACACCGTGGTCGGGCCGGCTCGCCGCGCTGCGGGGGGTTTGGGGCGTAGTGGTGCTTTTTGTCGTTGTGATGGGCGGAATCTACGGCGGTGTTTTCACAGCCACCGAGGGCGCATCGATCGGCGCCTTTGGCGCTTTCGTGTTTGCGTTGGCGCGCAGAGCGCTCAACCTGCGAGCGCTGTTCGAGATTTTGATGGAGAGTGCGCGCACCACGGCAATGCTGTTCGGCATCCTGATTGGCGCGCTGATCTTCGCCAATTTCGTCAACTTCACATCGATGCCTGACGATCTCAAGGCTTTTGTTTCGCAGTTCCAGCTTCACCCCATGGCAGTGATCGTAGCCATCTGCGCGATCTACGTGCTTCTGGGTACCGCGATGGAAGAGCTTTCGATGATTCTTCTCACCGTACCGGTGCTGTTCCCGCTCGTAGTGCACCTAGGATTCGATCCGATCTGGTTCGGTATCCTGGTGGTTGTGGTGGTTGAAATCGGTCTCATCAGTCCGCCTGTCGGCATGAACCTCTTCGTACTGCGCACGCTCCTGCCGCATGTGCCGACGCTCACGCTCTATCGCGGTGTGACACCCTTTGTGGTGGCCGATGTGGTGCGGCTGGCGATCCTGATCGCCTTTCCGGTTCTCTCGACCTGGCTGCCGACGCTGCTTTTCAAATAAGCGGAAGACAGGGGATAGGCGGCGGCGTCACGTACTGTCTAAGCCCGGGCACCGAACCCGCCCTATCAACCTGGCGCGGGTCCTCTACCGCGCGCAGCCTCGTCAATAATCAACGCCTCAAGGCTGCGGTCATGCGGAAGGTTCATCGCAAAGGCCCGAGCGAAATCGCGATCCCGGGGCCAGCGACCAAACATCGGTTCGACAGTAGGGTCGGGTTGAAAGTCGACCAGCTGCCAGGCATTCCGGCCGATCGTCTGGCTGATTTGATCGAGGATCTCGGCCACGCTTGCAGCCAGTGATGGCAGCTGGACAACGCGGGCCCCATCGGGAGCGGGGCCCTTCGCGGCGAGCGCCCTCTCGATCGCGCCCACCGCGCTCGCAAGCGACTGCAGCCAGATCACCGCGCCGGGCGATACCGGCGATTTGACGCGGCGACCGGCAAGCGTCTCCCGGATCAGATCGCTGTTAAAGCCCGAGAGCGCGCCGTTAGGAAGCGCCGGACGAACGACCACCCCGGCGAGCCGCAGACTCAGCCCATCGACCCAGCCGCGCCGTGACAGTTCGGAGAGCAGTAGCTCGCCCACCAGCTTGTGCATGCCGTACGAAAGTGAAGGGGTAGCGGGGGTCGCGTCGTCGATGCGGCCGGGCAGCGGCACGCCGTGCACCGCAATCGAACTGGCATAGATGACACGCGGAACAAGCCCTGACCGCCCCTGCCGGGCGCAGGCCTCAAAAAGTGCGCGGGTGGCGTCAACATTGATGGACAAGCCCCGGTCGAAATCCGCCTCGGCCGCGCCGCTCACCACGCCGGCAAGGTGTATTAGCGCATCAATGGGCTCGCGAAACAGCTCTGCAACGAGCGCCCCATCACTGATATCGCCCTGCAACCACCGCACCCGGGGGTCCAGCGACAAGCCCGAAGGAGCGCTCGTTACGTCGGTCAGAATCAGACGGTCTGATGGCGCGAGAGATGAGATAAGAGATTTCGCGACCGCAGACCCGAGGAAGCCTGCGGCGCCGGTGACCAGAGTGAGTCGCCCGGTCATGGCGACTCTCTCCGCCCACTCATGCTCGAACGTCACTCCGATGCGTGTCAGTCATCGCAACACACGAGATCGCTCCACAACCATTCAAAAAGGCGTGTTCGACGCGTCCTTGCGCGGCTGATACCAATTAAACGAGCGGGTTATACCGCGCTGCTCTGCATCTCGCCCATACAACTCGGAGTAGCTCATCCAGGTCTTGGGGTTGAAATCGCCCGCCGCACCGGACGCGACCGATGTCGCGCAATGACTATCCGACGCCGATTGTCGAGAGCACGGCAGCAGCGCCTCCTGACGGGTCGACAGCACGGTGAGTTGGTCGTCCCATGTCGGCGCGGTTCCGTAAGGTGCGGTCGATCCAGTCTGGCTTGAAATGAACGACCTGCCGTCATCGTTGCGTCGCCCGGATGCCCAGATAGACGTCACGGGAACCCTGCTTCCGCTCGCCCACGCGAAGGGAAGTCCACCAGTCGTCGGCGCCGGCACGGGGGACTGATCCGGGTCACATACCCCGGTCGAATTGGGCCAGCACGCCTGCAGGAACGCGGTTTGAGAGCTCTTGAGACTTTTGAACTTTTCCAGCGTGGCCGCGGTGTAAGTCGGCATGACTGCGTCCGGGCCATCAGGCCCCATCAATTCCTCCACTGTCATTGGCCGCGCGACTGACCAGACCCGCTGGTCGTAAGTGGTCGAATCGACGAAATGAAAACGCATCTTCCAGAGGCCGGTCGACGGAAAATTTTTCAGCTCAGCAGACGCGGGGGTGTAGGGAGATCCATTCGAATCTAGCGGACGTAGAATCCCCGAAAGATAAATGTCCGAGGGGACTCTTGTCTCCTTGGAATCTACAAATCGCTGGGCGAAGGTGATCGTCTTCGATGTTCCAGTGCACTCGTACCGCCCGGACGCCGCCCCTCGGTTCAAAGGCGCTGTTGGGATTTTCGTTGTCGGGTCCAGAACAACTTCCTTTGAAGTACAGATTGCAAGATCCCGTGCGGCCCCGCCGGGCGCGCTCGCAAGGAGCATGACTTTTCCGCTCGGAGTCGTGACCGAAACATAGTCGATCTTGGGCTTGGCGCCATCCAACGAAGGCGTGTCTCTTATTCCAATCAGATAACCCGCTTGAACGTAATCGAGGTTGGATAGAGCCGAACCCCGAAGCGGAAATTCCCGTTTCTGGTTGTGCGACATGATCGCCACCGGGTACCGGTTCCGGTCGCCCGACAGGCCCAGGAGGTCCTCGCTGCCCAGCGAGTACCTGGTCACATAGAGCATGATGTTTTCGCGGTTACCATCTTCGTTGATCCACGACAGAGCAACAATCGCACGCCCTTTTTTATCCGCGGATTTGGTGCCGTTCAGGTCCTGGACGAGGTAAGCCTTATCCACCGGCAGAAATTTCACCTCTCCAGTGTAGGTAAACATTCCTGAAAACTGTCCCCCTTTTCGGACTCCCTGTCCAGAATTGAGATACTGGGTCGGATCATTGTTCAGAAATACTTTTTTACACGCATCCGACGTGACGGTGTCAGATCCATTGGTGCGCTTGTCCGGGCCATCGGCGTAACAGCGATTCAGATTCGCTATAAGACCCATATAGAGGCTCGCCGCTTCTTTGGAGGCCAGATCTGCAGCGGATATCGTACCGACCTGCTTGGCCTCCGTCCTCGCAGCCTCTAGGTTCGAGGCGGACGTCAGATTGATGACGGGGGGCGACGTCTCGGCGGCTTCAGGGTTTGTCGCAGTCTTGACAGTGATTTGGACATTAGCGCTCTTCGAACTTCCGTCTGCCGTACGCGTGATGGTGACGGAATCGAGAACTTTGTCCGCACCCGTGCCGTCTGCCTCGAAGCTACTCTTGAAAAGGTTTGTTGAAGTCGCACCGGCCGCCGCTGCAACCGGGGCAATTGCCGCAGCGACGACTTCCTGTTTTTCCGTTACGGCTGCAGCGGTCGGCGCGCTGGCGCTGCTTGCAGCCATCGCGGCGACTAGCCCCGAGGGCGTTCCGGTGGGAGACACCATCGCGACCACCGCATCAGACAACGGGGTAATGTTGGCGACCCCCGAACTCGATTCAGGATGGATCGCATAAAGCGTTATTTCATCCTTACCAAGTTGCAGGACATATGGAGGGGTCCCGGTCTTGTCCAGTTTGATGGCGAACTTTCCGTCGCTGCCGGAAGTTCCCGAACCTACCTGAGCGCCCGTAGCATCAAAGACCTTGATAGCCGCCGCCGTGACCGGCGCACCGAAAGCGGCTAGGCCGGATATCGTTGGAGCCGCCGTTACTGTCCCTGAGCTCGCGCCGGTATCGGCCGAGCCGCCGCCACCCCCGCAGCCAAACAGTGCCGCCGCCGAGGCGACAGAAACGACAAGCACCACAACAGATTTGGATCTCGCAACCAAAAAGCCACAGGCAGAAGAAAAACCCATGATGAACACCCCATGGTTTATTGACGGGAAGGAGGATCAAACTGTCTTGTAAGAAAACAGTCAGCGAGTCGCGTTGATGCTAGACGCATCGATTGGAGGCGCCTCTCGAACCGTACTAAAAAGATCAGCTTTTGGAGTGGTCGTAGATCTTGGATCACCGGTTTGAGATCCACAACCCGATTCTCACGGTCGCTAAGCGGCCACAAAACTCCCGCTCTTGCCGCCGTGCTTTTCCAGAAGCTTAACGTCGCCGATCACCATGGATCGGTCGACCGCCTTGACCATGTCGTAGATCGTGAGGAGACCGACCTGTACCGCCGTCAGCGCCTCCATCTCCACTCCGGTTCGACCCTCGCACTCGGCACGCGCCTCACAGTGCACGGCACTCTGTGCCTCGTCGATCCGAAACTCAACCGTGACCCGGGTGAGTGCGATCGGGTGGCAGAGCGGGATCAGGTCCGACGTGCGCTTAGCGCCCTGGATGGCCGCGATGCGGGCGATACCCAGTACATCGCCCTTGGCTGCCGAGCCATCCCTTACCCTGGCAAGGGTCGCCGCCTGCATGCGGATGGAGCCGCCCGCGATCGCAACGCGCCGCGTCACCGCCTTATCGGCGATATCAACCATGTGCGCCTGACCGGCGGCGTCAAAATGAGTAAGCATTGGAGATACGGGAAATTGACCTGAGGCTATGATAGCCAAATGCCGCCGAGTCTCCGCAAGCAATTGACCTGGCCCCGCCTCCGAAACCTGATAAACGATCACCCCGGAGAGGGTGTCCTGGACCAGGACCGCGACCGCTTCCTGCCGAACCGGGGGCGCTGCTCCAGCGCGATCCGCGGCAAGAGGGTCATCGCCTGCGCACTCGTAGCCGTGCTTGGCCTGTCGGGCGCCACGGGCGCGGCCGCGCAGCCCTCCGAACTCCCCCGTCTTGGCGAGGCTGCCGGCGACGAACTCTCTCCTGCCGCCGAACGCCGGCTCGGTGAGGCGATCATGCGCGAGATCCGCCGCTCGCGCGAAGCGTTCGATGATTCGGAACTGACCGACTATCTGAACAGGCTCGCAGCGAGGCTCGCCCTTCATCCTGCCGCGAGCGGATTCCAGTTCGAACTTTTTGCCGTCGAAGACCGGTCGATCAACGCTTTCGCCCTGCCGGGTGGATTCATCGGCGTCCATACCGGGCTGGTCGCGGCCTCACAAGCGGAGTCCGAGCTCGCCTCAGTCATCGCGCACGAGATCGGTCACGTGACCCAGCGCCATATCGCGCGCATGCTTTCCCAATCGCGGCAGACCTCGACGATCGCGATGGCCTCGATCCTCGCTGCACTGGCCGCGATGCGGTCCAACCCGCAGGCGGCGATGGGGCTTGCCTCGCTCGGCAGCGCCGTACAGATGCAGCAGATGCTGGGCTTTTCTCGCGACGCCGAGCGCGAGGCGGACCGTTCAGGCGTCGAGATGCTTCAACACGCAGGCTTCGATCCGCAAGGCATGGTCGAGTTTTTCGGCCGCCTGCAAAGTGCCACCCGTCTCAACGAAAGCTCTTTGCCGCCCTATCTGCGCACTCATCCGCTCTCAAGCGAGCGCATGACCGACATTCAGAACCGGCTCCTTGGCCTGCGCTATCGGCAGCACGCGGACAGCCCCGAGTTCGCACTGCTTAAGGCCCGATTTCGCGCGCTCAGCGACAGTAGCGTAGACGGATTGCGTCGCTCGCGGGCAGTATTGGTCCGCCAGATCGAGGACGGCATCGTGCCGCCGTTCGCGGGGCACTACGCGCTTGCCGCCAACGCTGCGGCCGCTGGCGATTGGGGTTCAGCGAAGGGCTCGATCGATCGCGCGCGGGAGGCCCAGCGCAGCTCGCATCCGTATGTGGAAAACCTCGCAGCGCTCATCGAGATCGAATCCGGTCTGCCGCGCGCGGCACTTCAAACGCTGGATCGCGCCAGCCGAACATTCGGCCGCTCCCGATCGCTCGAGCGCACCCGGGTGCAGGCGCTCGCTGCGCTCAAGGATTGGGAGGCGGGCGCCGAAGTATCCGAATCAGCGCTTGAATCCTGGCCCGATGACGCGCAGTTCTGGGAGGCGCTCGCGCGCTCGCGCGCCGCGCAGGGTCAGACGGCGCGCGCCCATCTGGCGATGGCCGAAGTCCACATACGAAAGGGCGCGTGGCTTGCCGCAATCGATCAATTGCAATCGGCGCAGCGCACCCGACAGCTCGATTTCTACGCGGGTTCCGAAGTCGACGCGCGGTTGCGCCAGCTTCGCGCGAGGCATCTGCAGGAACTCGAAGATCGGCGCGCCGGTCGCCTGTGATGCCGCACCGGCGCGATTGAGCGCCTGAGGCCTGCGCTCAGGCTCGCGCTGCCGGGTGAAAACTGTCGGCGCGGGCCCGCTCCCACCACGCGGCATAGGCTCCGCCGCAGTCACGCGAGCCACCGCGCGCCAGCAACGCCCCCTCGGGGAGGAAACGATAGACCTCAGAGAGCGGGCGAATATCGTCCTGTCCGACCCGGCGCATGATGTGGTGCGGGCGCAGTTGTGATGGATGAACCAGGCCCGCCGACTGCAAGAGTTCGCGCAGCGCTTCGAGTGTATTGAGATGGAACTGGAATACGCGCTGCGCCTTGTCAGGAACGACGAGCGCACGCTGGCGTAGCGGGTCCTGGGTCGCAACCCCCGTGGGACAGCGATCGGTATGGCAGCTGAGCGACTGAATACAGCCGAGCGCGAACATGAAACCGCGCGCCGCGTTGCACCAGTCCGCCCCCAACGCGAGCGTACGCGCAACATCGAAGGCCGTGATGATGCGCCCGGCGGCGCCGACCCGGACCTGTTGCCGCAGGCCGCAGGCGACCAGCGTGTTGTGAACGAGGAGCAATCCATCGAGCATGGGCATGCCGGCCCGATCCATGAATTCGGCGGGCGCTGCACCGGTGCCACCCTCCTTGCCGTCGACCACGATGAAATCGGGCACGATGCCGGTCTCGAGCATCGCTTTGACGACAGCAAAAAACTCCCAGGGATGGCCGATCGCGAGTTTGAACCCTGCGGGCTTGCCTCCGGAGAGTCGGCGCATGCGCTCGATAAATTCGATCATCTCGATCGGAGTCGAAAACACCGAGTGGCGCGCGGGCGATTCCACGGTCACCCAAGGTTCCACCCCTCGCGCCTGCGCAATCTCGGGTGTCACCTTGGCCGCCGGCAGCACGCCGCCATGACCGGGCTTTGCGCCCTGGGAGAGCTTGAGTTCGACCATCTTGACCTGCGGGTCCACCGCATTTTCAGCGAAGCGATCATCGCTGAAGGTTCCGTCCGGTTTGCGCGCGCCAAAATAACCCGAACCGATTTCCCAAACCAGGTCACCGCCGGGTTCCCGGTGGTAGCGAGAGATCGAACCTTCTCCCGTGTCGTGATAGAAGCCGCCGAGCTTGGCGCCACGGTTGAGCGCAAGAATCGCATTGGCCGACAGCGAACCGAAACTCATCGCAGAGACGTTGAAGATCGAGGCGCTATAGGGTCGATCGCGGTTGGCGCCGATCGTTACCCTGAAGTCGTGGCCCTCGATCTGCGAGGGCAGCATCGAGTGATGAATCCACTCGTAGCCCTCCTGATAGGCATCGAGCTTGGTGCCAAAGGGGCGTTTGTCGAGCACGCTCTTGGCGCGTTGATAAACAATCGCACGCTGCTCGCGCGAAAACGGTACGCGCTCGGTATCGGATTCGATGAAGTACTGGCGGATCTCGGGACGGATTGCCTCGAGCATGAAGCGGAAATGACCGATGATGGGGTAGTTGCGCAGGATTGCGTGCCGACTTTGCAGCAGATCGTGTATCCCGATCGCGGCGATGACGACGCAAGTGAGCGGAAATGCCCAATGCAGCAGGCCACCCGCGCTTGCCCCAGCCGAGGCAAAAGCGAGCAGAACAGCAAGACCGAAGGCCCAAAATCGTTCAAGATTGGCCATCGCAGAGCTCCCCCCTTGGTTATCCCAGGGAGTCTGCGCCAGGCAGCGCTTGAACTCAAGCCCTGCGGTCGCGCAGGTTGCCCAGACAAACCGGGGTTGCCGAGCCGTAATATTGCGTAATGAAAACGATGGAAATGTCGATGGCCGTCGTGCTGGCTGCCGGACTCTCTGGCGGACTGCCTGCGGGGCTGCCTGGGGGGCTACTTGCCGGGCTCCCTGCCGCGCCAGCGGCCAGGCAAAAGACCGCCTTGCTTTGGCATCGGGCCGGCGCTTTGTCTCGGCGTCGCATCGCCGCAGCGCTGCTGGGCTTTGCCGCGGCGCTTGCGATGCCCGGTGCCGGTGCCGCCCCAGGTCACGCCCATGTGCACGGTCAGGCGCAGCTGGAGCTTGGCGTCGACGGGGGGCGGCTATTGCTGGTGCTGCAGATTCCTATGGAAGCGCTGGTCGGATTCG
The DNA here is from genome assembly GCA_964654745.1 of uncultured Bordetella sp. Taxonomy (GTDB): domain Bacteria; phylum Pseudomonadota; class Gammaproteobacteria; order Burkholderiales; family Burkholderiaceae_E; genus SYIM01. The sequence goes on along the minus strand of CAZZKA010000036.1, from coordinate 3,929 downwards.
AACGTGCTCCGCGCAACGACGATGAGCGCGCCCGGCTCGCGCGAGCGCTCGAACTGCTGCGTGCCTCCAATTTGTTCAGGCCCTCGCCCGAAGCCGGTTGCAGCGCAAAGCCGGCTACCCTGGTCTGGACTTCGGGCGGACTCGCCGACCTGCCCCCCGACGATACCCACACCGATCTCAAGCTCACACTCGATTTCGAATGCAAGACCCCGGGTCGGCTGGCTGCTGTCGATGTGGGAGCCTTCGATGCCTTCAGTCGGTTGCGCCGCATTGAGGCGCGGATTGCGGGTCCAGGCGGAACCTCCTCGCAGATTCTGCTGCGCGGCAAGCGCCTGCTCGAATTGCGCCGCTGAATTTGCCTGCGGTATGCGCGCATGACCCCAACCCCCGATGAGCACTCCCGCTCCGTACCCGATCCGAAAGGGCCTGTCGTCGAAGTCAATGACCTCGCCTTCCACTACCCGCGCGCGCCGACACCGGCCCTCGCACTACACGCGCTTACGCTTGACCGGGGCGAGCGCCTGCTCGTACACGGGCAAAGCGGCTCGGGCAAAAGCACGCTGCTGTCGCTTCTGGCAGGCGTGCTGATCGGCCCGGCCGGCCGAGTCAAATTGCTTGGCGCTGATTGGCATGGGCTCAGCACAGGTAACCGCGATCGGCGTCGCGGCGACCATGTGGGCTACATCTTTCAGCAGTTCAATCTTCTGCCGTGGCTCTCGGTGATCGATAACGTCGTGCTCGCCTGCCGTTTTTCGAACCGACGCGCGGCTCGAGCCAGGGCCCGCTACGGCGATGTCGAGACGGCAGCAGCGCACTGGCTCGATGCCCTGGGGCTCGGTCCGTCCCGATGGCCACAGGCTGCAGGCACGCTTTCGGTAGGGGAGCAGCAACGCGTGGCAGCGGCACGCGCCCTCATGGGGGAGCCTGAACTGCTGCTCGCCGACGAGCCAACCTCCGCCCTGGATGAGGCACGGCGAGATGAATTCATGGCGCTTCTGTCGCGCGCTTGCTCGGCGGCGGGCAGCGCGCTGGTTCTGGTGAGTCACGACAGCGGACTTACGCCGCACTTTTCGCGCAGGCTGCTGCTGGAGCGCCCGCAATGATTGCCTTCGTGCGGCTCGCAGCGCGCAGCGCCTGGGCTCGGCGCCTTACCCTCGCCCTGATGGTTGGCGCTGTGGCGCTATCGACCCTCATCATGCTTGCGACCGAACGATTGCGGCACGACGTCAGACTGAGTTTTTCCAACGCATTGTCTGGCACCGATCTGGTGGTGGGCGCGCGGGGCAGCCCGACACAACTCATCCTGCACACGGTATTTCACATCGGTCAGCCCGTGCAGGCGGTGAGCCTATCCCGGATCGAAGCCATCGCCCAGTTGCCGCAGGTTGCCTGGGTCGTACCGGTCGCCCTAGGCGATTCGTTTGCCGGCCATCCGGTGGTTGCTGCCGACGCGGCGTTCTTTGAGCGCGTCAAGGTCGGCGACCGACAGCCATTGCGGTTCGCTCAAGGGCGTGCGTTCACGGTCGCGCCTGAGGCAGTGCTGGGCGCCCAGGTGGCGAGCCGCACCGGGCTCAAAGTCGGCGATCGCATCACGCTCAGCCATGGCTCGGGCGCTCTCACCGAATCGAGTCACGATGATCGGCCCATGGTCGTGGCGGGCATCCTCGCTGCATCCGGCTCGCCGGTGGACAGGACGGTAATGGTGAGCCTCGAATCATGGCAGATGCTGCACGCCGGTTGGGTGGCGGGGGTGCGTCCGCGCGCGGGCGGTGGGCCCTCGGCTGCCAACGCTCCGGCACACGGCTCTGCAGCGCAACGGCCACCCACCGTGTCGGCGGCACTCGTCGGGCTGCATAGCCGCGCAGCAGTGTTCTCGGTTCAGCGCGCAATCCAGTCGGGGCTGCAGGAGCCGTTGACCGCCGCATTGCCCGGGGTGACGCTCGATGAATTGTGGCGCGGCCTTGGCGCCGGCGAGGCGGCTCTGCGCTTGCTCACCGGGCTCGTTGCGCTCGCGAGCCTTGCCGGACTCGTATCGGTCATGCTCGCAGGACTTGAGTCGCGGCGGCGCGAGCTCGCTATCCTGCGCTCGCTCGGCGCGAGCCCGCTCGCACTCGCCGCGCTTGTCCTTGCCGAGACGCTGATCGCGAGCCTCGCCGGCATCATTCTCGGCATGGCCCTGGGCGCAGCAGCCCTCGCGCTCGCGTCATCCTGGGTGCAGACCGAATTCGGCATCAGCCTGGGTACCGGGCTGCCAGCCCCGGGCGAATGGCTCCTTATTGCAGCAACCGTTCTCGCGGGTATGCTTGCCGCCTTGCTTCCGGCGTGGCGGGCATGGCGTCTTTCGCTTGCCGACGGCCTCGCCCCGCGTTCATGATGCATTCGACACCGACGACAACCCACCCACGCACGCGCGCTGAACTCTGCGCACCCGGTCGGCCGCTTGCCGCCGCGACCCCCTGCTGGCGTCCGCGCACCGCGCAGGCGCACGGTCTGCGTCGATCCGCTGCCCGCGCGCTGCTCGCGCCGCTCCTTGCATTGAGCCTGATGATGGCCCTGATCACACTGGCGGGCACCGCGCGGGCCCAGACCCCGCGAACGACCGGACAGCCGGAAGGCGTGGCACCCGCGGGCGCCGCGACGGGCGCACTGCCGGGCAAGCCCCTTGCCGGAGGCTGGCGGCTGCTCAGCTGGGACGATCTGATGCCCCCGGACTGGGATCCTCTCAAGCTCCTCGAAGACCGCGGGGTGTCGGCCCTCAACGACAGCGACCCGCGCGCGATCGCGCTACTGCAGGAGCTTCGTGAACAGTGGGACAAGGCGCCGACCCGCCCCGAACTCGACGGTATGAAGATACGGCTGCCGGGCTACGTGGTCCCGCTCGACATGCTGGGAGGCGAGATCCGCGAATTTCTACTCGTGCCCTACCTCGGCGCCTGCATTCACACTCCGCCGCCGCCAGCCAACCAGATCATCCACGCCGTCTCGGCCAGGCGGCATGCGCTGCAGACCATGGACGCCGTCTGGATCAACGGGACGCTCAAGATTGCGCGCAGCGACACCAACATGGGCGTGAGCGGATATCGCCTCGAAATCAACCGCGTCGAACCATACCGGGACCCTCCCCGCTGAGCGGTCGCACACCCGATGGCGAAGCTCCGGGCCGATGACAGCACTGCGGGTCGGCTGGCGGATTGCCACGCAGGTCAAGGCCGCTCGCTCTCGACTCCCGGCAACCTGACCGCCCAGCGATGGGCGCATTGTGGGCAGAGCGCTGCCACCTCCCCGGGCAAGGCGACAGCCTCCCGGTTGACTCGAAACCCATACCGCCCGCACCCGGAACACTCTGCCTGCTCGGCGACAAACTCCGCAACCATCAGCGCGGCCGAGTAGCGTCGGAAACCGTAGATTGAGCCGGCGATTCCGCCGACGACCAGCGTAGCGTCATAAAGCTTGTCGACCCATCCGGATTGCTGCGAGGAGAGCTCGAGCCCGGCCGCGACAATCACCATGGCAACAAAGCACGCGACCAGCCAGATGTGCGCATCGATCAACTGCCGCTCGTACCAGCGCCGAAAGCCTCGCTGCGCAATCCGTCTGGCGAGCGCAGACCGTCTCAGGCTCAGGTTCATGGCGCCGAACCCCGCTCGTGGCCGCTCGAGAGGCTGCCGGGCGGCATCATCAATGGTTGTCGCGCGGCAGCCCGCCGTTGACCGAGATCCGCTGATACTTGACTGCGAAGTCCAGGCACGCACCGTCGGAGAGTTGGGTGACATGGCGGCGCTGCAGATCCTGCCAGGGCGTCTGGCTTGGCGGGTACGATGGCTTCCAGGCAGCACGGCGGCGCGCGAGCTCTTCGGAAGAAATCGAGATATCGGCGCGGCGCCGCGTGAGGTCGATACGCACCCGGTCTCCGGTCTCAAGCAGCGCGA
>CAZZKA010000035.1:0-18994 GCA_964654745.1 uncultured Bordetella sp. | reverse complement strand
GCAGATCGGAAACATTGATTTTCCTGGCCAGGAAAATCAATGTTTCCGATCTGCCGGACTTTGATATGGCGGAACACCTCAAGACCGATGAGGATGTTGCTGTGTACCTGACGACTGTTCTTGAGGAAAACGACTCGGCAGAGCTGATGCATGCACTTGGAGTCATTGCTCGGGCACGCGGCATGACTGAAGTTGCACGTGCTTCTGGTCTTACTCGTGAAGCTCTTTACAAAGCCCTGCGCCCGACCTCACAGCCGCGCTTCGATACGATTGCTCGTGTGTGCACTGCCTTGGGCGTCAAACTTGTCGCTCAACCAACGCATGCCTGATCAAGGGATGCAGCGAATGCATTCAAGCCCCGCTGACCCGTCCCTGATCGATTCCCGCTACGCCGCCTGGCGGCTGGCGGCGGCGCTAGCCGCCTCCACGCTTGGGAATGCTGCGATGTACGTGCTTGCGGTCGCCATCCCCGAGGTTCAGAAAGACTTCGGCGGCGGGCGGGGCGAGGCGTCGCTCGCTTACACCGCGATGATGGCAGGGCTGGCAATGGGCGGCTATCTCTGCGGGCGCTGGGCGGATCGCTACGGCATTGGCCGCGTCGTGATGCTTGCAGCGTTTGGCACCTTCGCTGGCTTTGTGCTGTCAGCCTTATCGCCCAACCTGGTGGCTTTTTCGCTTGCGCATTGCCTGCTTCTTGGGTTTTTCGGTATCGGTGGATCATTTGTACCGCTGATTGCCGATACTTCGCTCTGGTGGCAGCGCCGCCGCGGCGTCGCGGTGGCTGTGGCGGCGAGCGGCAACTTTCTTGCTGGTACCGTGTGGCCGCCGATCGTTCAATGGGGCATCGACCAGTTCGGCTGGCGGTCGACCTTCGTTGGCTTGGGCGTGGTCTGCGGCCTGGGCATGGCGCTCCTCGCGCTTGCGCTTCGCCAACGGCCCCCGCTCGTCGAGGCTGAGCCCGCGCCGGTCGATGCAGCTGGCGTCGCCCTACCGCACGAACGACTCGCGTTCGGATTGCCGCTCGGTAGCGCGCAAACACTGCTCTTCATCGCGGCGGTGAGCTGCTGCGTGGCGATGGCTATGCCGCAGGTTCACATCGTCGCCTACTGCACTGACCTGGGCTTTAGCGCCGCGCGTGGCGCTGAGATGCTGTCGCTGATGCTGGGTTTCGGAATCGTAAGCCGGCTCGTATCGGGGTGGATTTCCGACCACATTGGCGGGCTTCGTACCTTGCTGCTTGGATCGACGCTGCAGGCAGTCGCACTCGCCCTATTTCTGCCATTCGACAGCCTGGCCTCGCTCTATGTCACCTCCGCGCTTTTCGGATTGTTCCAGGGCGGCATCATCTCTTCGTATGCGATCATCGTACGGGAGCACTTTCCGCCGCAGGAGGCGGGCGCACGCACGGGCGCCGTGTTGGTCGGGGGTCAGATCGGCATGGCGCTAGGCGGTTGGATGTCGGGGAAGGTTTTCGACCTCACGGGGTCCTACCACGCAGCGTTCATCAATGGCATCGGCTGGAATCTGCTCAATCTCGCGATAGTGGTCTTCCTGCTGTTTCGCCTGCGCGGCGGATGGCAAAAGGCCGCAGTCGCCTGAAGACGAAACGGAGAGGAGAGCCGTGCTATCGGGTCTGAACCGCCGCCGCCTGATCGGATCGCTCGCCCTCGCGCCCCTTGCAGCCGTTACATGCCGAGCGCATGCACAACTGTGGCCATCCCGGCCGATCCGGCTGATCGTGCCGTTTGCGACCGGAGGTGGCTCGGACTTCATCGGCCGGTTCATGGCGCAGAGACTCGGGCAGGCGTTGGGGCAGCCGATGGTGGTTGAAAACCGTCCGGGCGCGGGCAGCACGCTTGGCATCGAGATGGTTGTGAAGGCGCCACCGGACGGCTATACCCTCGGCCTCATCGCCTCGAGCTATACGGTCACGCCGAGCCTCTACAGGCTGAAGTTCGATCCGGTCGCTGACATTACGCCCATCACCCAGTTTTCCCAAGGCCCGATGCTCGTTGTCGTTCCCAAGTCGCTACCGGTCGGCTCCATCAACGAGCTGGTCGCGCTCATCCGTTCGCGCCCGGGTGCTCTCAACTACGCATCAGCGGGGCAGGGAAGCATTACCCATCTGGCCTGTGCCTATTTCGCGGACATGGCGGGGCTCCAGCTGACCCATGTCCCCTACAAGGGGACCGGCCCCGCGCTGACCGACACGATCTCAGGGCAAACACAGGTTTTTTTCAGCAGCACTGCGACGGCCTTGCCGCATGTTCAATCGGGCTCGCTCAAGGCGCTTGCAGTCACGACGGCACAGCGCTTGCCGGCGCTACCCTACGTGCCCACGATCGCTGAGACGGTGCTGCCCGCCTACGACGTACCGATATGGCACGGCATGATCGGACCGCGCGCAATACCCGATGCAGTGACCGATCGCATCGCCGTCGAAAGCGGGCGGACTCTCGAGCTGCGCGAGACCGCTGAGCAACTCGCCCAGGATGGCGTTGCTCCCGCTCCAAAGGGTTCGCCCGAGCAGTTTCGTCGCCGCATCGACGGCGAGATCGCGCAGTGGCGCAGCGTGATCGCCAAAGCAGGCATCCGCCTTGAGTGAGGCGATGACAGAGCACTGCAGGGGAGTCATCCCCGCTTGGTAACCAGGCCGGTCGCACTCGTCGCGGCGATTATTTTCAGCAATACTTTTGCGCTCGGTGCATTCCCAGTGCTGCTTCCCGACATTGCCAGGCAGTCGGGGTATGACGATGCAGCGCTCGGACTCGTCGCGGGCGCGTTTGGTTTTGCAAGGCTGCTTGCCGATATCCCTGCCGGCGTGCTGTTGTCGCGGTGGCTCAAGCCGGCACTGGTTTTTGGCGCGATCGCGCTGACCGCAGGCAATGTCTGCCTGGTCTCGGGCGGGCCGCTTGCCCTGCTGGTGTTGGGCAGAGCGCTTTACGGCGCGGGCCACGCGACCGTGCTTCTGGGCTGCCTCCTCATCATCTCCCGGCATGCAGATCCGAAACAGCATTCGTTTTCGCTCAACGTGTTCGAGTTCAGCGGCATGCTGGGAATGCTGTTGGGAATGGTGATCGTGGCCTTACTGCCCGCTGGCTGGTCGTGGGACTCGGCGCTGCTCCTCGCCTCGGTGCCACAACTGATCGGGCTGGTGCTGATGCCCTCGCTCCTGCGCGTCATCTCAACCGGCGACCTTGCGGCCTCGCTCACGCTGCCGCAGTCAGACGTGCGCGGATCGTTTGGACGTTGGTGGCGCGACCTTGCGCTTTCGCGGATCACAGTGCTTGCCTGGGCGAGCGGTTGCGCGCTTGCGATTGCCTGGGCTGCGGTCGGACAATTTATTCTGCCGCTGCGCGCAGCGCGGGACTTTGAACTCTCTCGGGTGGGGATAGCGATGCTGCTTGCACTTCCTCAGGTCATCGATCTCTGTGTTCTGCTCCCGCTCGGGCGCATGGCTGACCGGGTCTCGCGAGCGCGCCTGCTTGGCAGCATCCTGCTGGTTCTCACGGCAGGGGTACTCGCGATGGCATTCGGTAGCTTTGGCTGGGCTGTGCTGGGCTGTGCGCTCTTTGGGATTGGCTTGGCGGCGTGGATGCTTCCCGTGAGTCTGCTGGGCCGTCCCGCCTCGCCTCGCGCCGCTGCCTGGCGGGTGTCATTGCACCGGGCCTGGGTGGATGTGGGCGTGTTTTTTGGCCCGCTCGGTGCCGGGCTTCTCGCCGATGCCGGGCATCTTTGGGTTGCAGGCGTGCTGGCAAGCCTCGGATTAGCGGTGGCGGGGCTGGCGTTGCTTGCCTGCGCTCGCTCCGAGGATGACCCCCGGACTGCCGCCGATGCAAAAGGGGACTCGAATGCAAGCCGGTGACTGGCGTGCGCAACGGGCCGATGCGCTCGCCCGGGCCTCTGTGCCTACGCTTCTCATGTGTCTGGCGCAGATCACCGGTGAGGCGCGTTGGCTCGAGGACCCTTTTCTCCCGCAGCGAGACATCCTCATTTTCGCAGAACGCAGCGGCGGACTGAGCGAGGATGCTCAGGCTGTGGTTCGCCAGGCGCTGTCGGATGTGCTCGATCAACTCGCTGCCGGACAACGCGCGCTGCCGCCATTGCCGGTGCCTGCCGACCTTGCCCGGATGATGAGCGTATGCGTGGGTGAAAACGTGCCGGTCGAGTACACCGAAATGGCAATGGAGGAGATGGGCTTCGCGGGCCGCGACGTGACCTGGCGCAAGCGGCCCACTTCTGCGCGACTCCGGACGTTCCGTGTGCTTGTCATCGGAGCGGGCTTTTCGGGTCTCTGTGCGGCGGGACGCCTCCAGCAGATGGGCATCGCTTTCGACATCTTGGACAAGAACCCCGGACTCGGCGGAACCTGGCTTGAAAATGACTATCCGGAAGCGGGCGTCGACACGCCGAACCATTTTTATTCATACTCGTTTGCGCCCAATCACGCCTGGGGCAGCAACTATTCCAAGCGGCGCGAGGTGCTCGACTACCAGCAGCGCGTCGCCACCGAGCTTGGTGTCGCTAGCCGGATCGAATTCGGTGCCGCGGTCGACGCTCTGGCTTGGGACGAGGGCGCGCGCGCATGGAGTGCTGTGATTCGACACGCGGATGGTCGGGATGAGTCCCGGCGATATCAGGCGGTCATTGCCGCAACCGGGCAACTCAATATCCCGAAGCTCAACCGAATACCGGGGAGCGACCGGTTCAAGGGCGCGATCTGGCATTCCGCACGTTGGCGGCATGATGTGTCGCTCAAGGGCAAGCGGGTCGCAGTGGTCGGCACGGGTGCGAGCGCGATGCAGTTTCTGCGTTCCGTGGCGGCCGAGGCGGCGCAGGTCACGATTTTTCAGCGTTCGCCGCAATGGGCACGGCCGCCTCAGGACTATCACGGTAAAGTGAGCCCGGGCGAGCGATGGCTGCTTGATAACGTGCCCTACTACTACGCCTGGTATCGCTTCGGACTGCTCTGGCGCATGGGCGACGGCTTGCTACCAACGGTTCGGCGCGATCCGCAGTGGCCGCACCCGGAGCGCTCGATGAATTACCGCAATGACCGGCAGCGTGAGCAACTCACGGCCCATCTGCTCGAGCAACTTGAGGGACGCCCCGATCTGGTCGAAAAATGCCTGCCGGACTATCCACCCTACGGCAAGCGCATCCTCATCGACAATGGTTGGTATCAGGCGCTCAAGCGCCCGAATGTAACGCTAGTGACCCGTGCGGTCGATCGCATCGACGAGACCGCTGTGATCGACGCCTCGGGCGAGCGTTTCGAGGTCGATGCGGTCGTGCTCGCGACCGGCTTTGAGGCGGGTCAACTCCTCGGTTCGATCGATGTGCGCGGGCGCTCTGGCGTGCCGCTTGCCCAGGCCTGGGCGGACGATGATCCGCGCGCCTATTTGGGCATCAGCATCCCCGACTACCCGAACCTGTTTCTGACCTACGGACCAAATACCGGACTTGCCCACGGTGGCAGCATGATATTGGTCACAGAATGCCAGGTGCGATACATCACGCAGATGCTGCGCGAGATGATGGAAGCAGGCGCCTCAGACGTTGAGGTCCGGCGCGAGGCGCACGACCGGTTCGTCGCTCGGGTCGACGCTGAACACGCCGAACTCGTCTGGACGCATCGGGGCATGAACAACTGGTACCGCAACCGCCACGGCCGAGTCTTCGGACCCATGCCTTTTCGGCTGGTGGACTACTGGACCATGACCCGCGAGGCCGATCTGGACAACTACCATGTGAGATCCATCGGCCCGGACGCTGCTGCCGGGAGCAGCCCTGAGGGCTGACCCGGCGAGGGTGTGACAGGAGCTGTTACTTGATGTTGGCGTAGAACATCTTGGGCGCATCGTTGGAGTTGTGAGCGATGCTCACGCTCTTTTTCATGGCCCACGGCCGCATCTGGTGATGCAGCGCGATCACGAGTGCCTGATCCCGGGTGATCGTCAATGCCTCGCGGATCATCGCATCGCGTTTGGCCTTGTCGGTCTCCACGCCCATCGCATCGACCAGCTCATCCACCCGCGCGTTGCTCACACCCGAGAAGTTGAAGTTACCGTCAGCGCCTTTGGTCCGGGTGCGGATGAGCGATTGCAAGGTGTATTGCGCGTCATAGGTCGCAACGCCCCAGCCGAGCAGGTAGGCGCTCGAGTCCCAATTTTGGAATTTCTGCGCGAACGGGCCGAAGGGCATGGCGTTGAGTCTCGCCTTGACACCGAGCTTAGCCCACATGCCGACTACCGCCTGACAGACCTCTTCGTCATTCACGTAGCGGTTGTTGGGGCAATCGAGCGTGAATTCGATGCCGTTCGGAAAGCCTGCCTCAGCGAGAAGTTTTTTCGCGCCATCGATGTTGGGCGGCGACACCTTATCGAGGTCGTTAGTGTGACCATTGACCCCAGGCGCGACAAGAATCGCGGCAGGAATAGAAAGGTTACGCATGATGGTGCGCTGAATCGCCTGACGGTCGATCGCCATGCTGAGTGCCTGACGCACGCGAACATCCTTGAACGGATTGGCGCCCTTTTGGCCGTGCTTCAACTCATCGCTCTTTGAATCGAGTGCGATGAAAATCGTGCGTACTTCCGGACCGTCGAGTACGAAGAGGTTTTGGTTGGAACGAAGCTTGGCGACGTCCTGGGTCGGAAGATCGGTTACCAGATCGACATCACCTGCGAGCAATGCGGCGATACGGGTCGCATCTGCGCGGATCGGCGTGTAGATGATATCGGTGGCGTTGCCCTCAAGCTTGTCCCACCAGCCCGTGTTGTGGCTCATCACCACTCTTTGATCGGGGCGCCACTCCTTGATCACGTAGGGGCCAGTGCCGTTGGTGTTACGAGAGGCAAAGGTTTCTTCCTTGGCCTTGTAGTCCTGAATGCGGTCGGACTTGTTCTTGACCGACCAGTCCTTACTCATGATGTAGAAGGTGGTCAGGTTGTTGAGTAGCGTAGGCACCGGTTTCTCGAGAACCAGATCGATGGTGTGCGAGTCGACCTTGCGGACTTCCTTGATGCCCGTGACATAGATTTGCATCGTTCCCTGCGGCTGGCGGATGCGGTCGAAGGAGAACATGACATCGTCGGCGGTGAACTCTGTTCCGTCATGAAACTTGACTCCTTTGCGCAGGTTGAAGCGCCAGGTGGTCGGGGATGTTGCCTGCCAGCTGGTGGCAAGCGACGGTTCTACCGCGTAGTTTTTGTCGTAGCGGACCAGTCCCTCGTAGGCGTGGCCGACGATATTGTTGGTGGTCGCGTGATTTTGCGAATGCGGGTCTAGCGTGAGGATGTCGTTTTGCGCAGCCCAACGCATTTGCGCCGCGCTCGCGACGCCTACCGCTGTCGCGAGCACCGCGGCTGCGGAAAGCGTCCGGATCCTGGCCATTATTCGGCTTGTCATAACAGTGTCTCCATCCTGGGTTGATCAATTTAGTTAACTCATCTGCCCGCGATTCTAGCTAAATGAGCCTTGTTGCGGCGCAGCTCGCCTGGGCGGCAGGGCAATTGTTCGGGCGTCCGGTTCGGGGCTGGTCTGCGTGGCGAAGCGACAGTATTTGAAAGGGGGTACCACTGGCATGCGGGCGGCGATGGCCCCCTGCTCAGGTTATCGCCTCAGGCGAGGCGACTGATGCGCCCGCCCCTACGAGGTTCAAGGCTTTTTCGCGCGGGTTTTCCGGTCCGCTGCATGCCCCGCGAAACAGTCTGAACCAGGGTTGCGGCGATCCGGCGCAGCAGCTGCTCCCCCTTCGGGCTGAGTCGAACATGCTTGGTTCGGCGATCGCCCAGACCCGGCTCGGTGATCAGCAGGCCTTCGTCAACCAGGCGATTGAAGTGAATGCGAACCGCGCGGTCGCTGTGGCGCACTTGTGCGAACAACTGCTTGACGGTAAACCCGAAAGATTGTTTGTGGCCGACCTGGTGACAGGCCGCCGCGAGCAGAAGATCGATCGCGATCAGGCTGTTGTGCGGGTCCAAAACCTCATCGAAGATTTGCCGAACCCGAGCAAGCGCGCGAAGCGCCGAGTTGTTCTTGTCGTAATCCATGCGCCAGGCAACTGAAAGTGACGCCTTTGAGGTTACCGACGAAAAGCGATTCTCTCTACCGGAATCAAGTGCAATTTATGCACTTGTCTGAGCTAACTTTCAAGCCTTTATGCAGGGCGGCGCATATAGCCGAAGACCTTCTCGGGACTGTCGCAAGGCTGAAGCTGCCAATCGTCACCCGCGACAGCCAGCGTAACAACACCGTCCCGGGACTGCTCAAGGCTGAGCGCTGCGGTGTCGAGGTCATGGATTGCGCCGCACCCAAGGTCAGAGGCAAGAAGGATCTCACCATCTGGACCCAAGGCAGCTCCGGTGATGCGCCCGAACTCCAAGCCGGTGTGCGTGATGAGTCGCACCTGCGCGCCGGTGCCGAGCACACGAAGGATCAGCGGGGCACTGTCGAGCGTTACATAGACACGTTGTGGCCCGTTCTGCCAGAACCATCGGCCCGACTCGTCGCCCGCATAATTGCGGGCGATGAAGTCGAGGATCGGCGTGCTCGTGATGGGACTGCCCGCAGCATCGCGCACCGGATCGAACCCTGGCCGACCGCGATCGATCAGGTGCCAGCCTCCGCGCCGATCGAGCCTCAACCAGCCGTAAACCGCCGGCACATCAGGCCAGCGTGCCATGGCCCTCAAGACCAGTGGATCGAACTGAGTCATGACAACCGACCCGGCGCGCTGACCCCGGCGGCCTCGGCAAGAAATCGTGCAACGCGGGCGGGCAGCCAGTCGAAACGCCCCGGCAGGCCAACCCCGGGGAATCCGACATGTCCGCCTCGCACGGGATACTCAAGCGACACGCTGCTGCCAACCTCTCGGGCCTCTGCGAGGACCCTGGCAGGGACAAAGGGGTCGTTGAGAGCGTTGATAACAAGGGTGGGGACCGTGATGCTGCCCAGATATTGTCGGCAAGAGCTTTTTGTCCAGTAATCAAAGCAGCTGGTAAAGCCGTGGAGTGGTGCCGTCACCGCGTCGTCGAAATCAAAAAAATCCCTGGCCCGCCGCACCCGGTCGGCATCGAGCAGGCCGGGCCACTGGGTGAGCATGGCGAGAGTCTTGGGCCGCAGACTACGCAAAAAGTACTCGCAGTAGCCGCGGTTGATGCCGCGTGCCAAGGCCTCGGCGCCCGCTTGCAAGTCCTGCGGCGGGCAGATCGCGGCAGCTGCTGCGACGAAGTCGGCCTTGGTGCCGCGCTCGCCCAACCACTTCAAGAGCGCATTGCCGCCGAGCGAGACACCGGTGCAAAGGAGCTGCCGGCTCGCAAACTGCGCGTGCAGGGTGCGAAGCACCCAGTCGATCTCCTCCGAGTCGCCCGAGTGGTAGGCCCGCGGCTGTCGGTTGGGCTCACCGCTGCAACCGCGGAAATTCACGACCAGTCCCTGCCATCCCAGGCGATTTGCCCAGTCAAGGATCGCGCAGGCGTAGTGGCTGCTTGAACTCCCCTCAAGCCCGTGAAACAGCACCCAGAGCGGCGCCGCTGCGTCGGCAGGCTCGGGACCGAAGTCGAGATCGAGAAAGTCACCGTCTGGCGTGTCGAGCCTCAGCCGGTGCAGTACGACGCTCGGTCGCGGTGCCAGCAGCGCCGACCAGACGGTCTGCAGATGGGCGCCAGGCAGCCACCACGGAGCGCGATAGCCCTGCGGGCTTGCCTGCCGGGAGCTCTGCGGCTCAGGCACGGCCGGCGGCTCTAGTGCAGCACGGCACCGGAAGGCGCTGCGGCGGGCGCTTCGCCCTCATCGGACTGGGTGGCGTGATGAATGAGCATCCGCCATCCCGAGGGGCCCTTCACGAAAACATTGGTGGCGGCACATTCGACTGTCTCGGCCCCCCGACTGCCTCGTACGGTGATCGACTCGATCACGCTGTGGACGGCCAGGACCGCGCCCGCGTGCGAACGTACCGCGCGGATTGTGACCTCCATGCCACCCCCGGAGAGTATTGACTCCCACGAGGCCCGGACGGCATCGAGGCCGACCAATCGGGGGCCGCTTGGGTGGATGCAGATCACCTCCTCGTCGTCGGCCCAGAGCGCCATCATCGCCGTAAGATCGCCGCGGCGAAGTGCATCATAGAAAGCCTCCTCGACAGCGTCGGCGGTAAGCGGCGCCTGGGGCAAGGGCGGCATGGCGGCAGCGGTCAGTGGTGCGCGCGGGGCGCGCTGCCGGGCTTGAGTCGGTAGGCGGTGCCGCAATAAGGGCAGCGCGCCTCACCGCTTGCCGCAACATCGAGAAAGACACGCGGATGCGAAGACCAGATGGGCATACGCGGGTTAGGGCAGAACACCGGCCCCTCCGAGGCGTCGACTTCGATCGCGGCGGGAGCGGTACTTTCGGTGGGCGTGGTCATAGCGGTCTTGGCGGTGGGGTTGACTCGACCCATCAGGCAACGGCTGTCAGCCAGTGACGGTAGCGCGAATTGCGGCCGCCGACCAACTCGAAGAAGGCATTCTGCAGTTTTTCGGTGATCGGTCCGCGCCGACCCGCGCCTATGGTTCTGTCGTCCACCTCGCGGATGGGCGTGATTTCTGCGGCTGTTCCGGTGAAGAAGGCCTCATCAGCGCAGTAGACCTCATCGCGGGTGATGCGTTTTTCACGAACCTCAACGCCCATGTCGCGCGCGAGGGTGATGGCGGCATCACGGGTGATGCCGTCGAGGCACGAAGCGACGTCCGGTGTGTAAATCACACCGTTTCGAACGATGAAAACGTTTTCGCCAGCGCCCTCGGACACGTAGCCCTCGGTATCGAGCAGTAACGCCTCGTCGTAGCCGTGCGCGGTGACTTCGGCGTTGGCGAGAATGGAGTTGACGTAGTAGCCGCTCGCCTTAGCCCGGACCATTGAAACATTGACATGATGTCGGGTATAGGAGGACACCTTGACGCGGATACCGCGGGTCAGACCGTCTTCGCCCAGGTAGGCGCCCCAGGGCCACGCGGCGATGGCGACGTGAACGCTGTTGCCGCGAGCTGAGACGCCAAGTTTCGCCGAGCCGATCCAGGCGATAGGACGGATGTAGCAGGAGGCGAGCTTGTTCTCGCGCACGACATCCTTTTGAGCCTGCATGAGCGTCGCTTCGTCGAAGGGCAATGCCATCTGGAAGATCTTGGCGGAATTGATAAACCGGCGGGTATGTTCGGCGAGTCTGAAGATCGCGGTTCCGCCTTGCGCATCGTAGGCGCGAACGCCCTCGAAGACACCCATGCCGTAGTGCAAGGTATGGGTGAGGACATGAATCTTCGCGTCGCGCCAATCCACCATCTTGCCGTCAAACCAGATGAGCCCGTCGCGGTCGGCCATCGACATGGAAGTCTCCTGAGGGAAAAGCGGTGCAAAAGGTCCATTCTATCGAATGCGCGTGTCGTTGGCGTCGGGCCGGGGAGGGGACAGGCCCCGGCCTGCGCTAGACTGAGGTCGGTCACTCCCAAGAAGCCCTCCAAACGGACCTCTCCATGATCGCGACGCTGCGCTTCCAGGTCGGCCTGCTCGCCACACTGCAGTCGCTGCTTTTTCTCAACAACGCCACGCTGATCGCCATCAACGTCCTCGCGGGTCTGCAGCTGACTCAGGATAAGGTGCTTGCCTCGATCCCGGTGACGGCCTATGTCCTGGGCAGTGCGGTGTGGTCTATGCCGGCCGCGTCCTTCATGCGGCGACGCGGGCGCCGCGCGGGCTATACCCTGGGCGCCGCCGCCGCAGCCCTCGCGGCGGTCGTTGCGTTTGCCGCGATGCAGGCTGATAGCCTGGCGCTGCTTTGCGTCGGTACCTTTCTCTGCGGCGTCTACAACGCGTTCGGAGCGAGCCTTCGTTTTGCTGCAGCCGATGCGGCAGATCTTTATCGACCAAGTTTCAAGGCGCGGGCGATTTCGCTCGTTCTAACCGGTGGGCTGGTCGGCGGCATTCTCGGGCCCGAGATCTCGCGCTGGTCTCGCACCCTGCTGTCGCATCAGTTTGCCGGCTCCTATCTCATCCTCGCCGCGTTCGCGCTTACTGCGATGGCGCTTGCCCAGCTGCTTCGCATCCAGGCGCCCGCCGGCGCGGTTACGGGGGGCGAGGCACGGCCGCTGTCGGTCATTTTGCGTCAGCCCCGGGCGATCGTTGCCATCGTCGCCGCTGCGATGTCCTACGGCGTCATGAACCTGCTGATGGTGGCCACCCCGCTTGCGATGGAAGTGTGCAGCCTGTCGTTTGACCAGACAGTATTTGTGCTGCAGTGGCACATCGTGGGCATGTTCGGCACGGGTCTCTTTACCGGGTCGCTGATCGCCCGGTTTGGCTATCTGCCCATCATCGTGGCGGGTGTCCTGCTCAACGCTGCGTGCGTCGTCGTAGCGCTTTCGGGCGTCGAACTGCTGCACTTTTCGATAGCGCTTTTCCTGCTTGGGGTAGGTTGGAACTTTATGTACACCGGAGCCACGGCGCTGCTCACCACGAGCTATCGCCCTGCGGAAAAAAACAAGGTCCAGGGGTTCATGGACATGTGCGTGTTCGGCGTAATGATCACCAGCTCCGCCTCGTCCGGCGCGCTACTTTTCGTCAACGGCTGGTCGGTTCTCAATCTGCTCTCGCTTCCGTTCGTGCTGATCTGTCTTGTCGGAGCGGTTCGCGTCGCGCGCGAGACCGGATGGTCGGCCGGGCGGGTTGCACGCGCCTGAGGCGACTGCGCAGGTCATGAGCCGGCTGTCGGGTGTTTTGCTCGCAGCGCGCTCGCGCCGTCGTGAGCGCTTTCTGCTGGGCGCGACCTGGTCGATCCCAGGGGTTCTGGGAACCTTTGTCTGGGGTGTGATCGCTGGCGTGGCAATGGTGCAATCGGGCCTGAGTGTCCCCCAGGCGGTCGGAATGACCCTGCTGGTGTTTTCGGGAACGGCTCAGCTTGCAGCGCTGCCGCTGATGGTTTCGGGCGCCTCGCTCCTGCTGATCGCTCTCACCGTCCTCCTTACGAGTATGCGCTTTCTGATTTACAGCGCATCCGTGTCGCGGGACTTGTCGCGGCTGCGGCCGGGCCTTCGTAGCCTCGCGGGTTATATGACGACCGACAGTGGGCTGGCTGTCTACCAGATGCTCAAGTCCGCCGAGCGGCGTGCGCAACGCACTGCCCTATTCCTGGGCCTCAACCTTCCGGTCTGGTTTTCCTGGCAGATCGGTTCATTGCTCGGGATTGCGGCGGTGGCGCTCATTCCACCCGAGCGCGATCTGGCTTTCCTGGGGACGCTCGCCGTACTCGCAATGATTGCGCAGGCCATGCGGGCGAGCTTTGCGTGGCCGACTGCGCTCGTGGCCGCCGCCGTGGCCCTGATCGGAGCAGACTGGCCCTATCGGGCAGGGATGCTGCTTGCGATTGCATTGGGTGTGATGGTGCCGCTAGTCATGGAGCGAGCTGCCCGCCTCGCCAAGGCGGCGCCATGATGCAGATGGACGCACCGACGATCTGGGTCACGACCGTGATGCTTGCGCTGATCATTTTCGCACTTCGCAATGCGTTTTTGTTCGTGCCGGCCAGTCTTCGCCCCCGGGGATTGCTGGAACGGGCTCTGCGGTATGCGCCACTTGCAGCGCTTGCCGCGCTCGTTTCGCCAGAAATCCTGCGAGGCTGGCTCGAGGCGACGACCGTCAGCGCCGCGCTCCTCGCAGACCCCCGCCTGTTGTCGGCGCTCGCGCTCATGATCGCGGTGCGACTCACGGGCAATGCTTTGATAGGTTTGCTGACCGGTTGTGGCGTGTTCTTGGCGCTGTGAAAGGCAAAAAGCGGGGAGCGTCAGCGCTTAATCAGGCTGCGTTCGCAATTCGCAGCCCGGGGACTTCCTATCCCCGCCCCAAAATTGCATCCCAAAGTTCGACTACGACCCCAGCTTCATCGGCTACCAGCGCAGGCTCGACCCGGGCGTACTGCGCGTCATCGAGTCGCATACGGTGCTGCAACTGCCGATAGCGGCGATACGCATCGCCCACTTTGCCCGCGAGCGCGGCGTCGACGAGCCCCGCAGCGCCCGCCCTGGCCAGCAGCGCGATGTTTCCCGCGTTGTCGAGCAGTTCCGGATGGTGTGTTGAGTGTGCGAGCACCAGGTACTGCACGGCAAACTCGATATCGACCATGCCGCCCCTATCGTGCTTGAGGTCGAACAGACCGCTACGATTGGGGTGGCCGTCGTGCATCTTTCGGCGCATCGCCCGAACCTCCTCAGCAAGCGCTGATGTGTCGCGCGCTTGCGCGAGGACGGATCGTCGGATGCGCTCAAAGCGCTCGCCGAGCGCTGCATCACCTGCCGCGAAACGAGCTCGGGTAAGGGCCTGGTGCTCCCAGACCCAGGCCGACTCCCGCTGATAGGTCTCGAACGCAGCAACGCTTGAGGCGAGCAGCCCTGCCTGTCCGTTGGGACGCAGCCGCAGATCGGTCTCGAACAGCAGGCCTGCAGCGGTGCGCGTGGAGAGCCAGCCGCAGACGCGCTGCGCAAGGAGCGAGTAGGCCTCCATCGCACGTTCGTCATTGTCGTCATACAGAAAAACCAGGTCGAGATCGGAGGCATACCCGAGTTCCTTGCCCCCCAGCCGACCGTAGGCGATGGCTGCAATCTTCGGGACCTCGCGAAAGCGGTGGCGTAGTTGCGACCAGACGAGCTCGATCACAAACGCAAGCACCCGGTCAGCGAGTTCACTCAAAAAATCGGAAATCCGCTCTGTGCTGTGTCGCGCCTCGAGGTCCTGTGCCATCAGGCGAAACACCTGAGCGTGGTGCGCTTCGCGGACGATATCCATCTGCAGCTCGACGTCCGGAGCATCGCCCACTCGAGCGGCGAGTACCCGTTCACGCAGCTGCGCGGTCCACTGGTCGAGGTCGGTGTTTTCGAGCAGCTGGCCATCGAGAAGTTCGTCAAGCACGACCGGATGTCGCATCAGATAGTCAGCCGGCCACTTCGACCAGTCGAGGATACGCAGCACCCGGCCGAACGCGAGCGGATACTGGCCAAGCAGCGCCACATAGGCTGGGCGTCTGCAGACGGATTCGAGTAACTCGACCAGACGGATCAGGCCGGCCGGGCCGGTCCGCCGTAGGACGGCCTGCTCAAGCAGCCGGTCTATCGATGCGCGGGTGTCGGCGCGGGCGGCCGCGTAACGGCTGCCCTGGCGCATGAGCTCGATGCGCCGCCGTACATCCTCGTCGAGGCTTGCGTCAGCGGCCGGGTCCGCTCCTGGCTCGGCTGCTGCATCCGGGGGGTCACCGGAGGCTGGCGCGAGGAGTCGGTCAAAAATACCAGCGACGGTATCGGTGGCGCTTGCCATCGCGGCTTCAAACTCCGGCGCGCTGATCCGCAACATCGCCGCCACTTCGCTGCGCCTATCCGCATCGCCCGGCAGCCGGTGGGTTTGCTCGTCTTCGCGATACTGGAGCGCATGTTCGGTACGCCGCAGCAAAGCATACGCAGCAGCGAGTGCTGCGCTCTCGTCCTGCGTGAGCACGTTGCGCGGCACAAGCGCGGCGAGCGTTGCCAGGGTCCGTCGATCGCGCAGCGCCGGATCACGCCCGCCTCGCACGATCTGAAACAGCTGCGCGGTGAACTCGATTTCGCGGATCCCGCCGCGGCCGAGCTTGACATCGAAGGAGTCGCGGTCGCGCGCCGACCGCCTCGAGACCTCGGCACGGATCTTTGCATGCAGGTCACGAAGCGCCGCGATGGCTTCGTAATCGAGATAGCGCCTAAAGACAAAGGGCGTGACGATTCGCGAAAGCATGGCTGTGTCGTCGGTTGCGCAAGCCTCTCCGGCTTCGTTTGTCCCTGCGATCACGCGCGACTTGAGCCAGGCAAACCTCTCCCACTCTCTGCCCTGCGAATAGAAGTACTGCTCGAGCATATTGAAGGAGGCGACCAGCGGGCCCGAGTCGCCGTTTGGCCGCAGGCGCGTATCAACCCTGAAGACGAAGCCGTCCGCGGTGATTTCGGCCAGGAGTTCGATAGTGCGTCGAGCGGCCCGATGCATCCACTCGCTGCTTGCGATGGTCTGCGCGCTTGCGCCACCTTCGCTTTGACCCTCGTCACGAAACACGAAGATAAGGTCGAGATCCGAGGATACGTTGAGTTCTCCCGCCCCCGCCTTTCCCATGGCAACCGCCAGTAGGTCCTGAGGCTTGTTCTCGGCATCGAGCGCGCGGCCGAAGCGCTCGGCGAGTTCGCGCCCGGCGATCCGCATGGCCGCAGTGGTCGCATGCTGAGCGAGCGCGGTCATTGCCAGGCATACCTCCTCTAGCGAGGCAGCGCCCGACAAATCCCGCTCGATCAGCAGGAGCATCACCCACTGCCGCGCGCGCCGAAGCCCCGCGGCAGTTGCCTCAGCATCCAGTCGAGCCGGTGCCTCGCCAAGGTGGACGTCGAGAATGCGGCGCACGGCGGTATCGTCGACCGGCGCGGCAAGGTCGGCCGCCAGCCGCGCTCTTGCCGACCCGCTGTCCGCGGCGGTTTCGCGGGACTCCAGAGCGGTCAGCGAGCGCCGAAAGTAACCGGAATAGTCTTCACCCAGAAAGCGCATCGTCTCTGCCCGGACAGGGTATCCTCTCAGGACTTGATGCTACACCTCCGAAACACCCGATCCGAGCGTGCCCGTGCAAGCGCCCGATGAGCCAGGTCGCACACCGACGCTCGCCGTCGGGGGGGGTTTCGCGCGTGTCTTGCTGCGCCTTGCGGTCTGGACCGGGTGGTCAGCGACGGTGCTCGCGCTGTCGCTTGGCTGCGCTTACCTCGTTCTCAGGCATGCGATATGGCCCGACATCGACCGCTGGCGGCCGCAGATCGAACGCCTGCTCTCACAGGTTGTCGATGCTCCGGTGAGCATCGGCGAGCTTCAGTCCGGTTTTGATGGACTGCGCCCGTCCCTAAGGGCGCGGGCGATCAGGGTGGGCAGCGGCGACGATGTGCCGCTTACGATCGAGCAGGCCTCCGCGGTGGTGTCCTTGCGCTCTCTGCTTACCGGCAGCCCGAGCCTCGTGACCCTCGAAGTCGAGCGCCCGGTGATTCGCGTCGAGCGCCTGGAGCGCCGCAGGTTTGCGATCGCGGGCGCTCTGGTCGATTTCGATAGACCCGGCCGCTCTGCTGAACTCGCCCTGGTTCTCGCAAGCCGTGCATTTAGCGTGCGCAATGCGCGTTTCGATTGGCGGGACCGCCTGGGCAGCGAGCCTATGGTGATTGCCGGGGTGGACCTGCACAGCGCCTCGGACGGCGGATACCATCACCTTTCGCTCAGGGCGCCAGCGATCGGACAGGGCGTGCAGCAGCTCGAGATTGCGTTTGACTTCAAGGTTGCGCCGGGGGCGGATCCCACCGACTGGCGGGTCTGGCATGGCGAGGCTTATGGCTCGGCTTTCCAGATCCAGTTTGCGCCCCTGGCGCAGACGCTTCGGGGCTGGCTTGCTCCCCAGGGAGAACCGCCACTGGCCGTGATCAGCGGGAGTGGGCCTCTCAAAACCTGGGCCCGTTTTGAACAGGGACGCTTGACAGAAATATTCGCCAAGACCTTCACCGAGTCGATCGAGGTCTCTGCAGGTACCGGGCGCGCAGCTCTGCGCTCTCTCACGCTCGAGGTTGGCGCCCAACCGCTCAATGCGAGCCGCTGGATCGTGACGCCACGCCGCCTTTCTGCCATCGACGCAGGAGGCTTTGCGTTCGCGCTTGACGAACGGTCGGTACAGCGGATCGAGCTGGATACGTCCCACATGATCGCGCGTGCCGGCCAGCTGACCTGGCGGGGGTTTGACGCGGCAAGGCTTCTCGAAACGGCACGGCGCCTGCCCTGGCGTAATGAGTGGACTGCGCAATTGGCGCAATTTTCGATCAGCGGTCGCATCAGCACTGCGGGCTTGCGCTGGGATCTTGATGAGGCGACCTACGCGGTATCGCTCGCTTTTGAACGTCTGAGCGTTCGACGCCAGCCCGAGCGGCCGCCACGCGGTGGCGATAGCCGAATGGCGCCGGCTGATCAGCGACCGTCCTTTGCCAACCTCACCGGTACCGCTGAATTCAATGACCGCAGCGGCCGCGTTCAGCTCGAGTCAGTCAATACGGTGCTGCGGTGGCCGGGCGTGTTCAATGACCCGGTGCTCCAGCTGTCGAGTCTGCGCGGAGAACTCGGCTGGCTGCTCGAGGATGACCCCTCCTCGCCAGTGCCCCGCCTTGCCGAGCTGCGGGCGCAGGGCCTGAGTTTTGCCAATGCCGATGCGGCGGGCGAGGTCACGGGAGTGTGGCGGGCTGGCGGGCGTACCGGTCGCGGCGTGGTTGACATGGAGGGCAGGCTGGACCGCGCCAATGCTGCGAGGGTGGTGCGCTATCTGCCCGCTGTGGTTGCGGCTCCTGTGCGAGCCTGGGTCGGCCGCGCTATCGGAGCAGGCGTGGCGAGCGGGACCCGGGCCCAGTTACGAGGCGATCTCGCTGACTTTCCGTTCAGGGACCCGAGTCTCGGCGTCTTCCGAATCGAGACTCGGGTCGACCAGACCGTGCTGGCGCACACGCCTGGATGGCCACTCATCGAACGCGTTCGCGGCAGCCTCGTATTTGAGCGCGCCGGCATGATCTTCAACGGCGACGGCGGCGACATGCTCGGCGTGCGCATCGGGCCGGTGCAGGCCCGCATCGAAGATTTTGCCAAGCCCGTTCTGACCCTCGAAGGAGAGGCCAATGGCGCAACGCGGCAGATGCTGCGGGTGCTCGAGCAGAGCCCCCTTCGCAACAGACTCGCGGAGCCGATCGCGCACTGGCAGATGGAGGGCGCGACGCGGCTGGCGCTGAGTCTGGAGATCGCGCTTGCGCGCGGTGGCGCGATCGACTGGCGGGCGGTTGCCGATGTTCGCGACAACCGTCTACGCGTCGACGCCGCCCTGCCCTGGTTTGAGTCGGTCAATGGCCGACTCCTGATGGATGCGTCGGGTCTGAGATCGCAGGATCCCGTTGCCGCAGGT
>CAZZKA010000034.1:2469-19471 GCA_964654745.1 uncultured Bordetella sp. | reverse complement strand
CATCCGTGGGGCTTTGCCGAGCCCAACTTCGGGATATCGGTGGTCGGCGTGCTTGCCCGCAGCGCGGCCGATTGCGTGGCCGTGTTTCGAGAGTTAGTCGCGTTTGATGGCGGCGACCCCGCCGCAGCGCCGATTGCATTCGATTTTGGCGACTGGAAGGCCCCTTTACCCGCCGGTCTCAAGTTTGCCTGGAGCCCGCAGCTCGGCTGCGGTTTTCCGGTCGACGCCGATGTCATGGCCCAGTTTGAGGCGGTTATCTCGCGTCTGCAGGCGGGCGGTCTATCCGTCGCACGTGCCGACCCTGAATGGCCAGAGGGAACCAGTACCTATCCGCTGCTTGCTCTGCAGCATGCTGGTCTGCACGCGCTGTACGGGGCGCGCAGCGCAGCGGAGCGAGCCATGATTGATCCCGATCTCAACGCACAGATCGACGAAGGCGCCCGGGTCGACGGCCGTACGATCGCCGATACGGTGCGCCGTCGCGAGCCAATCGTGCGCGCGCTCCAGCGCTTTTTTGATGCCCACGACCTGTTGATCGCGCCCGCGGCACCCGTTACCGCCTGGCCTTGGAATACGCTCCCGAAGCAGATCGGCGGTACGCCGGTGGGGCCGCGCGGACATGCCGCCTTCACGCCGCTCTTCAACTATTGTGGCGTTCCCGCCTGCACGGTCCCGGCGGGTCGCGTACGGGATCTGCCCGTGGGGCTGCAAATTGTCGGCCGGCGCTTCGATGACGCACTGGTCATGCGCGCGGTCTCAGCTGTCGAGCGGATTCTCAGCGCTGACGCCCGTCGATGACGACTCCGTCAGTGACGAGTTGTGCAAGCCTCGCGGCATCGACGCCGAGTTCGCCGAGGATTTCGGCGCTGTGTTCCCCCAGCAGCGGTGCCGGTCGGCGGATTGATGCGAGCGAACCAGAGGATTTGACCGGCAGCCCGATATTTTTCATGGGTCCGATCACCGGGTGATCGATGTCGACCACCATGCGCCGGTCCAGTACATGCGCATCGGAGAGCGCCTGCTCATAGGTGTAGACAGGCCCGCCGGGAATCCCGGCCTTGTCCAGGCGCTCGACCCAGTGCCCGGTCGGGCGGGTGGTGAGCACCGACTCGATCACGCCCTCCAGCGCATCGACATTGGCGACCCGCAGCGAATTGGTCCGGAATCGGGGGTCCTCCATCCAGCCGGGCTGCCCGCACACCTCAAGGCAAAATGCCCGCCAGAGTTTTTCGGTGTTGGCGCCTACCGTCACATGGCCGTCGGCGGTACGCAGGGCTTGATAGGGCGCCGCGCGCCGGTGCCGCGTTCCCGTCGCAACAGGCCTTTCGCCGGCGCCGAAGTAGGCGGCAAACTCCCAATGCGTCCATGCGAGGCCCGCCTCGAGCAGGGATGTTTCGACATACTGCCCGGTGCCGTGGCGAAGTCTGCCGATCAGTGCGCCCAAAACCGCATAGGTTGTCGTGATGCCGGCTGCGATATCGTTCATCGCGATGCCAACTTTGACCGGACGGCTGCCGTGGAGTCCGGTCATCATCATGATCCCGGACATGCCCTGCGCGATGATGTCATAGCCACCTTTGGTGGCGAGTGGCCCGGTCTGGCCAAACCCTGAGATGGATGCGTAGACGAGCTCGGGATGGTTCGCCGATAGCGATGCGTAGTCAATGCCCAGCCGCCGGGTGACGCCGGGCCGGAAATTCTCAAGCACGATGTCGGCCTTTGCTGCGAGCTCGAGAAAAATCGCCTTGCCGCGAGGGTCCTTGAGATTCAGGGCGAGGCTGCGTTTGTTGCGGTTGATGACCGCGAAGCAGTAGGACTCGCCGTTAATGAGCGGATCGAAGCGCCGGATGGTATCGCCGTCTGGGACCGACTCGACCTTGATCACGTCGGCGCCGAGGTCGCCAAGCGTCATGGCACAGAATGGTCCAGACATGACCGTGGTGAGGTCGACGACGCGCAGGCCGTCAAGGGGCAGTTTCATGAATCGGATTCCGCAGGCAAGTGTTTTTGACTTTGTCGCGTGTAACTGCAAGGATCGCGGAGCTCCTGATCCGCAACGTCGATCCGGAGCAAAGCGATTGCCGTTGCGATGGTCGCCGATTTTCCGGTCGCCGTCACGCTGGCTACATGGGGAGTGATGCTGAAGATGGGCGAACTTATCATCCGCCGCGACGGCCCGGTCGGTCGCGTGATTTTTTCCAACCCGGCCAAGTACAACGCCATGTCGTTCGACATGTGGATGGCTTTGCCACGCGCGCTTGCCGATTTCGATGCCGACTCGTCGATCCGGCTGGTAGTTCTGGAGGGCGAGGGTCAAAAGGCCTTTGTATCCGGCGCTGACATCTCGCAATTCGAATCGCAGCGCACCGACCCCCATGCACAGTCGCGCTACAACAAGGCGGTCGAGGATGCCTATCTCTCACCGATCGCCTGCAGCAAGCCCGTAGTGGCCAAGATCCGCGGCATCTGCATGGGCGGAGGGCTTGGGCTCGCCGCAGCCTGCGATTTGCGTTTCTGCTCCGAGGATGCCCGCTTCCGGATGCCAGCGGCTCGACTGGGGCTGGGTTACAACTCGGTCGGAGTGAGGCGCTTTCTCGACGTGTTCGGGTTGCAGAACACTCTGGATATCTTCTATACCGCGCGTATCTTCAATGCAGCAGATGCTGCGCGAATGGGTTTTGTGAGTCGTGTCGAAAAATCCGACGCGTTGGACGGCATGGTCGATGAGTGGTGTTCGATGGTCGCAAGCAACGCCCCGCTGACCCTCAAGGCGCTCAAGCTGACGGTCAATGAGCTCGGCCGGGATGCCGGCGCGCGCGACATGGCAGCGGTCAAGCGCGCGCTCGATGCCTGCTATGCGAGTGACGACTACCGCGAAGGTGCCAAGGCATTCATGGAAAAACGGGCGCCAGCATTTCGCGGCATTTAAAGCGCGGCGCTTGAAGCACACGGCAGCGATGATGCCCAGAGCGGAGCGGGTCTGATGAGCGCCTGCCCATCGTTTCCGTTCGCCCGACGCGATCCGCTGCACCCGCCCACCGAGTACGCACAATCGCGATCGCGCGAGCCGGTGATGGCCGTCCAGATGTGGAATGGCGAGCGTGCCTGGCTGGTGACGAGGCAGGAAGAAATTCGCGCCGTTCTCGCTGATGATGAACGTTTCAGCGGCTGCTTTGGCCAGGAAGGCTTCCCGACGGTGACCGAGGCTCGCGTGGCGGTCGATCGCGGCGAGCGCGCCTTCGTAGGCATGGACAATCCCGATCATGACCGGTATCGGCGAATGTTCACGCGTGAGTTCAGCGTACGTCGCATGCTGGCGCTTGAGCCGCAGATCCGGGAAATCGCAGAGCGGTTGATCGCCGACATGTGTCGCGCCGGCTCCCCCCAGGACCTCGTAGCGGCGGTAGCAGTACCGTTTCCCTCGCTGGTGATGTCGCTGCTTTTCGGGTCGCCGTACGAAGACCATCGCTTCATCATCGACTGCGCGGTCGCGCGGCATGGGCTTACGCAGTCTCCGGGGCATGCTGCATCCAAAGCGCGTGAGCTCGCCCATTACTGCCGCCGCCTCATCGAGGCCCGAATGACCGAACCGCGCGACGACATGGTGAGCCGCGTGGTGATCGAGCACGTGCAGCCAGGCCATCTGAGTGTGGATGAGTTTGCAGAGATCGGAGCGATGATCCTTCGCGCCGGGCATGACACCACGACCAATATGATCGCCATGGGCATGCTCTACCTGCTTCGTGATGCCGCTCTTGCAGCGCATCTGAGAGCCAAGCCTGCGGATATCAGGCTCGCGGTCGAAGAGTTCCTGCGCTTTACCAGTCCGGTGCAGTTTTCGCCTCGCAGGGTGGCGCGTTGCGATGTTGAAGTCGGTGGCGTCACCATCCGCAAAGGAGAAGGACTGTTTCTTTCACTCGCTTCCGCCAATCGTGACGAAACGGTGTTTGCAGCACCCGATGTGCTCGATATTCACCGCGATAATGCCGCGCAAATCGCATTCGGTTTCGGCATCCATCAGTGCCTGGGACAGGTGTTGGCGCGCATTGAACTGCAGGTGATTTTCGAACGCCTTCTGGTCGGTATGCCTTCGCTCGCCTTGGATGTGCCGTTCGATGATCTGCGCTTCAAACATGACATGCAGATCTATGGCGTGCACAATCTGCCGGTCAGATGGCTCCGCTGACTGTGGAAGCCGCCTGTTCCCGATTCCCATCAAGGGTAGAACATCATCAAGATCACCGTTGACACGTCGCGTTGCATCGGCGCGGGCCAGTGCGTATGGGTTGCGCCACGCGTCTTCGATCAGGGCGAAAACGACGGCCTTGCGCGGCTGCTCCTGCCCGAGCCGCCTGCAGAACTGCATGAATTTGTCCGTGAGGCGGCCAGGGTATGCCCTGCGCGAGCCATCCATATCATCGAGGAGATCTGACTATGAACCGACGCTACGCTTTGCTTGCCGTCGCTGCCGTGCTTGCCGCCGGAGCGTTACCTATGGCCCAGGCCCAGGACTTTCCTGCTCGCCCCATCCGGCTGGTGATTCCCTTTCCGCCTGGCGGTGGAACCGATTTTGTGTCACGAACCGTCGGTACCAAGCTTGCCGAGTCGACGGGTTGGACGGTTGTCCTCGAGAACCGTCCCGGTGCCGGCGGCAACATCGCGATTGAGGCGGTTGCCAAGTCTGCTCCCGATGGTTACACGATTGTGATGGGCCAGTCGGACAACATGATGCTCGGCCCCTTTCTGTATGCCAATGTGGGCTATGACACCGTCAAGAGTTTTGAAGCCATCGTTCGCGTTTCAGCGGCTCCGCTCGTCGTCGTCAGCGCTGCGGGTTCCAAGATCAACGACCCGGTGTCGCTCGCGGCTGCCGGAAAGGGTGCGCGCGGCATCACCTGGGGCACTGCGGGTAACGGCACCGTCGGGCACCTGTTCGGTGAGCAGATCAAGGCGGCGATGGGTATCAACCTGGTGCAGGTGCCTTATAAAGGTGCCTCGCCGGCGATGACCGATGTGATCGGCGGCGCGGTCGATGTCGCCATTCTGTCGGTCGGTTCGGTGCTCCCGCACATCAAGTCAGGCAAGGCCCAACCCGTGGCGGTTACCTCGGCTGCCCGGTCGCCCGTTGTGCCCGACGCAAAGAGCTTCGCCGAGGCGGGTTTCAGGGATGTGGATGTGACGATCTGGCTGGGGCTGTTTGCCCCGACTGGCACACCGGCGGCGATCGTCAACCGGATCAACGAGGAAGTTAACAAGGTGCTGCAGATGCCCGACATCCGCCAGAAGATCGCCGGGCAGGGCGTATCGGTTGGGGGTGGCTCCTCAGCCGAGTTTGCCGCGTTCGTCAAGGCTGACTACGCGCGCTGGGGAGAAGTCGCCCGCAAGTCCGGAGTCAAGGTGGAATGACGACCGGTCTCGTAGCGGCGCGTCTGCGCGTCGCTTGATTGCTTCGAAATCGCTGCCATGCAGCTTGACGGTATCAGAGTGGTCGATCTGACGAGGATCCTCGCAGGCCCCTTCTGTTCGATGTTTCTGGCTGATTTCGGCGCTGAGGTCATAAAGATCGAGGAACCTGGGGAGGGCGACCCGATCCGCTCGCAGGGCGAATCGGCCAATGGCTATTCACTCTATTTCGCTAGCTTTAACCGCAACAAACGATCGGTGACGCTCGATCTGCGCCGCGATGAAGGCAAAGCGGTCCTGCGACGATTGATCGCAAGCGCCGATGTGTTGGTTGAAAACTACCGGCCGGGGGTTCTCGACGCGATGGGTTTTGATCGCGGGGCCTTGAAACAGATCCGACCCGACCTCGTGATCTGCCACGTAACCGGTTTCGGACTCGACGGTCCCTACGCACGGCGTCCGGCATTCGACTTCATCGCGCAGGCGATGAGCGGTCTGATGAGCGTGACCGGCGAGGCTGAGGGCGCACCGATGCGGGCCGGGCCGCCGCTCTCCGATCTGGTCGCCGGGTCCTACGCAGCGATGGGCGTACTCGCTGCGCTGCTGCGGCGGGCCCGAACCGGAGAGGGTGAGGAAGTGAGCACCTCTCTGACCGACGGAATGATCAGCATGCTCGCCTTCATGGCGACCAATTATTTTGCTTCTGGAAGAGTGCCGATTCGTAACGGTAACGACCACGGCCTGGTCGCGCCCTACGGCCTCTTTGAAGCGGCCGATGGCGAGGTGGCGATAGCGCCCAGCAACGACGCGGTGTATGCCAAGCTGCTGACCGCGCTGGGGCTGGAGCACTTACGCAATCACCCTGAGTTCGCGACCAACCGCGACCGCTTCGAGCGCAGGCAGGCGATCAACGCCGAAATCAACCGGGTCACCCGTACCCGGGGAATCGACCACTGGGTGAACTGCCTCAACGCGGCAGGGGTGCCATGCGGCAAGGTGCTCGACGTCGGTCAGGTATTCGACGACCCGCAGGTCAAGCACCAGAACATGCGTCTGCGCATCGACCATCCACGGCACGGTCCGCTCGATGTGCTGGGCTTTCCGATCAAGTTCAGCGACGATCCTTGCCGGATTCATCGTCTGCCGCCGGATCTCGGGGAGGACACCGAGGCAGTGCTTGCCGAGTTGGGCTACGATACTGTCGAGATCGACGCATTGAGAGAGTCTCGCGCGATTTGAACCGGCTGGAAAAGTGCGGTCATCGCCTGGCGGCGCGAAGCGCCAAAGCACAGCGGCCCGTTGAGGAGGTTTTCACCATGAGGTTTTCTGCGACAGATTCGGTGGATCGGTCCGTCCTGGTCACTGAGGTCGGTACCCGAGACGGCTTCCAGGTCGAAGCCAATTTCATCGCTACCGAAAACAAAGCGGCAGTGCTCAATGCGCTGATCGATGCAGGCGTACGCAGCTTTGAGGCGACTTCCTTCGTATCGCCCCGCGCTATCCCGCAGCTTGCCGACGCCGCTCAGGTCATGGATTTGCTCGAGCGCCGGCCGGGGGTGAGGCTTTCGGCGTTGGTGCCCAATGCGCGGGGCGCGGAGCGTGCGGCAGCGGCCAAGGTCGACATGATGATCTGCTTCGTTTCGGCAAGCGAGAGCCACTGCCAGGCTAATTTGAACAAGCCGATCGATAAGGCGCTTGCCGACTTTGCTGAGTTTGCGCCTATCGCTGCGCAGTTTGGGATTCCAGTACGCGGCGCAATCGCGGTTGCATTCGGATGTCCCTTCGAGGGTGAGGTTCCAGTCGATTCTCTGCTTCGCATTGCGCAGGCTTACCGGGAGCGCGGCGTTCGCCACCTCACGCTGGGAGATACCACCGGCATGGCGACGCCCCCTGTCGTCGAGCGGGCAGTCGAGGCGCTGCGCAAATCGTTTCCGGACATGTCGGTTGCGCTTCATTTCCACAATACCCGGGGCGTAGGTCTCGCTAATGTGGTCGTGGGACTGCAGCTGGGTATTCGCGAATTCGAATCTTCGATCGCAGGGCTGGGGGGCTGCCCGTTTGCTCCAGGCGCGTCGGGCAACATCTGCACCGAAGATCTTGTCTATCTGCTTCATGAGAGCGGCTACGAAACCGGCATCGATCTGGAAAAACTCTGTCAGGTCGCCCGGCAGGTCGAAGGAATTCTCGGTCGCGGTTTACCCGGTCAGGTGATGAAGGCTGGCCCGCGGCTGCGGCGTTTCTCGCTCGATGGCGCCAAGCGCGCGGTCGGCTGAAGAGGTCCTTGATGGGCTCAACCGATGCAGCAGTTTCCGGCAGCGCCGCGCCGTCGGTGCCATCGCCGGTGATCCGGCTCGATCCGGCCGACAATGTCGTCGTCGCGCGCGTCCCGGTCGGCGCGGCAACCGCGCTCCCCGGGGAGCCGGTTGTGACGCGCGAGGCGATCGAGGCTGGGCACAAGATTGCGAGCCGCGCGATCCGCGCCGGTGAACCGATTCGCAAGTACGACACGGTGATCGGCTACGCCGCCGAGGACATTGCGGCGGGCTCGTGGGTGCACAGCCACAACATGCGCTTCGATGATGTGCACAAGGACTATGCGCTGGCTCGGGACTACCGCCCGACCGAAGTACTGCCACAGTCGGAGCGGGCGCGATTCATGGGATTTGTTCGCTCCGACGGTCGCGTTGCGACCCGCAATGTGATCGGCATCTTCATCACCGTCAATTGCTCGGCCACGGTTGCTCGCAAGATCGCGGCGTATTTCCATGAGGAGCGGATGGCGCGCTGGCGCAATGTCGATCGGGTGGTGGCTTTTGTCCACGACCAGGGCTGCGGCATGGAGATGAGCGGCGAGCCCATGGACCTGTTGCGGCGTACGCTTGCAGGCTACATCCGACACCCGAATATCGCGGGGGCGCTGGTGGTCTCACTCGGATGCGAGCGCAATAATCTGCTCAAATTTTTCGAGGCGCAGGGCCTCGAGACCGGTAAGACGCTGCGGGCGATCACGATGCAGGATGTCGGCGGCACGCAATCCGCGGTCGACCTGGGCATCGCCCAGATCATCGAGATGCTCGATCACGCCAACTGTGGTGAGCGCGAGCCCTGTAGCGCCGAGCACATCATGGTGGGGCTGCAATGCGGGGGATCTGATGGCTTCTCAGGGCTCTCGGCCAATCCCGCGCTCGGCAAGGCGGTTGATATCCTGGTGCGGCATGGCGGCACGGCCATTCTTTCCGAGACACCCGAAATCTTCGGGGTCGAACATACGCTCACCGCGCGCGCGCGCTCTGCCGAGGTCGGGCGCAAGTTGATCGAGAGGATCGATTGGTGGCTCAAGTACAACGAAGGCCGTGATACACAGATCAATGGCCGTGTCTCGCCAGGCAACCACGCCGGCGGGCTCGCCAACATCATCGAAAAGAGTCTGGGCGGCGCAAAAAAGGCGGGTTCAAGCGGAATGATGGAGGTCTACCGATACGCCGAGCCGGTGCTCGAGCGGGGTTTTGTCTTCATGGACACGCCAGGCTACGACCCGGTCTCGGCGACCGGGCAGATCGCCGGCGGGGCTAACCTGATCGCCTTTACCACCGGTCGCGGGTCGTGTTTCGGCTCCTACCCTGCGCCGACCATCAAGCTCGCCACCAACACCCCTATGTACCGCAGGATGCGAGGCGACATGGACATCAACTGCGGCGAGGTGATCGACGGCACGCGCTCGTTGGATGAGATGGGAAAAGACATCTTTGAGCTGATGTTGCGCATAGCCTCCGGTGAGCGCTCATGCAGCGAGTCGCTCGGCGTGGGCGATAACGAGTTCGTTCCCTGGCAGATTGGCGTGCTTTCCTGATCGAGGCCGCGGGCTGCCGCATCGGGAGCGGCGTACACCATCGCTTGCGGCCGCTCAGGAAAAATCGGGTGAGCGTTTTTCGATGAAGGCACGCACTGCCTCGTGGTGATCAGGGCTGAGGTGAGCGATCGCCTGGTAGGCCGCTGAGGTTTCCAGTACCGAATCGAGTGTGTTGTGAATGCCCTCTCTCAAGAGCCGCTTGGTCATCCGCAGAATGCCTGACGGGTTGCGGGCAATGCGGTTGGCAAGGCTCAGGGCCTCATCCATCAGTGCGTCGGCTGCCACGACTCTGGATACGAGCCCGCAGCCCAGTGCCTCGCCCGCGCCGATCGGGTCGCCGGTAAAAGCCATCTCGGCCGCCTTGGCTGCACCCACGGCGCGTGGCAGCCACCACGCGCCGCCATCGCCGGGGATGATGCCGACCCGAACAAAGCTCTCTGCGAAGCTTGCGGTGTCGCTGGCGATCCGGAGGTCGCACATGCAGGCGAGATCAAGCCCCGCGCCGATAGCGGGTCCGTTGACTGCGGCGATGATGGGGACGTCGAGCGACCACATCGCCCGCGGAATCTGCTGGATGCCATGGCGATACTCGTTGCGGATTGCATTGGCGTCGAGTCCGGGCTGCGCGAAACGCGCCATGTCCTTGACGTTACCCCCCGACGAAAAGACCGGACCCGCGCCGGTCAGGATGATTGCGCGGATCGAGTGGTCGGCTTTTGCCGCCTCTGCTGCCGCGACGATCTCGGCCGCGGCGGAATTACCGGTGAGCGCGTTGCGCGTTGCCGGGTCGTTCATGGTCCAGACGGCGACAGGGCCGTTTCTGTGAATGGCGAGGAACTGGCTCACGCGGGTCTCCCGGGCGGATTCGAAGTTATCTCTTGGGTGGGACTGCGCTGAGAATATCAGCCCTTCCGAGGCCCCGTTCCGCCGGGCTCGCCCGGGAAAACTTGCCGGCCGGGCCGAGTGCGTTCAAGATTGCGTTCTCGGGGCGGTTTTTCGAAGGCGCTTGTCGGTTCGCCGCCCCGGCATACATTCTCAATCCAAACGTTTCCAGGAAGACACCGGCCATGATTTCGCCCGCCCTCTCCAAATTCGCGCGTAATGGTCTTGCCGCGATCATTCTCTCCTCCATTGGACTGGTCGCCTGCGCCCAGTCCGGTGACGACAGGTACCAGCCCCAGGTCGGACAGGCGGGTAAGGACGTCGTCTGGGTTCCGACCAACAATGATCTGGTCAACCGCATGCTCGAGACCGCGAAGGTCACCAAGGACGATCTGGTATTTGACCTCGGGGCCGGCGACGGCAAGATCGCGATCGCCGCGGCCCGCAACCACGGCGCGCGCGCCGTCGGTATCGAATTCAACCCCGAAATGGCCGCTTTGGCGCGCCGCAATGCGGAGCGCGCCGGCGTTGCCGATAAGGTCACCATCATCAACGGCGACATCTTCAAAGAGGACTTCTCCAAGGCGACCGTCGTGACGATGTACCTGTTGCCCGACCTCAACATCAAGTTGCGCCCGACCCTGCTAAAGATGCGCCCCGGTACGCGACTCGTCACGAACTCGTTCACTATGGGTGACTGGGAGCCCGACCAGTTGATCAGTGCGAGCACAAGCGGATTTGGCGGCAGCAGCGGCTACTACTGGGTCGTTCCGGCGCAGGTGGGCGGTGACTGGAACTTTGACGGCATGGATGGCGTCGGGCGCGTACGCGTCAACATCACCCAGAAATACCAGAAGATCGGCGGCACCATCACGTTGGGCGACAAAGCGCAGCCGCTGCTCGACCCGCGTGTTGATGGCGCTGAAGTTCAGTTCCGCTATGTCTCTGCGTCGGGACAGTTGCAGGTGGTAAAGGCCACTTTCACCGACTCCGGGACACTCAAGGGCCAGGTGGGCAGTTACTCGAGCAATAGCTTCGAGGCGCGCCGGATCGGCAACTGATCCGAGCTGCGGCTGTTCAGTTCCCGCTCATGAATAACGCTCCCGGGGCCGGCTCCGGCCAGCCGGTCCCCTCGCTGCGGCCGTACGCGGCTGTCGCCATCATCGTTGGCATCGTCATCGGTGCGGGGATCTTCAAGACCCCGTCGATGGTGGCGGGCGTGAGCGGCGATGTCGGCTGGGCAATGCTGATCTGGGTGGCGGGCGCGGTCATTTCGATCGCGGGCGCGCTTTGCTATGCCGAGCTCTCAACGCGTCATCCGCACGCAGGCGGCGACTATCATTTTCTCGAGGTCGCCTACGGCAAGCACCTGTCCTTCCTGTACGCGTGGGCTAAGGCCACCGTCATCAATACCGGATCGATTGCGCTGCTCGCCTTTGTTTTCGGCGACTACATGAGCAAGGTGATTGACCTCGGCGCCTACTCTTCGGCAATCTGGGCGATCGGTGTCGTTGTGGTGCTCACGCTGATCAACATCATCGGCCTTCAGACATCCGGCAGGGTACAGACCCTGCTGACGATTTTTGAGGTGACCGGACTCGTGGCGGTCGTTGTCGCCGGGTTCATGGTGACTGCGCCGCCCGATGCGACTCCGCCACCGTTTAGCAGTTCTCCCGCGCTTGGCATGGCGGGGCTAGCACTGGTTTTTGTGCTGCTCACCTTCGGCGGCTGGAACGAGGCGGCTTTCATTTCTGCCGATGTGGCGGGTGGCCCGCGCCGAATTGTGGGAGTGATCGTCTTCAGCCTGCTTGTTATCACCGGCATCTACATCCTCGTCAATCTCGCCCTGATCCACGGTCTGGGTCTCAAGGGCCTCGCCCAGTCAAAGGCTGCTGCCGCCGATGTGATGGGGCTTGCGTTCGGTCCGGTGGGACAAAAGGCGCTCGGACTTTTTGTAGCGCTTGCGGCTCTCACGAGCATCAACGCGACGATGATCGTTGGTGCCCGTAGCAACTTTGCCCTTGCACTCGACTGGAAGGCGCTGCGCTTTATGGGACGATGGAATGAGAGCGCCGGGATGCCGATTCGGGCCTTGCTCGTCCAAGGCGGGCTAAGCGTTGCTCTGGTGCTATTTGGCCTGCTCCAGCATGATGGATTCGAGGCGATGGTCGAATTT
Source organism: uncultured Bordetella sp. (assembly GCA_964654745.1). Lineage (GTDB taxonomy): Bacteria > Pseudomonadota > Gammaproteobacteria > Burkholderiales > Burkholderiaceae_E > SYIM01. The sequence goes on along the minus strand of CAZZKA010000034.1, from coordinate 7,160 downwards.
ACCGCGCCTGTCTTCTGGACCTTTCTCTTTCTCGTGGGTCTGGCGGTATTCAAGCTGCACGGCCGGCCGGCCGCAGCAGACCAGTTCCTGGTCCCGCTTTATCCGGTCACCCCATTGCTTTTTTGTGCCTCGTGCGGCTGGCTCGCATACTCCAGCATCACCTACGCTGCGAGCCGCAATGCAGTGGGAGTCTCGGTAGGCGTCATGGCGGTTGGCTTGGTCGCTCTCGTCGCGCTCGTGGTACTGGAGCGGCGCAGCCGCTAGACGCATACTCGTCGGGATCGCTGATCCGGCGATTCCATCCAAGGGAGCGCTTCGGCGCCAGATGAAAGACTCCGACAGCCTGTTGTCGCAGCTTGATTTTCGCAGGGTCTGGCTGGCGGGTTTGTGCGGCGGAACCATCCGCTGGCTCGATGTCGTGGTGATCGGGATCTATGTCTTCGAGGTCACGCACTCCGCGTTTCAGGCCTCATTCATCGCGACGCTACGCTTTCTTCCCTTTGCGCCGGCCGGGCCTATTCTGGGGTTTATCGCCGAACGCTTCGGCTTGAGGCGCACCTACTTCGCGCTCATGGTCCTGGTTCTGGCCACAGCGCTCGTGCAGGGCTTGCTCGCGCTTACTGGTCGGCTAGAAGTCTGGCACCTGGCAGTCGGTTCATTCCTATCAGGATTTCATTGGGCGGCCGAATTGCCTTTACGGCGAACGCTGCTGGCTGCGCAGGCGCCGCCGCTCAAGCTGGTGCCCGCGATGGCGCTCGATTCGATGACTAACAACATCACCAAGATGGTCGGGCCGCTGGTGGGTGGGGTCATCCTTCAGGCTGTCGGACTGAGCGGGACCTTCGGTCTGGCTGTGGTCCTGCATGGCATAACCCTCGCGCAGATCCGCGCGCTCGCGCCCGAGCCCCCCCTGCCCAGGCGCGAGACCGGATTTTTTCGAAACCTCCGAGAGGGGTTCGCGATCGCGCGCGGCAACCGGATGGTCATGCTCGCGCTTGGATTGTCCCTGGTCTTCAACCTGTTCGGATTTCCTGCGGTGAGCATGATCCCGGTCATAGGTGAGCAAAGGCTTGAATTATCAGCGGCGATGATTGGTGTACTGACAGCGGCCGAGGGCATTGGCGCGGTGGTGGGTTCGTCGCTCGTAGTCCGGTTCGGCTCGCGCCTGCGTTATCACGGGCGTTTCTTCGCCCTCGGCATCATCTTTTTCATGCTGATGATGGCCTTGTTTTCGTTCTCAGCGAGTTTTTCGATGGCTGCATGGTCTTTGCTGGGCGCGGGTCTTGGCATGGCCTGCTTCTCGACGATGCAGTCGACGCTGGTTCTGATGGCTTCTCCGGAGGAAACCCGCGGGAGGTTGATGGGGCTGCTGTCGGTGTTTATCGGGGTGGGACCGTTGGGATTTCTTCTGCTTGGCTGGATGGCCGAACATCTGGGCGCGGCCATGGCGGTACAGATCATGGTGCTGGAAGGCCTGATCAGCTGGGTTCTGGTGTGTTGGTTGTTGCGCGACGTCATCCTCATTCCGTCATCGCGACTGCTCAGGCCCAAGCCGCAAGAATGAGCCTCGCGATCCGTCAAGATAGACCTTGGGGGAGGCTCCCCGACGCGTCCGGACCGCACAAAATGGCTGCTCTCGGGATGCGCGAGGGCAGTCTATCTGATCAGTCTGAGACTGATCGCGTACCGGATAGTCTGAGGCCGGCGATCTGCTCCGCATGCCGTACGGTGGCGATGTAGTCATCCTGACCTGCGCCCCCCGCCATGAGCGCCTGATACAGTTGACGCATCTGTGCGGCAAGAGGAACCGGAGCGCTGAATTGCGCCGAAGCCGACAGGATAAGGTCCAGATCCTTGGCCATCTGTTCACAGGAAAAAGTCGACGTGTAGTCGCGCGACAGCAACGGCGGGGTCTTGTAGCGCACCATCGGCGATCCGACAGCGCTCTCGCTGATGACTTCCAGCATCTGCTGCCAGTCGAGTCCGCCTTTTTCGCCAAGCGCGAGCGCTTCGCCCAGCATGCCCGCCGATACCGCAATCATCAGGTTGATGACGAGCTTGAGCGTGCGCGCCTGCTCTGCCTCACCGACGAAAAATACCCGACGGCTAAAGCGTGCGATAAGCGGCTCGGCTAACTCGAAATCGTTCCGGTTGCCCGATGCGAAGGCGGTGAGCTGCGCGGCCTCGGCGAGTACCGGGTTGCCGGACACCGCGACCCGCAGATAGCGAAGCGATTGCGCTGTCGCGGCCGTCGCGACCTCCGCAGAGACGGAAGGAGAGACCGTACTCGTGTCGACAAAGACCGTGTTTGGAGATAGGTGGGCCAGCACGCCATCGGGGCCGCACGCGACGCTGCGCAGGGCACCGTCATCGGGCAATGAACTGAAGATCACCTCGTTGTCCCTGCACAGGTCTGCGATCGAGGGCGCGAGCCGCGCACCGCGCGCTGACGCGGCAGCGCGGGCGTTGTGATCGGTATCGAATACGCAGACCGGGTGTCCCGCTGCGATCAGGTGCGCGGCCATCGGCTGGCCGAGTTTGCCGCATCCGATCCAGCCGACCCGAGCAACGTTCATGTGCGGGCCATGGTGAAATCGTAGTGAGCGACCGAGAACGTCTTGTCGCAGGGTTTACCGTCCGGCGCAGGCCCCGGGGGATGATCGATAAAGTCGACAATCAACGAGTCCTTTACGCCAAAAACCGCATCCGATTGCAGCCACTGGTCGCCGCGAACGAAGAGGTGCGTGGTGATGGGGCGAAAGCCATCCCGCTGCAACATCGTGTGGACGTGCGCAGGGCGCCAGGGATGACGTCCCATCTTGCGCAACATGCCGCCAACGGGTCCGTCCGAGGGGATCGTGTAGCTGATAGGTTTGACGGTGCGAAACGCATAGCGCCCCTGGGCATCGGTTCGCACGCGGCCTCGGCCAAACATCTTGCCTTCAGGGGTCTGCACGTCATAGAGGCCGTCGACCCCGTCGGTTTGCCAGAGATCGATGAGCACGCCCTCGACCGGCCGTCCCTCAGTATCGTGGACCTTGCCGGAGATGTAGCAGGGCATTCCGGGAAGACCCTCTGCGATGTTGCCCCAGTGCGGGATTTCCGGTGCGTTGGCCACGAAGAAGGGACCGAAGACCGTGGTGTCGGTCGTTCCTGCTGGATTGCGATGATTGATTGCATCCACCAGCATCGACACCCCGAGCGTATCTGACAACAGGATGAACTCCTGACGCTTGTCGTCGCAGCGCTGGCCGGTTTCAGTCAGGAAGCGGATAGCCTGGAACCACTCGGCTTCGGTCGGCTCGATGTCGCTCACGAAGGCGTGGAGATGCCTGATGAGCGACGCCATGATCTGGCGAAAGCGAGGGTCGGCACACTGGTCCAAACGCGCGACGGCGGCGTCGGTAAGAGTTTTTTCATCGAAGTTCATGGGGGGCATCTCCGGTCGGACAGGCCCGGAAGCCTACCGGCACGCGGCCGCTCAGGCAAGAAAGCCGCCCTAAGGCGTCGCCTGGACCCGGATCAACCGCCTTTGGCGGGGCTGGAGTTCGACGCCCCGCGTGGAGACGGTGACTTGGGCGAATCAGCGCGCGTTACAGGGGGGTCTGCAGCGGGCACTGCGGCGGGTACCGCAGCGGGTGCAGTGGGTACTGCAGTGGGTACCAAAGCGTTGCCTGCAGCGGGTTTGTCATCCGCAGGAAGGATTTCCGCCCCAGAGCGGTTCTGGGCGTTCGGGCTTTGCCGCGTCAGCAAATAGACCGATAGCCCGGTTGAGATACACAGGGCTATGAAAACCGCGATGGCCGGAGCGAGCCGGGGCTTTTGCACCGGCTTGGTATTGGCTTCGACAAAGCGCACCGGCAGCACGGTCCGCGGTCCGTTACCCGCGAGCGCCGGTTCCAGGTCTGCAAATTCCTCGAGCGGTTGAGGAAACCGGCACACGCCGCACATGCGGGCGGTTGCTTCGATCGGGGAGCCACATTCGATGCAATACATGGTCCGTGTCCTCAGGGGCCTGGCCGTAGTAGCGAGGGGGGCACGGTGAGTGCGCGTCGCGACAGGCGCTCGAGATCCTTTCCAATTGTATCGATGTCATGCTGGGCCCGGCCGACGCGTTCAAGGACATCATCGGCAAGCAGGCTGGGGATCGGATCGGGCTCAGGCTCGGGCTCGGGTCGGGGTTCATGTTCAGCGGGAGGCTGGTGCGTGCTCTCGGAGCTCGGGTGCGCCACAGCGTCCGGGGACTGCGCGTCCGCTTCCGTACTGGCTGACGCGAGCGCCGCGGGCTCGCCTTCGGAGAGGGCGCCCGATTCGGCACCGACCGCATTGCCCGAAGCAGTCCCGTCAGCCCCATGCCCTGTTGGGGCGGACAGGGCGGTCGGTAAAGGCTCCGCGGGCGCCTTGACGATTCTTGAAGCGAGATCTGACTGAGCGCAACCGCAATAGAGGCAGTACCGCGCGATCGCCGGAATGGTTTCTTCGCATTCTCTGCAGGTACGCACGATGCTCGAGGCGAGCGGGCGCTGGAAGGGTTGAGGCGCCGAGGATTGCCCCGCATGCGGGGCCATATCGGATGGGGAAATCGTTGCTGTGCCTGTCGGCCCGGTGTCGCTGGTCGCGGACTCGATAGCAACATCGGCCTGATTGGCGGTTTCGCTCTCGGATTCGGCGGCAACATCGGCCCGATCGGC
>CAZZKA010000034.1:0-2369 GCA_964654745.1 uncultured Bordetella sp. | reverse complement strand
TGGGCCGGGCCGGGATGGGCCGGGCCGGGATGGGCCGGGCCGGGATGGGCCGGGTTTTGCGGCTCGGGCGGCACGGCAGCTGGCCGGACGGGTGCTGTCGGGAGACTCTTCGGCGAACTTCTGGCTGCGTGTTCACCTTGCGAAGTCGCCTCCAGCGGAACCTGGCGGATCCCGCAGCGCCGGCAGAACTTAGCCGTCCGCGGCAGCGGATAGTCGCAACTCTGGCATCTGATCCGCGATGACGCGTGTGCGGACGGGCTTCCCGACCCGACTGCTGTTTGGGCTGCGTACGGGCGCGCCGTCGGTTCCGCCGCGCCGCTCGAGGCGGGTCGATCGATCCGGGCCGGGTGCGGCTCGGGGTGCACTGAGCCCTCCGGGACGACCGTCTCGCGCGAGCGCGGAGCTACCGCTCCGGGTGCTGCAGCCCCTGGGGGCAGTGCCTTGGGAACAAACCCGTGCTCGAGATCATCGCCAGCCGCCTGCGCGGATCGGGTCCGCTTGCGCGGCTTGCCTGCGGTCTTACCTGCTTTGGTTTTTGTGGGCGCGGCTGCGCGCTTGGCGCTGCCACGTTTTGCCGGTGGGGTTGCAGCCGGAGTTTTGGTCGCCTTGCGCTTACTCGCTTTGGGCGGGGAGGCGGCGGGTTCTCCGACGGAAAAAGCGGCGGTGATTGCGGTATCGACCGCCTCCTCGCGACGCACGCGCGTCGCGCGCGCCGCTGAAGAGGCTCCCTCGCTCGGGGCGGAGCCGGCACGGACAGGCTCTGCGGTGCGCGCCGAAGCGCGGGAGGCGGGACGACTGGGAGCAGGCTTGCGGGGCATCGGAATGACTGTCTTAAACCCGTGAAACAGGGCCGCTCACTCTAGTGCCACCGGTTAAGGCGCGCAAACTCTTCAGGCGTAATGTGTGGCGTACGGACCAATTCAGCCCGCCTGGCTGCCCGTTGACGCCCGAAGGCGTGCCGGTTTAGCCTCTTGAAGGGTTACATAAGTCGTTCGAGAAACCTTGGCCCTCATTTCTGCCCGTTTGGTTCGGCCCGTCTGGTTCGGCTCACCCGGCCGGGCCCATCTGTCCGGCCGCGAAACTTTCCGGCAGCGAAACTTTCGCCCGGGCGCCACCATCAGGAGTTGTTCATGATCCGGTCTGCTCTTCCCCTACTCGTGGTTGTCGCCCTGACGGGATGCGCAGGCCTGTCCGAGCCCGTCGCCCCGCCTAATGATCCGGCCACCGTCCGGGTCAATGTGTTCCGCGGCTCGAGCAATATCCCCATCTACATGGCGCAGGAAAAGGGCTACTTTGCGCGCCGGGGTATCACGGTGCAGATGCAGTTCACCCCCAACTCGATCGAGCAACGGACCGGGCTCGCTGCGGGGAGATTCGAGATTGCGCATGCTGCGGTCGATAACGCTGTGGCGATGGTTGAGGTGGCAAAGGCTGATGTCATCATCGTCGCCGGTGGCGATGGTGGGATGAACGAGCTTCTTGTGCGCCAGGAGATCAACCGCCCTGCAGACCTCAAGGGACGCTCGTATGTGGTCGACGCACCGAACACCGCCTACGCGCTGATCGGGCGCAAGATCTTTCGAGACGCTGGGCTGCGCGAAGGGGTCGACTACAAGCTCGATCCGCTCGGCGGCTCAGAGGCGCGTACCAATGGCCTTGATATTCCTGAACGCGCGGCGACGCTGCTCAACCCGCCATGGAATTTTCTGGCCCGTGACAAGGGCGCGAAAAGTCTCGGACGCACCATCGATCTTTTCGGGCCCTATCAGGCAAGCGGGGTATTTGTGATGCGCGAGTGGGCTGCCCGCAATTCGGGCGTTCTCGAGCGCTATCTCGCCGCTTACATCGAGGGTTGCCGGATTGCGCAGGACCCCTCTCAGCGCGAGCTGGTCCTTGCCGTACTGCAGCGCGAATTGAAGCTGACCCCCCGCGTGGCTCAGCTCACATACGCCGAGCTGACTACCGCCGGAAGCGGTCTGTCCCGTGATTGCGAGTTCGACATCAGGGGCTTTCGCAACGTGCTCGCTCTTCGCGCCGAGATTGAAGGACAGTGGGGCGGCCGGGCGCCAGCCCCGGACAAGTTTCTCGACCTGAGCGTGTTCGACATGGCGCGCCGGCATGCGCGGCCCTAGGGCGACCCTCCGTCAGTCAGCTCGTGCCCCGGATTTGCGAACGACGTCGCTCCATTTGCGGATTTCAGCCTGCTGGTAGGTGGCGAGATCCTCCGGAGACGACAGCACCGCGTCCAGACCCAGCGTGCGCAACCTGTCCTGAACCTCGGGCAGCTTGAATACGCGCACCACCTCCTGCTGTATGCGGTCGACGATCGGCTTCGGCACGCCAGCCGGAGCGACGACGCCGAACCAGCC
>CAZZKA010000033.1:0-19645 GCA_964654745.1 uncultured Bordetella sp. | reverse complement strand
AACCGCCGCAGTCACCGCGCACCACAAAAAGATCCGCAACAGCCTGCGCCCGCACGAGGAACCAGCAGAGTGAGGGATAAGCATTTTTAGTCCCCTTTCACTCGATCCAGTCGCCCGCGAGAAAGCGCCTTGCCGGCTCGGTACGGGGCTCGCCGAAAAAGGCGCGGGCATCGCCCGATTCGACTACCTGGCCGCGGTGCATGAAGATTACTTCCTGCGCCATCCGCCTCGCCTGCCCGAGGTCGTGCGTGCTCATGACTATCCCCAGGCCTGCCTCGGAAAGCGAGAGCAGCAGCCTTTCAATCCCTGCTGCAGCGCCAGGGTCGAGCGAAGCGGAGGGCTCGTCGAGCAACAGGCACGACGGTGATCCGGCAATCACTCGTGCGATCGCAAGACGCTGCTGCTCTCCCCCCGATAAACCCCGAGCGTGGCGCTGCGCCAGGGATCGGAGGCCCACCGCCTCAAGCGCTCGCGCGGCGACAGACGCTCGACTGCCTCGAGGCAAGCCGCGCACCGCGAGCGCATGCTCGACATTACGCACGACCGTCCGGGCGAGCATGACCGGCCGTTGCAGGACCAGCCCCACATCGGCCGCACCGGGCCGGCGGGACTCGCCGGTCCTCTCCGTGATCACCACCGAACCGCTCGTGGCAGCCCTCATTCCGTGGATCAGTTGTAGCAGCGTCGACTTGCCTGCTCCGTTCGGCCCAAGGACCACCGTCCGCCGGCCCAGGGCTATATCGAGCGATACCGGGGCAACAATCGCATGGCCGTCGACGGAACAGCCAAGCTCCCTCAGACGCAGCGCGCCGCGATCACCCATGGCTGGCCACCGAGCGTGCACGCAGCCATTGGGCAAAAGCATTCACCAGCAGCACCACACTGATCAGGATGACCCCCAGGGCAAGGGCGAGTGCAAGGTCCCCCTTGCTGGTCTCCAACGCGATCGCAGTCGTCATCGTGCGAGTCACGCCGTCGATGTTGCCCCCCACCATCATCACCGCGCCGACTTCGGCTGCGGCGCGTCCGAACCCTGCCAACAGCGCGGTGACGAGCGACAGCCGCGACTCGACCAGAACAGTCGCCAACCGGTGCAAGGGCGTGGCCTTGAGCGACAGCAGGTAGGGCCCCAAGTCGCGAAGGCTGTCCTCGAGCGTCTGGCGGGATAGTGCAGTGATCAGCGGCAGGACGAGCAATGTCTGAGCAACCACCATCGCGGCGGGCGTAAACAGGATGCCGAACTGGCCGAGCGGGCCAGCGCGCGACAGGAGCAGGTACACGATCAAACCGACCACGACGGCGGGAAGCCCCATCAGCGCATTCAGCACCGCGACCAGGCCCTCCCTGCCCCTGAAGCGAAACAAGGCGATGGCGGCAGCAAGCGGCAGACCAATCAGACCGGCGACGATCGTGGCGGCGGCGCTGACCTGAAGACTCATCCAGACTATCGGCCAAAGTCCCGGCCGGTCGCCCAGCAACAGGCCGAGGAGAAGATCAAAGCTGACGCCAAAGTCCTGCACAGTATGTGCAAATTTATCAGTTTGATCGTAAAATTTGTTAACTGCGGAATTTTTGCAAAACTATCGGACCGTATTTCAACGTGAACCAAGTCGGACCCGGAGACGAGACCCTTCTTACGGTTGCCGAAGCGGCGCAGCGCCTCAGAATGAGCCCGCGCACGCTCTACCATCTGGTATCGAAAGCGCGGATTCCGTTCCTGCGCGCCGGCGGGCGCCTGCTTTTTGAACCCCAGCGCCTTGAAGCCTGGCTGAGCGTCTCGGCCGGTCACACGGCGACCGTAGAAACGACGCCCGTTGAGTCCATTATTGCGGGCTCGCACGACCCGCTTCTCGAATGGGCCGTCCGGGCGAGCGGCGCCGACCTCGCGCTCGCCTGTCATGGCAGTAGCGACGGATTGACCCGACTTGCCTCCCGCAGGGCTTGTGCAGCCCTGGTCCATCTGCCAGACAGCCGCTCGGACGGCTTCAACACCGAGGCGATTCAGCGCGCGCTCGGCGGGCTGCCGGTGGTATCGCTTCACTGGGCGTGCCGCGAGCAGGGCCTGATTGTCGCTCCGGGCAACCCGCTCCGGATCAAGGGCCCGCGGGACCTCGCCTCGCGCCGCGTACGCGTCATCCGTCGCCAGCCCGGGGCCGGCAGCAACCTGCTTTTTGCCAGACTGATGCGCGAGGCGGGCATACCGATGGAGCGGCTTAGGGTCATCGATGCGGTAGCGCAAAACGAAAACGAAGTCGCCGAAGCAATTCTCGACGGGCATGCCGATACCGGGCTCGCAATTGGCCTTGTTGCCGAACGCTACCGTTTACCCTTCATCCGGCTAGCCAGCGAAGCGGTGGAGCTCGTCGCCTGGCGGCGAAGCGTCTTTGAACCCCCGTTGCAGGCCCTGATCCGCTTTGCCCAGTCGCGCAAGTTTCAGCTCCACGCGCGGCGACTGGCCGGCTACGATCTAAGCGGGCATGGCAGCGTTCGCTATAACGGCTGAGGCCCGTCGCTGCGCGGGAAACGCTCGTCGCACATGCGGCGAAATTCCTCGGGGATAGCAACCGCCTTGACCCGCTCGGGGTGATCGGGGTCTCGGATTGCAAACACGCGCACATGGTAGGCCTCGGCGATAAGCACCTCGCCGCAGAGGATACGATGGTGTTCGGTGAAACTTTTCCGGCCCCATTCAGCGATGCCGGTGTGCACCTCGAGTTGATCTCCGTAACGGGCGGGCGCCCTGAAGTCGCAGCGCGTCGATACGATGGGCGTCCCGACGATACCGTGAGTCTTGGCTGTCTCGCGCCACGAGGGAACGCCACTTGCGCGAAAGAAGTGCAAGGACCCGGCGTCAAACCAGCTGAAGAAATTCGGATGAAAGACGATGCCGCTGGGATCGCAGTCGCCAAACTCCACTGTGATTTTCAAAATATGTTTCACGCCGAACACCCGGGGCTTCCGTAAAATCCTCAAGGATACCGTCAAGCCCTAAAGGGCGCTGGCGCGCCCGGCTCGTGTTCCGCGCTACCATTAATCATTGACCCAGCGTTTTTACGGAGAAGCGTCCCATGTCACTCGTGCGTCTGAAAGTCAACGGCCAAACGGTCGAACGCGACGTCGAACCCCGCCGCCTGCTGGTCGAGTTTCTCCGGATCGATCTGGGCCTCACCGGCACCCATGTCGGCTGCGATACCAGTCAGTGCGGAGCGTGCACGGTTCTGCTGGACGGTCGGGCGATCAAGAGTTGCGCGATGCTCGCGGTTCAGGCGGCGGGTCGTGAGATCACGACCATTGAGGCGATGGCCGCTGCAGATGGCTCGCTTCATCCGATCCAGCAGGCCTTCGTCGACTGCCACGGCCTGCAATGCGGCTTTTGTACCCCGGGCATGGTGATGGCGTGCGCGAGCCTCCTTGCCACCCAGCCCCAACCCGACGAAGCCGCGATCGAAAAAGCGCTCGAGGGCAATCTGTGTCGCTGCACCGGCTACACCAATATCGTCGAGGCAGTGCGGCGGGCAGCAACGGCGCAGGCCGCGGGCTAGCCCTGACAGGCGGCTCTCACTCCGCGCTAAGGCGGGCCACGAGATTCCGGAAAGACCCCCGAACCCTTTCACAAACCCGTCACAAGGACAGCACGTGACAGCAGACTCCAACTTTGGCCGCTTTGGTAGCGGCCATTCCGTTCGCCGGATCGAAGACCCGGCCCTCATCACCGGCCGCGGTCGTTTTGTCGATGACTTCGCGCCCGCGGGCCTTCTGCATCTGTCGTTCGTGCGCTCGCCGATGGCGCACGCCCGGATCCGATCGATCGATTCGTCGGCCGCGCTAGCAGTTCCGGGGGTGGTTGCCGTCTTTTCCGGCAAAGACCTGATCGCTGCGGGCGTCAAGCCCTTTGGCGGACCACCGCCAATCTTCAAGCGCCCCGATGGCGAAGTTGCGCCTCCCCCGGACCGGCACGCCATTGCCCCGGAGGTTGTGCGATTCGTCGGAGAGGCAATGGCGATGGTGATCGCGACCTCGCCCGACGCCGCCCGGGCGGGGCGCGATGCCGTGATGGCCGACCTCGAAGAGCTGGCTGCAGTGGCTTCGCCGCAGGCTGCCGTAGCCCCTGGCGCGCCCCTGGTATGGTCGGGAGCCCCTGGCAACATCGTCGCCGAGACGCGCTACGGCGACGCCAAAGCCGCTGATGAGGCGTTCGCAGCTGCGGCGCATGTCGTGGCGCTCGACCTCGATAACCAACGGCTTGCACCCGCGCCGATGGAACCGCGTTCGGTCCTCGCGAGTTTTGACACATCGAGCGGACGAACCACGCTGAGAATGAGCTCGCAAATGCCCTCCGGCGCGCGTAACACCATCGCCGGACAGTTGGGCGTGCCCAAGGAGGAACTCAGGGTCCTGGTGGGCGATGTCGGCGGCGGCTTCGGCATGAAGACCGGCGCATATCCCGAGGATGTCGCCATCGCCTTCGCAGCCCGGCAGTTGCGCGCGAGCATTAAGTGGATAGCCGAGCGTAGCGAAGAATTTCTCTCGGCCATCCACGGACGCGGCCTGCGCAGTCAGGCTGAACTCGCGCTGGACCCACAGGGCAGGATCCTGGCCATGCGCGTCCGCACAGCGGCCAATATCGGCGCCCATCCGACACCGACGGGATGCGCGATCCCTCTGCTCATCGGCCCCTGGATCACGACCACGGTCTACGACATCCGCGTCATAGACATTCACATTCAAGCGGTCCTCACCAACACCTCCCCGCTCGGGGCATACCGCGGCGCGGGTCGCCCCGAGTCGGTCTATGTCATCGAGCGCCTGATGGATGCCGCGGCCTTGCGCCTGAAACTGGACCCGGTCGAGATCCGGAGGCGCAACATGGTGGTGGCCGCGCAGATGCCCTACCGCAACGCCATGGGTCAGACCTACGATAGCGGTGACTTCCCGCGCATGATGGATCAGGGCGTAGAACTGGCCGACTGGCGGGGTTTCGAGACACGCGCTACGGCCAGCCGCGCCCGCGGCCGTCTGCGCGGCCGAGGTATTGCAACGTTCCTGGAGTGGACCGGAGGCAATGTGCTCGACGACAGGGTTACGGTCAACGTGACAGCGGAAGGCTTCGTCGAAATCTTCACCGCTACGCAGGCCATGGGCCAAGGCATTGCCACCACCTACGCCCAGCTCGCGGTCGATGCCTTCGGTCTACCCCTTGACCGGATCCGCATCATTCAGGGCGACACCGACCGCGGCGAAGGGTTCGGCAGCGCAGGGTCTCGCTCGCTCTTCACCGCCGGTTCAGCGCTGCAGGAAGCAGCAGTCAAGGTGATCGACATCGCCCGCGGCAAGGCAGCGGCGGCGCTTGAGGTATCCGCCGACGACATATCCTACGAAGCAGGAAATTTCCGTGTTGCGGGAACTGACCTTGCCATCGGACTGTTCGAAGTCGCAGCGCGTGAAGCGCAGGGCAGCATCTTTCTCGAATCCGTCACCAAGGTCGACGGCCCGAGCTGGCCAAACGGCTGCCATGTGTGCGAGGTCGAAATCGATCCCGATACCGGCGAGGTCGCGATCGACCGCTACAGCTCCGTCAACGATGTGGGGCGTGTTGTCAATCCGATGATCGTCCTGGGTCAGGTAGACGGTGGCGCGGTTCAGGGAATCGGCCAGGCCCTTTGTGAGCAACTCGTCTACGACGAACAGGGCCAACTTGTCACAGCGAGTTTCCTGGACTATGCGATCCCGCGCGCGGGCATCGTGCGGCGCTTCGAGACCCGGCTGGACCAATCGGTTCCGTGCAAGGCCAATCCCCTCGGCGTCAAAGGCGTGGGCGAACTCGGCACCATCGGAGCGACTCCTGCTGTGGTCAACGCCGTCGTCGACGCACTGGCGCGAGCCGGCGGCATCGGCGAACAGGCAACTTCGGTGCAGATGCCGCTCACCAGCGAGCGCGTCTGGCGAGCGCTTCAAGGCAAGGCGGCCTGACCGGTCGCGACTCCAAGCAACGGACAATCACGCATGAACTCATTCGAATTCCACAGACCGGCCTCGACCGCCGAGGCGGCCAGCCTGCTTACCGGATCGGCCGATGCCCGTCTGATAGCGGGGGGCCAGTCGCTTCTGCCGACCATGAAGCTCGGGCTTGCCGCGCCGAGCGACCTCGTCGATCTCTCTGCAATAGGCATACTGCGCGGTATCCGCAAGGAGGGCGAGGACATCGTCATCGGCGCCATGATGACTCACGCTGAAGTTGCAGCATCCGACGAAGTACGCTCGGCGATCCCGGCGCTCGCAGCGCTCGCCGATGGCATCGGCGATGCACAGGTACGGGCCCGCGGCACGATCGGTGGCAGCCTCGCCAACAACGACCCCGCTGCGTGCTACCCGTCTGCCGTGCTGGGACTGGGCGCACGTATCCGTACCAACAAGCGGGTCATCGCCGCCGAAGACTTTTTCCTGGGTATCTATCAGACAGCGCTGGCGCCCGATGAGATCCTAGAGGCGGTGAGCTTCCCGATCCCGCGCGCCGCCGCTTACATCAAATTCCGTCAACCCGCCTCGCATTACGCGCTGGTAGGCGTCTTTGCTGCGCGGTTTGCTTCGGGTGCTCGCGTAGCGGTAACCGGCGCTGCCGCGTCGGCCCACCGTATCACTGCGCTCGAAGCAGCGCTATCGCGCGACTGGAGCGCTGCGGCTGCGCGCAGCGTAAAAGTGGATCCTGCAACCCTCAGCACCGATTTGCACGCCTCCGCTGAATATCGCGCTCACCTGATCCCGGTGCTCGCCGCGCGGGCGGTCGAGGCGGCCCGTTGAAACGTTGAACTCGGCGCGTCGCGACCCAGAACTGGTCGCTGCGCTCCTGCGCGCCCTACTGCTCTCCTTCGGGCCGGCAGTCTCGAACTCCTTTGCGCGCTTCGCCTATGCATTGGTGCTGCCTGCAATGCGCGAGGATCTCTCGCTCAGTTACGCGCAGGCAGGCTGGCTCAACACGGCCAACGCCATCGGCTACCTGGCTGGCGCCATCCTGACCCGGATCTGGGTCGGACGCATCGGTAACCGCTCGCTTTTCATCGGCGGCATGCTCGTGACATCGCTGGCCATCCTCGGCGCCGGACTGACACGCGACCCGACACTGCTCAGCCTGATGCGCGGCCTCGGAGGTCTCGGAGGTGCTGCCGTATTCATCTGCGGCGGAACACTTTCGGCAAACCTGCTTCCCGAAAGGCCTGCGCTCGCTACGACAACCATCGCTATCTACTTCGCCGGTGGAGGAATCGGACTGATGCTGAGCGGTATCGGCGTACCGCTGCTTTTCGAGGCGCGTGGCGGACAGGCCTGGCCGCTCGCCTGGCAGGCGATGGGTCTCATGAGCCTCGCGATGAGCGCCGCAACATTCTGGGTGGCACTGCGCACGGCAGAGCCCGGGCGCCTCCCAGCAGGCAAGGCGCTGTCGCCGGGCGGGGCTGCCGCGCCGGTCGACGACCGCCCCGCCTCGGCTTCGATCGCCCCGCTGCGAAGGGCGTTAATCAGCTATCTCTGTTTTGGTCTGGGCTATATCGGCTACATGACCTTCATCATCGCCTGGATGCGCGAACATGACGCTCACACCCATACGGTGATTGCTGCATGGACTCTCCTCGGCCTGGCGAGCTGGCTTGCTCCGACGGTGTGGAGCGGCCCGCTGCGGCGCTGGCCGGGCGGGCGCCCCCTTGCCGCCGCAATGGCCACGCTTACTGCGGGAGCAACCCTGCCCTTGCTGCACACCTCGGCCCCGGTCATGCTTGTGTCTGCGACGCTCTTCGGTCTGGCAATGTTTTCCACGCCCTCGGCGATCCAAAGTCTGGTAAAAAAAGGGGTTGCCACTTCGGGCTGGGGCGAGGCGATGGCTGGATTCACGGTAGTGTTTGCTGCGGGACAGATTGCGGGTCCGCTACTCGCCGGATGGATGGCCGATCTGACTGGCTCGCTGGCTCCGGGACTCGCAGTCTCTGCGATTTCGCTGGTAGCAGGCGTCTTGCTGGCCCTCACCCAGCGCGAAGTGATCGCCGAGGAGGAAAACAGCCGTGGCACTCGATGAAACCGCAATCGCCGACGCAGCGCAGCGTCTGCTCGAGCACTGGATGACCGGGCGGGTCATGCCGGAGCTTCCCGAGCACTGCAAGCCCGCATCACGCGCCGAAGGCTACGCGATTCAGTTCGCCATGCTTCGCGCAAGCAGCCGCAGCAACTACGGTTGGAAAATAGCTGCCACGTCCCTGGCGGGTCAGTCCCACATCGGCGTGGACGGCCCGCTTGCAGGACGCATTCACCACACTCAAACCATAGCGGCTGGCGGACGCATCCCGATCGCCGCGAGCCTCATGAAGGTTTTTGAAGTCGAGTTTGCGTTCCGGATGGCCAGGACCCTCATCCCCCGCGCACAGGAGTATTCGGTCGGCGAGGTGATGGACGCAGTCGCCTCGCTTCACCCGGCAATCGAAATCCCAGACTCACGCCTCACCCGCTTTGCCAAGGCCGGCGCTGCGCAACTGATCGCCGATAACGCCTGCGCCGATCGTTTCATGCTTGGTGAGGCGAGTCCGCCCGGATGGCGTACCCTCGATTTGGCGGCGCACCAGGTAAAGGTCGAGGTCAGCGGCCGCGAGCCCGTTTTGGGCGTCGGCAGCAACGTTCTGGGCGACCCAAGGCGGGCGCTTTGCTGGTTGGCGAACGAATTGTCCCGCTTCGGGATCACGCTCGAGGCCGGTCAGGTCGTCACGACCGGAACCTGCATCATCCCGGCCGAGGCAACCCCCGGCATGGAGGTGAAGGCAGATTTCGGCGCGCTAGGTTCAATCTGCGCCCACTTCATCTGACCCGGGTCAATAGCGACAGTGCGATCCCAGGCGCAGAAACCGTGAGCTGCAACAGACCCTTTCCCAAGGCGCCGAAATGATGAATGCTCCCGAATTCGATCCGAGCTTTGCCCCCGAATGGGACCAGCCGATACGCTACATTGACAGGACCCACGAGTGGTATCGCGTTCTAGGCTACGGCGAACCCTACCGGTATGCCCATTACGATGACGTTCCATTCGCGCCCTTGCGTGCACCGCTCGCGCAGATTTGTCTGGGGCTAATCACCACGGCCTCGCCCTTTCACCCCGACAAGGGCGATCAGAGCGCCAGGGCACCCTACAACTCGGCGGCAAAATTCTTCGAGGTCTACGCTGGCGACACCGAAATCGACCATGACCTACGGGTCTCGCATGTCGGCGTCGACAGGGCCAACCTTGAGGACGACACCAATCTCTGGTTTCCCCTGCCTGCATTGCGACGGGCGCGCAACCACGGACGGATCGCAACCCTCGCACCGCGCTTTTTCGGCATGCCAACCAACCGAAGTCATCGCCACACCCTCACCGTCGACCTGCCAGCGCTGCTGTCGCGTTGTCTCTCCGACCGATGGGAGGCAGCGGTGCTGGTTGCCAACTGTCCGATTTGCCACCAGACGCTTTCCCTTGCAGCACGGCATCTCGAAGCCCACGGTATCTCGACGGTGGTGATGGGGTGCGCCCGGGATATCGTCGAGCATGTCGGCGTACCGCGCCTGCTCTTCAGCGATTTTCCCCTGGGCGCTGCCTGCGCCCGTCCGTTCGATCTGGCCTCGCAGGACGCAACCCTGGAGCTGGCTTTGAGAGTGCTCGAATCCGCACCAGCCGCGCGAACCACGGTACAAAATCCCCTGCGCTGGTCTGGACCAGCCAACTGGCGAAATGCCTACATGAATGCCGCAGCACTCTCAGCCGAGGAAATCGCGGCCCGGCGAGCAGCCCACGAACAATCACGGGCCATCGCGGCCGACCTGCGTCGCGGCCTGGTCCGCTGACAAGCGCGCTCAAAACCGTATAGCTTCATCAGCGACCATGCCAAACCTTGCGCGCATCCTGCTCAACCGCGCCCGCAGCCAGCCGGAGGCGCCGGCGATCACTGGCGAAGGCGCAACAATGAGTTTCGGCGAACTCGCCGACCGCGTGCTGCGGCTGGCCGGCGCATTGCGCGGCCCGCTCGGGCTCAATACCGATGACCGCGTCGTTTTGAGCATGGAGAATACGCCGGCGTTTTACGAACTCCTGTTTGCCTGTTGGGCGGGCGGCCTGGCCGCTGTGCCCGTCAACGCCAAGCTACACCCGCGCGAGGTAAGCCATATCGTCAGCGACAGCGCTGCCCGGGCAGTCTTTACAAGCGAACGCCTGGTGGGAGAGCTCGAACCGGTTCTGCGCGACCAGCCTCGTCCGCCCAAACTCAATGTCGTGGGCAGCGCCTCTTATGAGTCGCTCGCCAGCGGGCCGCGTTCCGACTGTGCCGAGCGCTCGCCAGCCGATCTTGCCTGGCTTTTTTATACCAGCGGCACCACTGGCAAACCCAAGGGTGCGATGCTGACGCACCGCAATCTGCTCGCCATGTCGTGGATCTACTTCGCTGATGTCGAGTTTGTCGCCCCTGGCGATGTCAAACTTCATGCCGCCCCGCTGTCGCACGCGTCGGGCCTCTACGGGCTGCCTCATCTCTTCGCCGGAGGTCATCAGCTCATCCTTTCCAGCTTCGAACCCGAGCAGATCTTTGAGGCGTTCGCAACCCACCGCCGCGTGACCCTGTTTGCCGCACCGACCATGGTCATCCGGATGCTGCAGTCGCCGGGTGTGCGCGCAGCGCATGCCGGCTTGCGGACGCTCTACTACGGTGGTGCACCGATGTATGTAAGCGATCTGCAGCGCGCGCTCGATGTATTCGGGCCCCGGCTCTGGCAGCTTTACGGACAGGGCGAGAGCCCGATGACGCTCACGGGTCTGTCCAAAGCCGGTCATCTGGGCGACGGCGGGCCCGAGCATCTTTCGAGGCTGGGCTCCGTTGGCGTGGCCCGGACCGGCGTCGAAGTCCGGGTCGTGGGAGAAAATGGGAAGGAACTCGCTCAGGGCCAAGTCGGTGAAGTGGTGAGCCGCAGTGACTGTGTGATGGCAGGCTACTGGAACAACCCCTCAGCGAGCGCCAACGCTTTGAGAAACGGGTGGCTATGGACCGGAGACGTCGGGTCGCTCGATGAACGCGGCTACCTTACGCTTCGGGATCGCTCGAAGGACCTGATCATCAGTGGCGGCTCGAACATCTACCCGCGCGAGATCGAAGAGATCCTGTTGCGCCATCCGGCGGTCCTCGAGTGTTCTGTGGTCGGTACGCCCGATGCCGAATGGGGCGAATCGGTCGTCGCCTTCGTTGTTGCGAGGCCCGGCGCCACGGTATCGCCATCTGAGCTCGATGCACTATGCCTCGAGCATATCGCACGCTTCAAACGCCCCAAGCGCTACCACACGATCGACACGCTACCCAAGAACAACTATGGCAAGGTTCTCAAGACGGCCTTGCGCGACATGTTGAAGCAGCCTGGATGAGGGGTACGCCGCTGCAAACACGGTTCGCCTGCGAAAAATCGCCGGCCAGGGGCTCGCGCGGCATGGTGATCACCAATCATCCTGCAGCCTCAGCGGCCGGCGCCCAGATGCTGTTGGAAGGCGGTAATGCTGTCGATGCTGCCGTCGCCGCCCTGTTCGCGCTCACCGTGGTCGAACCGATGATGGTCGGTATCCTCGGAGGCGGACTCACGCATTTACGCACCCCGGATGGTCACCATCGCATCTTCGACAATCTCGCCTGCGCGCCGAAGGCTGCACACGAGAATCTGTTTCAACCGGTATCCTCCTCGATCGCCGAGCGCAGACTTACCCTCGGCCGCGCAAACGAACTCGGCGCACTGGCCATCGCCGTGCCTGGCGCGCTCGCCGGTTGGTGCCAGATCCTGGCCGAGTACGGCAGGGCGCCGCTGGATATCGTTCTCGGGCCGGCGATAAGGCTTGCAGAGCAAGGTTTCAGGGTTACGCCTTACCTTTCGACAAACATCACTGACCATCGCGCGCAGCTGGTTGCTGACCCGGGATTGGCCCGTCTCCTTCTGCCGGGTGGCATACCGGCGGCGCCCGGCACGCAGCTTCGTCAGCCCGACTACGGGCACACACTCCGACTGATTGCTCGCCAAGGCGCTGAGGCGCTGCACGACGGAGAGCTTGGCAAGGCGCTGGTGACTGCGATCGCACAAATTGGCGGCCTCATCACCAGCGACGATCTTCAGACCTACAGGGTGAGGATGCGCGAACCGGTGCTCGGCAGCTATCGCGGCCACACGGTCGTCGGACCACCGCCGCCCGCCTCCTCCGGCGTACACATCACACAAATGCTCAATTTGCTTGAGGCCTACGACCTGCGCAGTCTTGGCTTCGGCTCGGTCACCACCTGTCATCTAATCGCCGAGGTGATGGCGATCGCCTTCGCCGACCGGGCACTTGCCACCGCTGATCCGGATTTTATCGACGTCCCTGTCGCGCGGCTGATTTCACGCGACTATGCCAGCGAATTGCGTGCACAAATCAGCACTACAGTGGCGGGCAATTGGCGCGCGGCCCGAGTGCCATTGGAGTCGGCAGACACAACGCATGTCACCGTTGCGGACGCTGAAGGTAATGTAGTTGCAAGCACCCAGACGCTGAACGGTGCATTCGGCGCCTGCATGATGGTCCCGGGGACCGGGATGATCGCCAACAACTACATGTACAACTTCGATCCCCACCCTGGCGGCGCGCTATCGATTGCCCCGGGCAAACGCGTCTTCACCTCGATGGCGCCCATGATGTTATTAAAGGAAGGGCGACTCGAAGCGGCGCTGGGACTTCCCGGTGGTCTGCGGATTTTTCCGTCGGCCATGCAGACGATCATCAACCTGGTCGACCATGGCATGAGCCTGCAGGAGGCGGTTGAAGCGCCCCGACTGTTCTCCGAAGGCGACGCACTGGAAGTCGAAGCGGGGTACGCGCCCGATTTGGATGTAGCGCTATCGGCGATGGGTCACCAGGTCAAGCGCGTGCCCAGAATCGCGGGTGGAATGAATGCAATTGCCTTCGATTCCGACGGCATGATGACCGGCTCGGCCTGCTGGCGGGCCGACGGGACGCCAGTGGCGATTTCAGGCGGCCTGGCGAGCGCGGGCGTCGGTTTTTCCGCGAGCTGATCTGCCGCTATGACCTTGCCTGCCGCGCCGCTCATCGTCGTCCTTGATGTCCTCGCCGAACGCAGCCGACAGCGCTTTTCGGAGCTGGTCCCGCCGACCTACCGGCTCGAGGTCGCGCGAGAGCGGAGCGTCGACCACTGGTTGTCGCTTATCGCCGGCGCAACGCATGCGATAACCGGGCAGGTGGCTGTACCCGCCGAGCTGCTTGAGGCGGCACCACAGCTCCGAATGGTCCATAAATGGGGCGTGGGCGTCGACAATATCGATCTGGCAGCCGCCGCGCGCCTGGGGATTGCCGTGGCGCGCCTTGAGGGCGGCAACGCCCGCCCGGTCGCGGAATACACGCTTGGCCTGATGCTCGCAACGCTGAGGCATATCGCATGGTCGCACCGGACGCTGCGAGAAGGCATTTGGACTGGCAGCGCACTGCGCCACGATTCGTTGATGCTCAACGGTCGCACCGTCGGTATCGTCGGTTGCGGCGCGATCGGACGCGAGGTCTCCCGGCTGGTTCGCGCTTTCGGCTGCCGGGTCCTCTACACCCAGCGCAAGCGACTACCGGCAGAGGTCGAACAAAGCCTCGAGGCCCGCTACTGTGCACTCCCGGATCTGCTCAGCGAGGCTGACATCGTGAGTCTCCATTGCCCACTGACCGAAGAGACCCGCGGCCTCATCAATGCCAGAACCTTGGCCATGATGAAACGAGATGCCGTCCTGATCAATGTTGCCCGGGGCGGTGTCGTCAACGAAGCCGATTTGTGCCTTGCGCTCCTGCAGGGCACGATTCTCGCCGCCGCGTGCGATGTCTTCGAAACCGAACCGCTTCCGGCTGATTCCCCGCTTCGCCGGCTCGATAATCTTGTACTGTCGCCGCACATCGCTGCAATTGCGGCAGACAATCTGGCACCGACCGTGAAGCGAATGCTGGACAACATTGCTCGGTTGGATCGAGGTGAACCGCTCCCTCCCGGGGATCTGGTGGTGGCACGAGGCCTGCGACCCGGTGCGCCGGCGTGAGTGAGGGACAGGCAGGGACGCCGTCGCCCAGGGATAGTCTGCGCGGCATAGCGCTGATCTCGGTCGCGGTGCTGCTGTTTTCCATCACCGATGCGATTTCTAAATCGATGACCGCCTACTACCCCGTCGGCTTCATCCTATGGGTTCGCTTCCTGATTCACGCGGTGGTCATCTTCGTTGTTGTCGGCGCCCACCGGGGTTTTGGTTTTGTGGTTTCGCGTCGGCCCGGGGTTCAAATCGCGCGCAGCGTGATGTTGCCCGTTGCCTCGCTGATGTTCGTGACCGGTATCAGCCTGATGCCTCTAGCCGAGGCGGCGGCGATCACATTTGTCGCACCGCTCCTCGTGACGATGTTGGCGGTGGTCGTCCTCGGCGAGTCAGTGGGACGGCAACAGTGGCTGGCAATCATTCTCAGCTTTAGCGGCGTGTTGTTGATCATCCGGCCAGGCGGCGAGTTGTTCGGCTGGCAAGCCTTGTTCCCGATGGGTACAGCGTTCGCGATGGCTATTTATCAGGTCCTCACGCGGCGCATTGCCGCAGTGGAGAGCGCATACACCTCGATTTTTTACCCAGGACTCGCCGGCTGCCTGCTTTTCAGTGCAATGCTGCCCTATACATGGACGGCCCCCATCGCCTGGTGGCATGTCGCGCTGATGATCTTCAACGGTGCTGTTGGTGCCGCAAGCCATCTCGTGCTCATCAAGGCCTTTGAGCACACGCCAGCCTCGACGCTCGCGCCCTTCAGCTATATGCAACTTCTCTGGACAACGCTCATGGGATGGCTCGTTTTTGGAGACTTTCCCGACAGCCTTGCCCTGACTGGGATGCTGATCATCGTCGGGTCGGGCGTCTTCATAGCGACGCGCATGCGGCGTGCACGCTAGCCGGCGGCGCCGGAACGATCGGGGACCGAATCGAGCCGGCACCTGCCATTCCGAGCCTAAAATCGAATGCGCTTTAGTATCGAGACAATTACGCCAGCATGACTGAGACAAAAGGCTGACCATCGGGGTTGTTCTCATGACCGAGTTTGTCGACAAGGACCCCTCGGGGGAGTTGAATTTGCCAGCGGTTCCAAAAGCCGATCCGCCGACGCTCCAATCCCCCTCCCGGCGCTTATGGCTGGGCGCAACGAGCAGTCTGGCGGTATCTGCGGGGTGGCCCGCGCCTGCTTCGGCCGATACATCTTCGATTCTTTCAGCGCTCGCGGCAGGCCTGCAGCCAGCGTTACCTCGAGGTAAACTCATCGACCAAACAGTGGTTGTGAGCGCTGCCCGGCTCGATCTGCAAGTCGCTCGAAATTTTCCTGACTTCAACGTTCCGGCTGTATTGCCCGCGTTTGACCCGTCGCGACATGGCGCCCGATATGCGGTCGAATTGCATCGGATTGTCGTACCGCTCAATCTGCCGCGGACCGGCGAATCGCTCACCGTGACCGGTCTCCTCGCGCTGCCTGTCGGCGTAAAAGGCCCGCTGCCGGTCGTCTCCTGGCAACACGGAACCGTCCTCAACTTTGACGGTGTACCGTCTTCGCTGATCAAGCTAGCCGATCCCGGCTACGTTTTGGCCTTCCCAGGCGACTCGGCCGAGACGCTGTTCAACATCCACCGTTTTGCGGCTCAGGGGTATGCGGTAATTGCTGCCGATTATGTCGGCAAGGGTCCATTGAGGAACGGGCGGAGCGAGGCGTACGCGGTGCCCGATGTGACGGTTCAAGCCTGTCTTCGTATTCTTGAGGCGGGTCTCGCTTCGATGCAGTCGATGGGCCTCTCAGCCGGGCCGCTGTTCTTAAACGGATGGTCCCAGGGAGGCATCAACTCGCAGTGGCTCCATCAGGCATTGCGCCAGAGAAAGATCCCGATCGCTGCGACGAGCGCCTCCAGCCCATTCAACGAACTTACCGAAACGGTCCGCTTCTGGAGCGGCGCACAGACTTACCCCGTGCCCGATGGCGTAGCGAGCTTTCCCGCTCTGCCTGACTGGATCTGGCAATGTCTCGTCGTGCTGTTAGGGAGTTACGAAGTCAACTACGGGATTACAGGACTTCTGCACCACGCGGTGCGCCCGCAGTTCCGGGAACTGACCGCGCGCTACTGGCAGACCTACGAACTCCGCGCCGACGCAGCCTCGCCCCGGCCGACCGGTCCGACCCTTCTGGTACCTGGGTTCTTCGATCGATTCACGCACGACACCAATAGTGCTTTTCTCAGGCAAATCGCAGCCAACAGCCCGACATATTGGCGTTACGACGCGCCGATCCGTTTTTACCTCGGGATCGCCGATGAGGCGCTCCATCCGACTGCCGCCCGCCGGGCGATCGCCGCGGGCGGTGCGCTCGCCACCGAGGTTGCCGTACCTGGGGGCAGCCATCGAATAACGTTCATGGCATCGCTGTACGGCGAGCCCCGCCATCTGGGCGGTCAGACCAACTCTCTCGAGTGGTTTAACACCTTGAGAGGGGGGTAAAAGATGGCGTCCCGTAGGGGATTCGAACCCCTGTTACAACCGTGAAAGGGTCGTGTCCTAGGCCTCTAGACGAACGGGACCAAACCTGCTGACCGGAGTCTGCCGACAACGCGTGCCTCATAAAAAGGCGGATTTCCTGAACCCACTTCCTATGCCAACACTCGCTCAACAACTACTCGGTACTCAACCACTACCACTGCGACTGCGCTTCGATGGTGGAGGTAAGCGGGATCGAACCGCTGACCTCTTGCATGCCATGCAAGCGCTCTCCCAGCTGAGCTATACCCCCAACGAAGCTCGCTATTATAACGCGAAGAGCACAAAGCACCAATTGCAAGTCACAACCCGTATATTACCCTAAGCTAAAGAGAGATCCCATGACACATGCATCGATCATCACAGGCCAGGCTATTGCTGCAGAGCTGCGTGCTTCAATCCGGCAAGAAGTCGATCGCTGGCCAGCTGATCTCCCACGGCCTTGTCTTGTCGTCATTCAAGTCGGCGATGATCCAGCATCCTCTGTATACGTCAAAAACAAAGTAAAGGCTTGCGAAGAAGCTGGGATTATCTCGGAACATAGACGCCTGCCAGCCGACAGTACTGAGCAAAACTTGGTCGATCACATCGATAGGCTCAACCAGGACTCACAAGTCCATGGAATCTTGGTGCAACTACCGCTACCAACGCATCTGAGTGCATCCAAACTCATTGACCGCATTGACCCAAACAAAGATGTTGATGGTTTTCATCCGATAAACAGCGGAGCACTCTTTTCGGGACAGCCTCGGCTAGTGCCATGCACGCCTGCCGGGATTATGGTCTTACTTGAACACACCGGATTCAATTTACGCGGTGCTGAAGCCGTCGTCGTAGGTGCAAGCAATATTGTGGGCAAACCGCAAGCCATGTTGCTACTGGCAGCAGGCGCGACCGTCACGCTTTGTAACAGTAAAACCAAAGACTTGCACGCACACTGCCAGCGCGCCGATGTGCTGATTGCTGCTGTTGGAAGAGCAGGCTTCATCAAGGGCTCGATGATCAAGCCCGGCGCTGTCGTGATCGATGTGGGCATTAATCGACTCGACTCAGGTCGTCTTTGCGGTGATGTTGATTTTGAATCGGCAAGCAAGAAAGCGTCTTGGATTACGCCCGTGCCAGGAGGCGTTGGACCCATGACAATTGCGATGTTGCTATCAAACACCCTAAAGGCCGCCCGAAGAACGTTCTAGTATGTAATGCTATGCAATTTGATGGAGTTAAATTCTTTTAAAACGTTATAGACATCTAGTTTACTCAACCATATTGATTCTTCGCCTTCTAGCCTTCGACCATGAATAATCCACTGCTCAACCCTGCCCCACATGTTGATTACCCGCGGATTAAAGCTGAACACATCGAGCCTGCCATTAGTGCATTACTGGCTCGCGCGAGAGCCGAGCTTCAAGCCATTTCCCAAAGAGATATTGCGCTAGGATGGGACGCAATTGTTGCGCCATTTGACGATGCGTTAGATGCACTATCTCGGAGTTGGGGAGTGGTTGGGCACCTCAATGCGGTCATGGATCAAGCCGAGTGGCGCAAAGCATTCAATCTTATGCTGCCGCAGGTGACCGACTTCTACACAGCGCTCGAGCAAGACCAAGGGCTTCTTGATTGCTTTAAGCGACTAAGACAATCGATGTCATCAGACTGTGGATCAACAGTCGACTTGCAACGACAGCGAAGTCTTGAATTAGCAATCCAGGACTTCAGGCTGTCTGGCGCTGAATTGCCACCTGAGCAGCGCGCTGAACTTGCCGTGCTCATCAAATCGTTAAGTGAACACGGACAAAAATTTTCTGAGAACGTTCTAGATGCTATCAATGAAGCGTCTTGTATGGTTGAAGAACCATCGGGCCTTGATGGTCTACCTGAAGATGTTATTGAAGCTGCACGCCAACAGGCAAAAGAGCACGGTCAAGAAGGGTGGCGGTTTACGCCTCATATGCCATCGTATCTTCCAGTCATGCAATATGCTCACGACAGGAAGTTACGCGAGAAAATGTATCGCATCTACAGCACTCTTGCTTCAGACCAAGGTGATCCAACATTTGACAATGGGCCACTGATGGAGAAGATTCTAGCCCTTCGTCAGGCAAGTGCGAAGTTGCTCGGCTTTGATCATTTTGTTGCGATGTCTTTGCAACCGAAGATGGCGAGTTCAAGTAGTGCGGTTAAGTCCTTTTTGCTGGATTTACACGCACGAGTAAAACCTCAAGCCCAACAAGAGATCACGCAACTTGCAGACTTTGCTAGCAGGCAACTTGGCATTGAGAAACTAGAGGCTTGGGATATTCCTTATGTTTCTCAACAACTGAAGCAACGTTTGTTCGATTTCTCGGATCAGGAAGTAAAGGCGTATTTTCAGCTCGACAAAGTGCTTGACGGTCTTTTTCAATTGATACAAAAGCTATTTGCATATCGCTTTGAGCTGGTGGACCTTCCTGTATGGCACAAGGATGTAAGGTGTTATGCAATATATGGCAACACCGATGAGACTGCTAGGGCCTATGTTTATCTTGACCTCTACTCACGCCCAGGGAAAAGAAGTGGGGCATGGATGAATGTAGCTGCCAATCGTCGGCGTATAGGCCACAGCATTGCTGCCCCCATGGCATGGTTAACCTGCAATTTTCAAGCGCCTGTTGGTTCACGTCCTGCAACGCTAACCCATGACGAGGTAACCACACTTTTTCATGAATTCGGACATGGCCTGCACCATGTTCTTACCGATATGCATGAGCCTAGAGTGTCTGGCCTCAATGGTGTGGAGTGGGATGCCGTTGAGTTGCCAAGCCAGTTTCTTGAAAACTTTGCTTGGGAATGGGATCAGATTCAACAAATGACCGAGCATGTTGAAAGTGGCGCTAGCCTTCCGGCACCGCTATACCAACGCATGCTCAAAGCTAAACACTTCATGATGGGTATGTATTTAATTAGGCAACTTGAGTTTGGTCTATTTGATTTAGCACTTCACGAGCGACTCGCTCCGGCCAAACCCAACGAGATTATGGCTTTGCTGAATGACGTGAGAAGGCAGGTC
>CAZZKA010000032.1:0-20396 GCA_964654745.1 uncultured Bordetella sp. | reverse complement strand
ATGAAGCGCGGCATGGAGGTCGCGATCGAGCAGATCAATGCAAAAGGCGGCATCAACGGCCGCAAAATCGAATGGGTGTTCTACGACGCCGAAAGCCAGACCACAAAAGGAATCAATGCCACCAAACGTCTGATCGACCAGGACAAGGTCGATATCATCGTAGGAGGCGGTAACAACTCTGGTATCGCCATGGCCATGGTGCCGCTGGTCGAAGGCGCCAAAATGCCCTTCATATCGACCGAGGGGGCGATGGGTATCGTCCATCCGGTTGCCGAACGCCAGTTTTCCTTCAAGAGCACCGTCGACGACGATATGGTGATGGAGCGACTGGCCGACTATTTCGCAAAGCGAAACATCACGAATATCGCGATGGTCCATGATTCCTCTGGCTTCGGCCAGAGCGCGGTCGAGCAGCTCAAGAAAGTCGCTGCCGCTCGTAAGCTCAATGTCGTCTACGAATCGTTCAACCCCGCTGACACCGACCTCACGCCACAGCTCACGCGCGTCAAGTCCTCTCCTGCGCAGGCCATCATCTGCTGGACCGTTACTCCAGCCGGTGTGGTCTTCCTCAAGCAGGCCCACCAGCTAGGGCTGGCCGACCGACAGCTCGTTCATGGTTATGGGTTCGTTTCTCAGCGGTATATGCAACTGTCGGGCGATGCGACGCGAGGCTTGCTGTTGGCGAGCGTGAAGTTCCCGGTCGGAGACCAGTTACCCGACAACGACGCCACCAAGCCCATGATCAGCGAACTGCAACAGCTCTATCGGAAAAAATACAACAACAGCGAGCCCAATCAGTTCGTCGCGCAGACCTACGATGCGATCATGCTGGCCGCGCAGGCTCTCGCCACGGGCGGCAACGACAAGACCAAGATCCGCGATGCCCTCACCCAGATCCAGGGCTTCAAGGGTGCCGGCGGAACCTTCAATTTTTCTCGTGAGCGACACTCGGGGCTTTCCAAGTCTGATCTGGTTCTACTCAAATGGGAGGGTAACCGCTTCGTACTGGCCGACTACCAGTAGCGGTCAAAACCAGACGAATCGGGCGCGGCAGCATAGCGCGCCCCGACCTGAAATTCCGAGGTAAATATGAGCGCAGTCCTGCAGACTCCCACCATTCTCGATCAATCCGAGAAACGGTTTCCGCTGTCTTTCGAGCCTGAAATTCAGCGCATCAGAAATCTGTTCAAGTCCGCAACCCGCGCCCAGTGGGATCCCCGGACCGATATCAACTGGCACCTGCTCGATCGTTCCCGCTACTCGGAAAAACAGTTGTGGGCAGCCCGCCAGTACTGGAGTCGCAGGGCCTGGGGCGAGTACGGAGCGATTTCAGAAAGCCCGGCGCTGCAAATCCGCTACTGCCAGGAACACCATCCGGTCGACATGAGGCTGTTCTTTACGATCCGGTCTCAGGAAGAATCCCGCCATGCCGAAGTCTGTTACCGCATGGCGGAGGCGCTTGGAGGCTACATCGAGCAACCCCAGACCGACTTCAAGGGATCGGTCTCCACGCACGGCGTTCGAAAGATGGCTCTCGACCCGGAGGTGCCCTTGGCCGGGACCATCGCTGCCTTGGTCTGCGCCGCTGAGGAGATAGCCTTCGACGTGTTCGTTCACCTCAAGGATGTGACGCGGGATCCGGTCGCGCTGGAGGTGATCAAAGCGATCAGCCGCGACGAGGTTCGTCACTGTGCGTTCGGCTGGGCTTACATGGACTTCATCGTACCGAGGCTCTCTGGTGAGGAACTGCACAGGGTCGAGCAGGCGGTGATCACGATGCTCGAAAAGGTGGAGCTCAACGGTTATCACAGCGCCTGGCTTGCCCCGGATAATCCGGCCTCACGCCACGAGAACGAGGTCGACCGACTCACCTGGGAAGCCGGTCTCGGAGCGACCGTGGAAGAGCTGGAGAAGCCCGTCTTCATCAGTTCAATCAAACGGATCCGCGAACGTATGAAGGGTTGGGGATTCACCCTGCCGATGTTTTCACATCCGCGTATCGATGGTGCGTTCTGATGGGCGCCTCGCTGCCCCCGACACCTATCCCCGTCGAGAGGCGCTTTCCTCTTGATCTGAACGAATCGGACCATGTGATTCGGCAGCTGTATGAGCTGGCCAAGACATCCAAGTGGGATCCGTTCAGGGAGTTTGATTGGGCATTGCTCAATCAATCCGTGACTGACTCTGCTCTACGTGAGGCGGCGCGGCTTGCCTACAGCCGACGCGCCTGGCAGACCTACACCGGGCTTACCGAAACGCCGGCGATCCTGATCCGTTTCTGCCTCGAAATCGGCCGAGAGGCCGACCCAAAGTACTTCCTGACGGTGCGTAACACCGAGGAAGCATGGCACATCGAATGTTTTCACGGCGTCGCAAAGGCCCTCGGCGGGGACCTGCCAGAGCCGTCCAGCGGCGCCTTCGCCGAGGTTTTCAATCAGCGCCGAGCGACCACTGTCCTTGACGCTGGTACATCGCTTGATGCCTATTTCGTCACCCACTGCGCGATCGAAAAGCAACTCGAACTGCAGCTGGGTGAAATCAGCCTCGCCAATAGCCGCAATGACATCGTCAAGGCGGTGTGGGAGCGGATCGTCGCAGACCGCCGGCGCCATGCGGCCTTTGGATGGGCGTACCTGTCGCGCCGTGCGACGCAGTGGGGCCAAGCTGACCGCACGGCGATCACCGAGTCGTTCGCGGCTTTCGTCGGCGGGCCCCTGTCCCGTGGCTATCAGTGCCCGAGTCTTGCTCCGGCAGATACCGCGGAGTTCGTGGCGGCCGAGCAGGCTCTTGCCGATGCAGGGCTTGGGGGTGTACCAGCCGCCGCTGAACAGGTCTGCGTCCGCAGGGTTATCGACGATGCTCGAAATCGTCTCAATGCGACCGGTATTACCCTGCCTCGATTCACGCACCCGATCGCGGGCGAGCTCTGATTCGGCGCAGCCACAAGACAAGCCGCATAGGACTGAGCGATGGACTTTAGCGTGCAGCTCGCACAGCTGCTGATCGCAGGGATATCTACGGGAGGGATCTACGCGCTCGTTGCGGTCGGCTTCAACGTGATATTCAAGGCGACAGACGCCATCAATTTTGCCCAGGGCGAGTGGGTGATGATGGGCGGGATGATCACAGCAGCATTGGTCGCCACCTGGAATGCACCGCTCGTATTCGCCTGCCTTGCCGCGCTGGCCGCCGTCATTGTCGTCGGGATGGTCTCGGAGCGACTCACGATACGACCGATAAAAACTCCCACTCCGGTACTGATCACGCTCGTTTCGATCGGGCTCGCCATCGCGTCCAAAAGCCTCGTGATGCTCACGCTGGGAAAGCGTCCTACCGGCTATCCGCCGTTTTCGGGAGATACAGCAGTTCGATTTGGCGAGGTATCGGTTCACCCTCAGACATTCTGGATCCTCGGGGTCACCGCGATTTTTATGGTGGCGGTGCATCTTTTCTTCGAACGCACCCGCCTCGGTAAATCGATGCGGGCAGCCGCTGCCGACGCCGACGCAGCGGAGCTGGTCGGAATCGATGTGCGGCGCGTCACCATGGTGTCTTTTGCGATCGCCGCCGGTGCTGGAGCGATCGCCGGCATCATCGTCTCACCGCTCACCATGACCTCTTACGATCACGGGACCGCCATGGGGTTCAAGGGGTTTGCGGCGGCGATGCTCGGAGGGATCGGCAGCCTGTATGGCGCGGTCATCGGCGGACTGCTCCTGGGAGTGCTCGAAGCCCTGGGCGGCGGACTGATCTCGTCGAAATTCAAGGATGCGATTGCGTTCCTCCTTCTCCTTGCCGTGCTCTTTATCCGCCCGGCGGGACTGCTCGGTAAACCCGACTCGGGGCGCGTATGAGTCGCGTGATGCCGCCACCTTCCAAGGTAATCGCCGAGCCGCCGGGGTTAGCGAATGTTCCCCGGGTGACCGGAAACGGCGCCATGGCGCTCGCCTTTGCTGCCCTGGCGCTCGTTCCGTTGCTCTCGCCGAACAACTACATACTCGGGCTGGGGGTGCTCTTCTGCATTTACTGGATCCTGGTCGCGAGCCTTAACCTGCTGATGGGTTTCGCGGGGCAGATCAGCCTCTCGCACGCGGCGTTCTTCGGGCTCGGCGCTTACGCTAGCGGTATCCTGAGCGCGAAATTCGGTTGGTCGCCCTGGGCGGGACTCTTGGCTGCGATGGCCGTTGCAGCCTCGAGCGCACTGATCATCGGTCTGCCCAGCCTGAGGCTACGGGGCCATTACCTCGCAATGGCTACATTGGGCTTCAACGCGATTGTTTCAGTTTTCTTCACCGAACTGTACGGGCTCACCGGCGGACCGGAGGGTCTGTCAAACGTTCCAGGTCTGTCTCTGGGCGATTTCAAGCTGCGCGATCCCCGGTTGTTTTTCGTTGTGGCCTGGTGTGCGACGCTGGCGATTATGGTCCTGATCCGTAATGTTCTCGAGTCATCCTCCGGCCGAGGGTTACGAGCCCTCGCTGGCAACGAACTGGCCGCAGCTTCAATCGGCGTAGACGTCTTCGCCACCAAACTCTTTGTCTTCGTTCTGACCGCAGCGATGGCCGCCGTCGCTGGCTGGCTCTATGTCCACTTCAACAACTTCTGCGCGCCAGAGACCTTTAATTTCTTCGCGTCGGTCTTCCTGGTCGTTATGGTTGCTCTCGGAGGTTGGGGCAGATTCTGGGGTGGGCTGTGGGGAGCCCTGATCCTCACCGTAGTGCCGGAGTTCCTGAGGGTATTCGACGATCTGGAGATCTTCGTCTTTGGCGCGGCGATGGTGCTCGTGTTGTTATTCTTCCCGCAAGGTCTCGCCGGCGCACTCGGAAAGCTCGGCAGGAAACCGTCGTGAGCCCAGCGCAAAATCCCTTGCTCAGGGTCGACGGGCTCACTCGCAGGTTTGGCGGCCTGATCGCGGTCAATCAGGTGTCTTTCGCCGTTAAGTACGGCCAGATCAAGGGTCTGATCGGGCCCAACGGCGCGGGGAAGACGACCTGCTTCAACCTCATTGCCGGCGTTGTAGCACCGTCTTCGGGTCGAGTGACGCTAGATGGGGCACCGATCGAACACTTGCCGCCTCACCTGAGAGTCCGCGAGGGTCTCGCCCGCACGTTTCAAAACCTGCAGATCTTCCGCGACATGACCGTTCTTGAAAATGTGATGCTTGGTCTTCAACCCCGGCTTGGCTCCGGCTTTATCGGCGCATTGACCCGTAGCCCTCGAAACCGCCGCCAGGAACACTACGCCGTGGGCGAGTCGCTCACCGCGCTCGAGCGACTGGGTTTGGCAGGCCGGGCGATGCGCAGCGCCTCAAACCTCAGCTTTGGTGAGGCAAAGCTCCTGGAGATCGCCAGAGCTCTCGTCGCCAAACCAAGACTTCTTCTGCTCGACGAGCCGATGGCGGGCTTGCCCCATGAAAGTGTTGTGCAAGTCGAGCGCGTTATTCGCGAATTAAATGCCACCGGGATCACCATTCTCCTTGTCGAGCACAACATGGGTCTGGTGATGCGACTGTGCGACGAGATTGCGGTGCTGGATCACGGTGAACTGATCGCCGAAGGTCCGCCCCAGTCAATACGAGCCGACCCGGCAGTGATCCGGGCCTACCTGGGCGAGGACGCCGTTCATGCTTGAGGTCTCCGGTCTTCGGTCGGGTTATGGCGATGGAGAAGTCCTTCAGGGTGTCGATCTGAACATTGGAATCGGAGAGGTTGTCTGCCTCATCGGGTCCAATGGAGCGGGAAAGACCACCACGCTTCGCACGCTCGCAGGCCTTATCCGGCCCTCTTCCGGAACGGTCAAGCTCAATGGGGTAGACATCACAGGCCGCCGAGCGAGTACGCTGGTCGAGACCGGCATGGCGATGGTTCCTGAGGGGCGTAGGGTGTTTGCGCCTCTGTCCGTGCTTGAAAATCTCGAGATGGGCGCTTACTCCGTTCGTGACCCGCGCGCCCGTACAGAAGAACTCGAGCGGGTGTTGCAGCTGTTTCCTAGGCTGAAAGAACGATCGAGCCAGGCTGCTGGAACGCTTTCGGGTGGCGAGCAACAGATGCTCGCGATAGGGCGGGCGCTCATGAGTCGCCCTAAACTGCTGCTCCTCGATGAGCCGTCGATGGGTTTAGCGCCGATGATCGTAACCGAGATCTTTCTGACGATCGAGCGTTTGAACCAGACCGGTATTGCCATTTTGCTCGCGGAACAAAACGCGCGACTTGCGCTTCGAGTATCGCAGCGCGGCTACGTGATCCAGACGGGACGAATCGTACTGACTGCCGATTCCGAGGCGCTCTCAAAAAACGATGAGGTACGTAATGCCTACCTCGGCGTCTGACACTCAACCTTGGCGAGGTATGAGCCGGGAAGTCCTCGAGTCCCAGTATCGCCTTGTCAATCACCCTGACCGGGATCCCGCGTATGCGCGCCTGGCGGCCGAAAGCGACGCGGCGCGCAGATCGCTTCGCTGGCATCCTGTCGGATACGGCGACCACCCTCGAGAGAGGATCGAATTGTTCGAGGGCGCGGCAGGGGCTCCGGTCCTCGCTTTTGTGCACGGAGGGTACTGGCGCGGACTGGAGATGGAGATGTTCTCGTGCGTTGCGCAGCCATTCGTCGCAAAGGGATTCTGGGTCGCAAATATCGAATACCCGCTCGCGCCCGAGGCGAGCGTCTCGGAAATCACACGCTCGTGTTTCCGAGCGCTCCGCAAAGCTTCGAGCGAGGTTACCCAGCGCGGTGGCAGAGGCTCGGAGATGGTGGTGAGTGGCCACTCGGCTGGCGGTCATATTGCTGCTGCAGCCATGGCTGCCGATCGCCACATCAGGGGGGAAGCGCCAATCTCGCTTCTGGGGTCGGTACCTATCAGCGGCCTCTTTGATCTGGAGCCGATTCGCCAGATATCGCTCAACGATACGCTCCGGATGGACGCGGAGGAGGCGCTCCGGCTAAGCCCCGCGCGTAGCGTGGCACCCGCCATGCCACCGGTCGTCGCTGCAGTGGGTGGAGACGAAACGGACGAATTCAAAAGGCAGAGCGAGGACTACGCGGCCCGCCTCGCCGCAGCAGGTAATCATGCGCGCACGCTGATCGTTCAGGGCCGCAATCACTTCACGATCCTCGACGCGCTGTGCGATCCGCAAAGCGCTTTGTTTGCAGCAACGCTCGCGCTATTGTCAGCAGATCTGACCTGATCATCGCTCGCGACAAACCGGCCATCATCCGATCGGCATATCGATCGGGCTCACCTGCGCTCTCTTTCCCCGGCCGGTAATTCTGCGGCTGCAGAGCTGAGGTAGGCGTAGCGGCAGTACGCCACCATCACTGCCTCGTCAGATACTCGGCAATTTTCAGGTTGAAAATCTCAGCCTGCTCGATATTGCCGATATGCGAGGCGTCCGGAATCATGAAAAATTCTGACTCGGGCCAATGCTCATGCATCTGCCGGCTCATTTCAGGAGGCGTCCCATGATCATGCTCACCGACCATGATGAGCGCCGGTGAACCGATCTTACCCAGATGGTCGAGCGTATCGATCTCGGCAATGGCCGCGCAACTGCCGCAGTAGCCCTCCAGACTGGTTCGTTCGATCTGCGCAGCCACCCAGTCCATGATCTCAGGGTGTTTGTTCCGAAATGGCGCAGTGAACCAACGCTCCAGAGTAGGCTGGGCGATTGCGGCCATGCCGCGTTCGCGAGCGAGTCGGATGCGCTCACCCCACATCGCTGCCGCGTTCGCGGGCCGCCGGCTGGTCGAGTCTGCGATCACCATGCGGTTGAGCACACCCGGGCGCTGCAAAGCGAGCACCTGCGCGACCATGCCACCCATTGATAATCCGACCCAGTGGCTCTGCTGAATCCCGAGATGATCGAACAGGCCCAGGGCATCGCGGGCCAATTGCCCGAGGCTGTAAGGCGCAGGCGTCGACGATGTCGTGCCATGGCCTCGGAAATCGAAGCGAAGTACGCGAAAGTGTGGCGTCAGGACAGGCATCTGTGGCGCCCATATGCCCATTTCGGCAGCGAGCGGGTGTGCGAGTGTGAGCCACGGCCCGTCGCCGTCGATACGGTAGTTGATATCGATATCACCGATTCGGACCAAAGGCATGAAAGGTTTCCTTGTGATCAAGGCCGCGCGAGCGCCCGCGGCTGGTCTCAGTCAGCGCGAATATTGCTCGCCCGCGCGAGACGGGTAAAGCTTGCCACCTCGTCTGAAATCAGCTTGGCAAATTCTTCCGGACTGTTGGTGATCGCCTCGGTCCCGAGCGCGGCAAAGCGTTTCCGTACCTCGGGCTGAGCCAGAACACCCGCGACATCAGCACGGATACGTTCGATGATTTCTCTGGGCGTACCCGCTGGGGCAAGCAGACCGTACCAGAACACCCACTGGTATCCCGCGGCACCGGACTCCGATACCGTCGGAATGTCAGGCGTCTCAGCCATTCGGGTCAAGCCGGTCACCGCGATGGCGCGCGCCTTACCCTGTCTGACCAGATTGATCGCGCTTGCATACGGCGAAATAAAGAGATGCGTCCTTCCGGCGATGGTTTCGTTGAGCGCCTCAGGAATGCCCTTGAAAGGTACATGGACCAGGTCGATGCCGGTCTGCGCGCGCAGTAGCTCGACCGCAAAGTGAGCGCCGCTGCCGACCCCCGCAGAGGCGTAGTTGTACAGCCCAGGCTTTGCGCGGGCAAGTTGGATGAAGTCGGCGACCGTCTTGACTGGCAAGTCTGGGGCCACCACTACCAGAGCAGGTCCCGTCGCGGTCAGCGTGATCGGTGAGAAGTCTCGGATCGGATTGAAGGAGAGTTGGGGGTAGATAGCAGGCGCGACGGCATGCGCCGAGGATACCGATAGCAGCGTGTACCCGTCCGGGGCTGCGTTAGCAGCCATCTGAGCCGCGATATTACTTCCCGCGCCGAGGCGGTTCTCAACGACGATCGGCTGCTTCCATGTCTCGGTCAGGGACTGCGAGCTCGTCCTCGCCGCAATGTCAGGGACTCCACCAGGCGTAAAGCCGACGAGGATGCGCACCGGCCGGGAGGGCCACACCGGACCGCCACTAGCCGACTGCGAATAGGAGGTTCGAGGCAACCATCCGAGGGGCGCGAGCAGCGAGACCCCGGCAGCAATTTTGCGCCTGATGCGATCAGTCATAAGACCTCTCCCGGTCGAAACATCGACAGATCCGGATGGTGCGCGGGGATTCCGCAGACGGCAAGCGCCGGTCTCGGAACACGGGCTCGGCCTGATCGTATCGCCGCGATGCCAGCAGCAGAGGGCGAACCAGCTTTGCAGACCTGTTACCCTTCGTCCTGATGCCTGCCGGAGCCCTCGGGGCACCGGTCCAAGACGATTGCCGAGAAAAAGCTGTCCCTATGTGGAAACCCTCTGAACGCATCCGCTACGAACCGTCCCGCGGCCATATCCCTGACGCCAAGGAGGCTCAGGCCGCCCGCCTTTTCAGCGCGGTCTCCCTGGGCCCGCTCCGGCTGAATCACAGGACCTGGGTGCCCGCGATGGTGCCGTGGCGTTCCAACGAAGACGGCGAGGTCACGCAGGATGTGCTCGATTGGTATGCACGCTTTGCCCGAGGCCGTCCTGGCGCTATCGTTGTCGAGGCTACCGGCATTCGCGATGTGCCCAGTGGCCCGCTTCTTCGCATCGGCGACGATCGCTATATCGACGGCCTGACAAAGCTGACCCGTGCAGTTCGTGAGGCGAGTTCAGGCCATACCCGGCTGCTGATCCAGATCATCGATTTTCTTCGGATCCGCCGGCGCCCAGAGCCTAAAACGTTCTTTGACAGACATCTGCGGCTCACGCCCGACCTGCTCGAGCGTGCCGGACTTGCGGGCTGCGACGAAGCAATTGCCCGGGAGGCGCTGCATGCAATGGGCGAGGCCGCTTGGAAAAAAGTCCTCGCGCCTGACGACTTGAATAGTTTGCTGTTCGGTGCGCGCGAGTCGGTCAATGACTTGCATCTCGCACATATTCGCTCGCTGCCCGAGGAATTACCTGCACTTTTTGCCGACGCAGCAGCCCGCGCCCGGGCCTCGGGCTTTGACGGTGTCGAGCTTCACTATGCGCACGCCTACACGATGGCCTCATTCCTCTCGACCACTAACCATCGCGACGACGGCTACGGCGGCTCAAGACAGGCGCGAGTGCGTCTGCCGCTTGAGGTCTATCACGCGGTGCGCGCCAGGGTTGGCCGCGACTACGCGGTCGGCTGTCGGTTCCTGGCCGAAGAGTGTATCGAGGGCGGTACCGAGGTCGGCGACAGCGCCTGGTACGGCGTCGAATTCGCTCGAGCTGGCATGGACTTTCTATCGACCAGCCGTGGGGGAAAATTCGATGATGCCAAACAGCCGTCGATCGGTCAGGCCGCCTATCCGTACACCGGTCGCAGCGGCTACGAATGCATGCCTCAATACTTATCAGATGCCCGGGGCCCGTTCGGCCGTAACCGGTCGGCCACCGCAGCGATCCGGCGCGCGATTCGCGAGGCTGGACTCTCTACGCCCGTGGTCTGCACGGGCGGCGTCCATAATTTCGAAATGGCCGAGGCCATGCTGACTGCTGACGAGTGCGATGTGGTCGGGACCGCGCGACAGAGCCTTGCCGATCCGGACTGGGCGCTAAAGACCTTCCTCGGGCATGGCGAATCCGTGCGGCTCTGCGAGTACACCAACTACTGCGAGGGCCTCGATCAGAAGCATAAGCAGGTGACCTGCCAGCTTTGGGATCGGATCGACCTCGATGAACCCGGCATTCGTATGTCGCATGACGGCAAGCGCCGCCTGACGGCCCCCGACTGGAAGCGCTAACCGCGCCATCAGAGGGGATGAGCCGCTCCGCATACAACGACAGTCCTTGGCTGCCCTCGGGGTTCGAGGATGACTTTGCAAGAAAACGCCTGCCTGCACGCGAGCAGTGGCCGCTCATGCCGCGGCCTGCCTGGGACTATCCGGACCGCCTGAACGCCGCGCAAGTCCTCCTCGATGACCTCGAGCGCTCGCATCCGGCTGGGACCGCCGCAATGTGCGGCGCGGGACTCGCCTGGACCGTTGCTGAGCTCGTCGATCGGGTTGACCGTATCGCCCATGTATTACGTACCGTGTTGCGGCTTCGGACCGGCAGCCGTGTCCTGCTCCGCGGCTTCAATCATCCCATGCTGGCCGCCTGCTGGCTCGCTGTGCTCAAGGCCGGCTGCATTGCCGTGACTACGATGCCGTTGCTGCGATCGCGCGAGCTTGCGCAGATCGCCGAACACGCCCGGATCGACGCTGCGCTCTGCGAAGCGGGCCTCATCAGCGAGCTCTCCGAGGGGCTGCTGCAGGGCGTAGGTGAGCGACCCTGCCTGACCTACGGCGCGGCTGAAAACAGTCCGATATCGCTTGAATCGGCGATGGCCCGCTTTGGCACGCCGTTCGCAGCGGCCGACGCCGCGCAGGATGACGTTGCGTTGATTGCTTTTACCTCAGGTACGACCGGACGCCCCAAAGGAACGATGCATTTTCATCGCGACGTTCTGCTGATCGCCGATTGCCTGTCACGGCATCTGCTTGCTCCGGGTCCGGATGATGTATTCATCGGTACACCACCGCTCGCCTTCACTTTCGGGCTGGGCGGCCTGCTCATTTTCCCGATGCGAGCCGGTGCCTGCGCGATCCTGGAGCCACAGTGGACGCCCGACTCGCTGCTGGCGGCGATCGAAGCCCACCGAGCGACGATCTGTTTTACCGCACCGACTTTCTACCGCAAGATGGCGCCGGTCGCTCAGCGGGCAAAGCTCGCGAGTCTCAGGATCACCGTATCCTCCGGCGAAATGCTTCCTGCCGATACGCGGTCGCAGTGGCTCAGCGCGACAGGTATTGAGATGACCGAATGCCTGGGATCAACCGAACTGCTCCACGCTTTCATCGGATGCAGGCCCGGTGAAGTTCGCCCCGGCGCGACGGGGGTTGTGGTTCCCGGCTATCAAGCATGCATCGTGGACGAAAACGGCGATAGCCTGCCACCCGGAAAAGTCGGCCGACTCGCCGTCAGAGGTCCGACCGGTTGCCGTTATCTCGACGATCCCCGCCAGGAGCAGTATGTACGCCGCGGCTGGAATATGACGGGTGATGCATATCTGATGGATGAGGCGGGCTACTTCTGGTACCAGTCACGAACCGACGACATGATCATCAGCGCGGGCTACAACATCGCCGGACCTGAGGTCGAGGATGTGCTCCTCACGCATCCGGCAGTGGCCGAGTGCGGCGTAGTCGGCGTCGCCGACGCTGAGCGCGGTCAGATCGTAGCGGCGTTTGTCGTGCTTCGCGATCAGAGCCATGCATCCGACGCACTGGCCGACGCGCTACAGCGCTGGGTGAAAGAGCGCCTAGCGCCCTACAAATATCCGCGCCGTATTCGATTTGTTCCGTCGCTGCCCCGCACAGAAAATGCCAAATTGCAGAGATTTCGGCTCCGTGAATGGGCTGCGGCCGGCTGACCGCTCACTCCGAAAGCGATCAGCGAGCGCGGTCCCAGAGCGCCGCTGCGGCGCGTTGAGCCTCGAGGCGGACTGACGCTTCATCGACAAACACGGGGCGGCCCGAGTCAACCACCTGCCGCCCGTCCACGAAGACATGCTCGACGTCGCGCCCCTGCCCGGTGTGGACCAGATTGCCTAGCGGGTTGATATCCGGCGTGAGGTGGGCACGGCGGAAATCGAAAATCACGAGATCTGCCTTGCGTCCGGGCTCGAGGATGCCGAGCTGGTCACCGAGACCCATCGCACGCGCGCCGTTGACCGTCGCCATTGCGAGCGCGTCAGCCGGTTGCCAATCGTCACCAACCTTACCCTCCTGAATCCGAGCAACCGCAAGCGCCCATCGCATGACTTCGACCATGTCGGCGTGCATATTGTCGGTACCGAGCGCGATCCTCATGCCCGCGGCGCGCAGCCTCGGTGTTGGCGCCATCGTTGCGCCGGTAGCGTTGCCTTTAGGTATGTGCGCGACGTGTATCCCGGCCTTTCCGGCGCGGATTACATCAGCCTCGGACAAAAAAAGACAGTGAGCAGCCAGGAGTCGGTCGTTGAGCAGACCGGCATCATCGAGTGCCTCTGCCGGCGTTCTGCCGCTGCGGGCGAGCACCTGCTTGACCTCTACGCGACTCTGCGCGAGATGGGTGTTGACCCGCAGGCTCGCCTTAGCCGCTGCCTCGGCGATTTTGCGCAAAAGCCGGTCCGAGCAGGTATCGGGTGCGTGCGCCGCGAGCTGTACGCCTAGCCGACCATCGAATTTTCCATGCCAGGTTTCAGCCAGTGTCATTGCCTCGCCGAGCGTACGGTCACCGATTTGATCGTGATATTCCCACCGTCCATCGCCAATCAGCGAAAAATCAGCGTCATGAATACGGCCGCACGTGTAAACGCGCAAACCGAGTTCAGCCATCGCCGGGGCGGTGAGACCAGCATGAACATAGGTGTCGTTGATCAGAGTCGAGCCAAAGAGCATCGCTTCCATCGCGCCAAGTCTCGCCAGCGCTACAGCCTCATCAGGGCGCACGTC
Organism: uncultured Bordetella sp.; assembly: GCA_964654745.1. GTDB lineage: Bacteria > Pseudomonadota > Gammaproteobacteria > Burkholderiales > Burkholderiaceae_E > SYIM01. The sequence goes on along the minus strand of CAZZKA010000032.1, from coordinate 6,844 downwards.
ATGGCCATGCGGAATACCAGGCGTGTAGGCGGGCGCAAAGCCGAGGTCTTCGGCTACGCCGCGCACCATGCTCAAAATCGCGTGGGTATGAACATTGACCAGTCCCGGCGTCGCTACGCGTCCTGAAAGCGTCAGCGTCTTTCGGGCAAGCGGCGGCTCGCTGGTGCCGACCCATGCGATACGATCACCCTGGATGCCGATCGAGGCATGACGAAGGACGGGCGCAGCCGGGACGCCAGAGATCAGGGTTAAATCCTCTAACAGGTAATCCAACTGCTGCATCGCGTAGCTCACAAATGAAGGTGTTGCAGAAAATCGCCCAATCTGGGCGCTTTGGGCGCGGTGAATATCTGCTCCGGCGCTCCCTGCTCAATGACTGCGCCCGCATCCATAAAGACCACTCTGTTGGCGACCTGCCGCGCGAATGCCATTTCGTGGGTTACAACCATCATCGTCATACCCTCAGATGCCAGCGCTCTCATCGCATCAAGGACCTCCTTGACGAGTTCAGGGTCCAGAGCAGAGGTAGGCTCGTCAAACAGAATCAACTCAGGCTCCATGGCGAGAGCTCTGGCTATCGCGACGCGTTGCTGTTGCCCTCCGGACAGTTGGCCTGGGCGCTTGTCCAGGTGCTCGGCCAGGAACACTTTTCGTAACTGTGCAGCCGCCCGGTGCCTGGCTTCGTTCGCCGCCAGGCCAAGCACCTTCCTCGGACCGATTGCAACATTATCGAGAGCGCTTAAATGCGGGAAGAGATTGAATCGTTGAAACACGAAACCGATACGGCTTCGTTGACGGGCCGCGTCCCGTTCCCGAAGTTCGCGCCCAGCCTCGTCTACCCCGACCCGCAGTCCGCGGAGTCGGACGATACCCTCGCTGGGCGTTTCAAGATGGTTTACACAACGCAAAAGCGTCGTCTTGCCGGATCCGGAAGGACCGATCAGAACTACGGTTTCGCCTTGTTGGACATCGAGACTGACCGAGTCGAGAACCAGTTTGTCGCCAAAACGCTTGCTCAGATTTCGAATCTGTAACAGCGGCTGATCTTGCTTTTCACTCATGATCACCAGACAGGAAGCCGACGTTCAGCGAACCGGGATAACCACGCCAGAGAGGAGATTAACGCGTAATAGTAAAGCGCGATGAGCAGGAAGATCTCAAAGGGAACAAAATGCACCGAAATGATCGCCTGCCCAGCCCGGGTGAGCTCGTAGACCGAAATCACCGATAGCAGCGCCGATCCTTTGACGAGGGTTATAAGTTCATTCGTCAACGGGGGAATGAACGGACGCAAGGACTGCGGCAAAAGCACATACCCCAGAGTCTGCCAATGAGTCATCCCGATCGACTTGGCAGCCTCGGTTTGGCCCCGCTCTATTGACCCCACAGTGGCGCGCACCGTCTCAGCAATAAATCCGGCGGCGTTGAGCCCCAGCGCAATCACGCCCGCCCAGAACTCAGGAAGGCTCACCCCGATCACCGGAAGGGCAAAATAGACGAGGAAAATCTGGATGAGCAACGGCGTACCTCGGATGAAATCGACATACACCAGAACCGCCCATCGCAACGGTCGATTGCGACCCAAGGAAACCAGCCCGAACAGGATCCCCAAGGCTATTCCGAGAACGATCGCCAGAGCGCTCACCTTGACAGTCGCGAGCAATCCCTCGAAAAGCAAAGGCACGGCATGCTTGATGATTGCCCAGTCCATCGGTGCGCTCCAAATTATCAAAAGTAGGATTGGGGCAGATCAAGATGCTGCTCCCCGGTCCGGATGGAATGCCCGGCCCATCTGGGGACCGGGCATTGGCGACCTGCTGGCAAACGTTTCACCCGCCGAAACTGGGAATCGCCTCAGCAAGCTTCATCCTGAAGCCGAACCATTTTTCCTGGAGTTTGTAGAGCGAGTCATCTGCTTTCAGGCGCGCCAGCTCGCTATCGATGAAGCGGATAATCTCGGCGTCCTCCGTGCGCGCCGCTATGCCGGCCCAATTGTCGGCACCTATGCCCTGAACCATCGAATACTTTCCGGGCGCGTCCTTCAAAACCATGGCGAGCGTCGGTACGGTATTGAAAACTGCGTCAACGCGATTCTGTGCCAGTGCGATGTAGGCCGCAGGGTGATCGTCAAAGATCCGCACTTCCTTGTAACCTTGCCCTTTTGCCGCCTTGATTTTTTCGGCGAGCCGCTCCTGGAGGATCTGACCCGGCGAGCCCAGTTTCACTCCGATCACACGACCCGCGAGATCCTCTGTACCGCGAATCCTTTGCTCGTCAGAGGCGCGGATCAGAAGAGCCTGCGATGCCTCCGCGTAGGGAATCGTGAACGCTACGCGCTTGACCCGCTCGGCGGTGTAACTCATGGCGCTCATGATGATGTCAAATTTTTTCGCATATAACGACGGAATGACTCCCGCCCAAGCTGTATCGATGAAGTTAGCCTTGACCCCAAGCGATTTACAGAAAATTTCTGCAAGCTCAACGTCGTACCCAACAATCCGACCGTCGCGGCGAAAGGTAAACGGCACATAGGCCGCTTCGACGCCAATGCGCAACTCGCCCTGCGATCGGATCTGGTCTAGCGTGACCCCCTTAGCCTGCGCCTGGGCGATCGAATTAAAAAACGGAGCACTGCCTAAGACCGTGCTCGAGGCAGCGCCAGCAAGAATCCTTCGACGCGGTGAGTTGGTTGACATTGGAAACCTCCATTTGTTGGACGATGGCGCCTGAAAAGGGCGCCTGTTGAGCCAAGCAAGACGCATACCGCTTGCACAATCCCGACCTTCGCGCAAGAGCACCGCCATTCGTGCCGCAACGCCTAAGATTACAGTACTAGCGCACCGCATCGGTGCCGACAAGCGCTGCACGGGGGCGCGATTGGAACAACAGCGCAATTCAGCCCCAAATCGGCGCACAATGAGCATTGACCGCAATTCCGAGGAACCGCAGTGAAACCCGATGATCTGCCCGTTCACGACATCCCTGCGCTCAATGGCAACAACGCTCCAGTCGACCGCGAGGACGTCTTCGAGGATTTACCTGCGATCGGCGAAGTGCCCGCCGACCTGAACGGTATCTATGTTCGTAACGGCCCCAACGCGCGCTTTACCCCGGATTGGCGCTATCACGCCTACGACGGCGATGGCATGCTGCACGCCGTGCGATTCCAAAATGGTCGGGTGAGCTACCGAAATCGCTGGATCGCAACCCGCGCGCTCGCTGAGGAACAACTGGCGGGGCGCCCTCTTTGGAAGGGACTCAAGGAGCCACTGCGCACGGATCGACCGGATGAGCCCCTGAAAAACACCTCCAACACCGACGTCAAGTACCACGCCGGCCGCCTCATCACCATGTGGTACCGCGCCGGTCTTCCTTATGCCGTCGATCCCGAGTCGCTCGAGACCCTGGGGCCCGCTGACTTTGAGGGCGAGCTGTCCCGGATCTCCGCCCACTCGCGACCCGACGAACATACCGGCGAATTGCTCTGGTTTGACTACGGCCATACCGAGCCCTGGCTGCGCTACGGCGTGATCGGGCCCGATCGAAAAGCTCGCCACCGTATCGAGATACCGCTTCCCAGGATCGGTCTGCCTCACGACATGGCGGTGACCGAACACTGGACCATACTGCACGACTTTCCGCTGCGCCCGGATGTGGAGGCGCTGCGCGCCGGTCGCTACAAGGTTCGTTTCCATCCCGACGAACCCAGCCGATTTGCGCTCGTGCCTCGCTACGGATCAGCGGCCGATGTGCGGTGGTTTGAAGCGGCGCCCACCTATCTGCTGCATGGGGTCAACGCATGGGAGGACGGCGCTGAAGTGGTCATGATTGGTACGCCATACCGGGTCCACGCAGGCCCCGACGGACGACCCGACGCGCGCCGGCTCGAGCAGACCATCCATTACCGTCAGCGAGATTTCCAGCTTTACGAATGGCGCTTTGATCTGCGCACGGGACAGACCCGGGAACGCGTGATCGATGATGTCCTTAATACCGAGTTTCCCGTCATCAACTCTTTTTTTCAGGGCCGCCGCAACCGCTGGTCCTACCACATTGTGTTTCCGCCAGGCGGACGCGAGGAGCCGCGCTTTCCTGGGCTAGTCAAATACGATCTCGAGAGCGGCGGCTATATCGCCTACAGCGCCGGCCCGCGCTGGTTCTACAACGAGCCGGGCTTTGCTCCGCGTGATCACCCGGCAGGCGAGGACGACGGCTATCTGGTGACCTTCGCCTGGGATCCTGACGCGTGTCAGTCTGAAATCCATATTTTCGACTGCCGGGGTGCGCGACTCGCAGAGGGTCCGGTGGCGCGCGTGCCGCTTCCACGCCGCGTGCCGAACGGATTCCACGCGACCTTTGTGAGCCAGCGCACGCTCGATCGGTGGCGCTAGGGTCTGCGCGATGATTCTGGTCGCACCGTCGCGAATCGAAGAATACTCAGCGCGCGGCTGGTGGGGAGAAGAAACCATCGGCGAGCGTTTCATACGAACGGCACTCGCTCAGCCCGAAGCATTCGCTGTCGCGGATGCGCCTAATCTGACCGCGATATGCGGCCGCCCAGCGCGAGAGTGGAACTGGTCGGAGCTTCTTCGCGAAACGGGGAGATGGGCCGCGTTCTTACACGCGGCGGGACTGCGCAAGGACGATATCGCAGTCGTGCAGCTTCCCAATTGCGTCGATCTGCATGCGCTCTACCTCGCCTGCGCAGCGACCGGCATCATCATTTCGCCGCTGCCGGTCCAGTACCGCGCGCACGAAATCCATCACGCCCTGGCGTTGACCGGCGCGCGCGTTGCCATCACCACGGATCAGGTCGGCAGGCACGCGAGCGCGTCCTATTGGGCTGAGCAGCACCTTCGTACCGGCGAAATCACCCAACTCTGGTCCCTGGGCGGTTCGCCACCGACCGGGGCACTCGATGCAGACCGTGCGTTGTCGCAAACCATCCCCTGGAACGCCCGCGCCCTGCGACGGCACATGGCCGATATTGGACTGACTGCGCATGATGTTCTAACGCTCTGCTGGACCTCTGGGACTGAAGCCGCTGCTAAAGCCGTGCCGCGTAACCATAACGAATGGCTGGTAGTCGGGACCAGCGTCGTTGAGTCGGCCGGTCTGCAGCCCGGTGCGCAATTGCTCATCCCGTTTCCTTTCGTCAACATGGCGGGCATGTCGACAAGCCTGATGGCCTGGCTCCTTGCTGCCGGAGGTCTGCGTCATCATCACCCATTCGACCTGTCGCTGTTCATCGAGCAGTTACGAAAACATCCTACTGATTACACGGTTGCCGCGCCCGCCGTGATCGCGATGCTGCTCAAGGATCCGGGACTCCTGGCTGGCGTCGATCTCTCCAGACTGCGCACGATAGGCTCGGGCGGCGCGCCAGTGGCCGAGTGGTTGGTTGATCAGCTCGCCGAACGCTTCGGGATCGAGCTCGTCAACCACTTCGGTTCAAACGAAGGCGCAGCACTCGCGAGTACGCCACGCGACGTCCCTGACCGCAGGCAGCGCGCGCGATTCTTCCCGCGCCTCGGTGTCGATCGGCATATCTGGCAGACGCCGCTCGCCGCACGCACGCGAACCCGGCTGGTCGACCTCGAAACCGGTAACGAGATCACCCGGGCAGGCGAGGTGGGTGAGCTGCGCTTCCAGGGGCCGGCGATCTTCAGTGGTTATTTTCGATCGCCTGAGCTCACCCGGCGCGCGTTCGACGAACTCGGCTATTACCGGACGGGTGATCTTTTTGCGATCGACGGCGACCAAGACCAGTTCTACCGCTTTGTCGGCCGGCACAAGGACATCATCATCCGCGGCGGTATGAACATATCAGCCGAGGAAATCGAAGCCATGCTGCTCGATCATCCAAAAATCCGCGAGGCTGCCGCGATCGGTGTCACAGACGCGATTCTCGGCGAGCGGATCTGCGCGGTCGTAGTGCCCCGGGCGGCAGCTGATCCGCCAACCCTCGCGGACCTCGTAGCGCACCTTCGCGATCATCACGGCGCTGCTGCCTTCAAGTGGCCTGAACGGCTTGAGATGATCGATGCGCTGCCACGCAATCCGGTGGGCAAGATCCTGAAGCGAACTTTGCGTGAGATGTTTTCCGCAGGCGGACCTGCAGGATCCGGGTGACCCACACCCCGGGTTGACATACCCCGCTTGTGTTGCTGAACAAAAAGGAGACTCATGAACAAGCGCAACTTTCTGACCCGAAGCTCGATGGGCTTGCTCGCTCTGGCGGCACCGCTGCGCGCGCGCGCGCAGCCCGCGACAGCGGGTGAGGCCTTCCCTTCTCGGCCGGTACGCGTGGTCGTGCCGTTCGCCGCCGGTAACACGCTGGATATTTCGCTTCGCCAGGTGAGCGAGGAATTCAGGCGCAACACCGGACAGCCCATCATCGTCGAGGCCAAGCCAGGCGGATCGGGGGTGATTGCCGCGCAGGCGGTGATGCAGGCGCCTCCCGATGGCTACACGCTGCTCCTTTCCAATATCAGCATGCTCACCATCAATCCGCATACATTCTCCAAGTTGCCATATGATTCAGAGAAGAGCTTTCGGCATGTGACGGGGTTCCTGGGAACGTCGCTGGTCATGGCGGTTCCGGCTTCCCTGCCAGTCGACTCGCTCAGCGATTTCCTCAAGTGGGCCAAGGCAAACCCCTCCGGCGCAAACTTCGCCTCCTTCACGGCGGGGAATGCCTCGCATTTCACCGGTGTGATCCTCGCCCGACGAAGCGGCGTCGATCTGGTTCACGTACCCTATAACGGCACGCCCCCGGCGGTCACTGCACTGCTTGGGGGGCAGGTAAGTTCGGCATTTCTACCCCTCCTCGCTGTGCGGCCCC
>CAZZKA010000031.1:0-20441 GCA_964654745.1 uncultured Bordetella sp. | reverse complement strand
ACCTTGGCAACGAGGGTGTGGGTGCCGTCGGCCAGCGAAGACGGGGTTGCCTTCCACTGTCCTGCATGGTTGGATCGGACTTCGGCAAGCTTGGTGGTGCCCTCGTAGATCGCGATCCGCGCAAAGGCCGCCCCCGACACCGTACCCTGGATCTGAGGCTGCGAACTGTTGAGTGTGCCGCTGGTGGTGATGGCAACCGCTGATGCCGGCGTCTGGGCCGCCCCCGTCCCGGTGATGCTGCGATAACCACTGGAATACGATGCATTGCCCGCTGCGTCGCGAAGCACCGATCGCAGCTGCCAGGTACCCGCCGGTATCGTATTGGCGGCCCAGGTCACGCCGGAGTTCACCGTCGTCGAATCCAGTGCCTGCCAGGCCAGCACGCGGCCCGCGCTGTTTTCGAGCGTCAAGATCTGCCCGACTTCGGCACCGCTCGTGGTCGTGAGTTCGACTTTCCCGGTCGCGTTGACCGTCATCCTGTCAAGGTCCAACGCCTGGCCCGCATTCACCACAACATTGCCCTGCGTCGTACCGGTCGGGCTCTGCGCCTTGATGGTCACCTTATTGTAGGGAACCGTCGCCTGGTTGAGCGAGATCGTGCTGCTGTACTGCTGCTCGGTGAGCGGTCGCATCGCATAAGCCATCACCGTCTGGCGATCGGCCGCATTGGTCACATTGGCAAGCGTGTAGGTGTCTGAAAGGCTCCCCTGGGCTTTGAGCGTACCGCCCGCACTGTGCACGAAGTCGGAGATGGCGATGCTGCGATTGTCACTGCGAGACAGGACCACTTTGTCGGAGGAAAGCGATGCGGTGATTCCGGTCGTGCCGGTTTGAGCGTTGATCTGGTTGATGAATGGCGTGAGGTCGGATACGGTCGCAACGACAGCACTGACGACGGGCGCACTGGAGAGCTGAGTACCGAGCTTAAGACTGACCGTCCCCGCGAGCGACAGATCGCTCAGCGTCAAACTCGCCCGGAACGCGTTGATGACCGAGCTATCGACCGCGGTCTGACCGCGATTCATGACCTGAATGGTTTTGCCTGCGGAGATATCCGATGATGAAGGCGCCGCATAGGCGGCAGGCGTTGGATCATTGCTGAAAAGCGTGCCTGATCCGTTGATGTTGGTGCTCAGGACCTTGATCGCCGTTCCGGAGGGGTTGGTCCGATAATCGATCGCATCAAATACATAGTAGGTAGTGCTCGACACCACACGCTGATCAACGAGATAGGCACCTGCAGGCACATAGTCGACAGCGGTCAGTGACGCAGGTGGGCTCCCCTCAAAATAGCGAGCACCGCTCACCGTATCGATCACCCGAAGCCCGGAGATTGCATCCCGGACCTGGATCTTTCGGGCATAAGTCCCGCCACCATCGAGGATGATGGTCTCGGCAGCGACAATCTCGCCGCTGCTGTTCAACAGAGCCGTACTGATCGGCGCCGAAACGCTGATATCTGCGCCCGAAATCAGTTCAACCCGGCTTGCAGCAAGATACGTCGCGCTGGCGCTTGCCAGCGTCGCACCCTGGGCGATACGAAGAGCATTGTTAACATCAATCGACTCGCCGGAGACCACCTTGAGCACCGCGGCCTGATAGGCCTGCTGAGTCGGCAGCACGAAAGAACTTCCGGCACGGAACGTCACCGCGATCGGTGCGTCGACCCAATCGCCTGCCGCAGTCGACAGGTTTAGCGCGCGTCCGGCGTCGAGACTCAGCGTACCGGTGGACTTCACTCTGGGCAGGTTGCCAGGCGACAGCACGCCCGACCGAACATCCACGTCGGCAAGTGTCGACTGAAGGCTGAGCGACGTGGAGGCGCTATTGCTACCGAGGGCATGCGCTTTGATCACGTCCAGCGACGCCGTGGAGCTCAGGCTCAGCGAGCCACCGCTTGCTTCCACATCCGTCAGCCGCATGAGGACTCGGCCTGCGCGGGCCTGATCGACAATCGAGATGTCGCCTGTCGTCGAGCGAACTTCGCGCAGCTCGGCGAGATCGGTGCTGATCCCCGTGATGCCGCTGGCTGCGACCATCCGCGCTGCGCCCCCGACAAGGGTTTGCGTTCCCCGGCTGACCACTGCGACATTGACTCCGCTTGCGCTGCCTACAATCGCTCCACCCGTACTCTGCAAATTGATGTCGAGCGGCAGGTTTTCTAAGGCGGAGTTGACTGCATTGCGGATGCTGCTGCGCCCGGCCTCGATCTGAGCGACGCTGAGCTTGCCAGGCGCCTGGATCGTAATGGCGCCGTCCTGGGTCCAGGCGCGATCGATTGCAATATCGCCGGTCCGGGTGAACGTCAGCGCAAGGTCGCCGGTCGACGAGCCGTTGAAATACGTGAAGGTACGCGCATTTCCGCCATTGGTCAGACTGGCGAGACTGGTCAGGGCAATCTGCCCGATATTGGTCGACGCCAGTCCGCCAACAAACGTGACCTCAAAGCGGTTGCTTCCCAGGGAAACCACATTCACATCATTGGTCGTAAGGGGCGGCTGACCCGACGCGAGAGTGATCGCGCTGATCATGGCCGCCTTGATATCGGATGCAAGCGTCGCGCCTGTGGCATTCCAGTTGACGACGGGAGTGACGTAACTTCCCGAGCCCCAGGGCAGGGTCAAGGTAAACGAGCCACCGCTCGAGCTTCCCAGGTCGATCACCTGGGTTTCATTCAGTCGGCCCGACGTGATGCGCGCATCGACGCGGGCGACATCAAGCTGCTGCAGATCGGTCGAGGTGGCGCTCTCCAGGATCAGGCTGGTGGCAGTGATGGTCTGCCGAGGCGGAGTCTCGGGTACCTGCCGTACTGCACCGGCCTTGAGCGAAATCGTTGCACCGGTCAGAAGTCCGACTTCCAGCGCGTTGCCCGAGTTCGTCGCGAGACTGATATCGCTTCGGGCGGTGCTCGGTCCGGCGCTAGCCTGCGTCACGCGCAGGTTGCCGGTGCCAACCAGCGCGATCGAACCATTCGCCGTGGAGACCGACGTCGCCACGGTGTCACCAAAGGCCATCAGATTTACACGGCCGGACAGTGTGCTTGCCGCGCTGAAGCTGCTTGCCTGAACCAGGAAGGCGCCCTGATGCGCAGCATCACCGCTGATGTGGTTGCGCGCCGACAAAGTCACGGTCTGGGCAAGCAGCGGCGAGCCGCGCTGACCAGGACTGGTGACGGCTGACGGTGCGACGGTCGCCTGCGCGTTGTAGAGGCTACCGCCGGCCGCCGAGAGCGTCATGGAGGCGCCGACGGCCTGCGCCTGGATCCAGCTCTGCGAAATCGTGATGTCACCCTGGTTTGCGCCAGCCGTGAGGGTGATGTTGCCGGCGCTTGCGATCGCCCGGGTGGTGAGCGTGGTCTCGATACCTCCGAACCCGGTGGATCCTGTCCCCGCACTCGTCTGACCCGATGCGAAACCGATGTTGCCAACGGCAAAGAAGTCGCCCAAGGCCTTGATGTCGCCACCCGCGCTGATGCTGATGTCATCGGTCGTCCGGATCAGACCCTGGAGAGACGCCGCGCCTGCCACGGTCGCCGTCAGGTCTGCGCTCGACCCCGTGACCGCTGCAGCGGTCGCGCCAAGCCCAGTCTGTTCGTAGCCCGCGGTGATCACGCCCGCGCCATCCACCGCAAGATCGCGGCCGACTTTCAACTGGACGTTGCCGCCGGCGCGGATTTCGCTGATCGCAGGCAGCGCGGTGCCAGCGACTGCCTTGCCCTTGATCGTAAGATCCCGCCCGGTATTGATCAGTACATCATTGCCGGTAGCGATTCTCCCGGATAGCGAGACATCCCGTTTCGTGAAGATATTGAGGTCGCCCGCTGAAATGCTCTCCTGGAAGGCACCGGCGCTCTGCGCCGTCCCGTCAGTCGTCAGTCGCTTGGATACGGTCTCGGTGCGATCCTCGGTGGTGGCGACGTCCTTGTAGAGCGTGACCTTGGCGGTCGTGGGTACCTTGGTTTCGACCTCGTAGGTACGGAATTTGAGTTGGTTCGTAAAGAGGTCGGTGACGTTGCTGGTCCAGTTGTAATACAAGGTCGCGCGCGAGTCGGTGATCGTCGTATTGGTGCTGGTCCAGTTGTAGCGGTCTTCATAAAAGGTTTCGTACGTGTACCAGGGGTAGGTGGCGCCGGTGCGGGGATCGAAACCCTGGGATTCCGTCCCGGTGAACGTCCGCACGTTGTTGAGGTAAGAAACCGAGGCCGCTGTCGAAACAAAAGTCGGCGCAGCGATGTTGTTCTTGCCGCCCCACCAGTTGGGCGACGTAGCGCCCTGGCTCGCCCAGGTGGGCGTATACGTGACGGTCCCGGGGGATCCCGCGGTGTAGCCGTCGACCACATACTTGCGCTGACCGGTACCGTTCTCGTAGCTGACGGCAAACCGCTCGGGCGAGTTGTCGAGGTCGCGGTAGCCGCTCGCATAAAGCTGATACCAGCCTGTGGAGCCGTCGCGGTAGTTGTCTGCCCCGAGAATGAAATCCCCGGTATACGGTGCGGTGAAACGGATGTAGGAGTCGAGGCCGGCGCCGGCGTCGTCGTCGTATCTCAGCTGGTTACCGTTAGGGTCGAACACCCACAACCAGGGGTCGCGCAGCCATCCTCCGTTGGTGCCGCTACCGGCAAGGTAAAAGTCGTAAGTCAGGCCGCCCTGGAGATAGATTCGGTACCAGTCCCACTCGGAGTGGTTGTAAAGCGACCCGCCCACCATCGCGCCTGGATTGACTCGCCCAGGAGTCCATGTGGCGGAAGGAACATCGCCCCACCAACTCTCCCAGGTGTTATCAAAACTGCCGCTGGTAAACCGGCTCTTGTCCTGCGTGTAGATTGCTCTGGCCGTATCAAAGAAGTAGCCGACGTTGACCGTACTGACACTCGACGGACGCTCGCCGGTGACGACCTTAAGCACATCGGCCTCGGCGCCCACCGGCATGTCGATCCACTTATCGTTCCAGCCGTTGATGTTGAGATTGACCTTATGGCGGGCGGGCGTGGTGAGGGTCGACCACTCGGGCACCCAAACCGATTGCGTCGGGTTGCCGTTGATCACCCGCTTGGTGAAGAAATCGCTCGCAGAAAAGTTGTACAGCTTCTTGAATCCGAGGGTCGCGAGCACCGCATTGCGATGGGCGTCGGTGGGCAGCTGGTTGAAGGTGGGCTGAAGGCCATTGACGAGCGGAGGGTCGCTCAGCCCGTAACTGGACCAGACGACTAACGGACCGCTACCCTGGCTGCTCGCGGCATTTTTGTAATCGACACCCTCGATAAACCAGGTGCGGGTGACACCGGTCGATCCGTTGTAGTAACCGGTCTGCGACAGGGTCACCTTCATTTCGTTGTAGCTGTAGCCGTTACGGATGCGCTCGTAACCGTCCGCCTCGGTCACCGTCGTCTTGACGAGTTTGGTGACCTCGACATCGATGACTCGATCCACCACCTGCGTGTAGCCTGTGACGACCTTGTACGTCACGGTCTCGGTGCTGATGACCGGAACCGACACGACGCGCGTACCGCTGCTCGCCGCGCCGGCGTCCAGCACCACATCGGCCCCAGCAAGGAGGTTGAGCGTGCCCGTACGGATCGTCTCCACGCCGTGCGTGCGCAGCCGCGCCGCCTCGAGCATATAGATCGAACCCGTCCCAAGTGCGGTCCTCAATGTGTTGAGCGCCGTCTCGTTGGCTTCGATACTGCGCGCATCGGCATTTGAGACCGACGCGCTCAGGCCAGCCCTGACATCGACCTTGCCGGCTGAATTTGTACGGGTATCGATGAAGCCCCAGATATAGACATCGGTCGCCGCATTGAGCCAGACGCGGTTTTGCGCCGAGACCGTACCCGTCGTGTGAACCTCATTGCCACGCAGGTGGATCCAGTCGTTGGAACGAACGATCGCGGCCTCGGAGCTCGCAGTCTGACCCTGGAGATAGAGCGTCTGAGAGGCAACCAGCTCGACCTCTCCGGTCGAGCCCCGGGCGTCGACCCGGGCATCCGCATAGAGGTTGATGTCCTTGCCGGTAATCGCTATGCGGTTGTTTGCGTAGATGTCGGCATAGATTTGGGTCTGGGTCTGGGTGCTGCCGGTGATGGTGACGGTGTTCGCCTTGGGCGCGAGTACGCCCGGCGTTCCGGTCTCATAAAGTTGACCGATAGCGCCGTTCAGGACCATCAAGCCGCTACCGGTGATGGCGATCGATCCGCCCTGAGCGGTATCGATGATGGCGCCGTTGGTGCGTACGGGCGCGCCACCCAGAGCGCTCGTACTCGTCTGCGTCGCGGTAAGCGTGTTGCTCTCGGTGACGACATTGCTGCTCGCATCAAGGATCAGGCGGCCCGAGGCATCCATCCACTGCCCGGCTGCATCGACAAAGTAGGTGCCGGCCGCGGTTGCACCGCGCAGCGAGTTTTTCCGGTAGGTCAACGCGCTCGTATTGACCGAGATGCCGCTGCTGTCGCTCTGGCCGCCGGTGAGCGCGACGCTCGTGTGACCCTTGATGACACCATTGATCTCGAGTACCCGGGCCGCCTGGACGGTCACCGTGCCGCCGGCTGCCTCCGAGTCGACAAAGCCGTCGATCCGCATATCGCGCGAACTGGTGAGGCTCAGCGCCCGGGTGACCGAGGTACGGCCGTCGTCGACGATCGCCACCCGGCTCGTCCCGGAGACCCACAGACCTATGCTCTGCTGACTCAGGCCCGATCCTCCGGTGATGCTGAGCGTTCCCGTGGCGAGCAGATTGGCGTTGTTCGCGACTGTCGCAGGCGTGGTGCTGCTATTAGCAACCACCCCAAGCCGGATGCTGTCGGTCGCGGCGACGTTGAGCGTGGCATTACTGCTCGCGACGGTCGATGCTTCGGTGACGCCCGCGTTCGTCTGCAACTGCGCGCCCGCCTGCACGGTACCGACGAATAGACCGGTCGCCATACTGAGCGTGATCGTGGAGCCTGCGCCCTTGGAAAGAAGCAGAGCGCCGGCGTGAACACCCAGGTCGGCGACACCGACCTCGAGCCGGTTTACCACTTCGATCTGCGAGCCTTTCTGGCTGGACGAGGCCGCGCTGACCGGGTTGCCGAAATACGCAGCGGCAGCTTCGATCTTGAGTGTCGACGCGGTCAATACATTGTCGTAGAACTCCAGGACGCCACCCGTTTTGACGAAGACGTCCTTGGCTGCGGTCAAGTTACCTCGAATCAGTGCATTGCGCTGGGCAATGATCTGAAGCTCGTGGCTGTTGAGCGACCCGTCTGCAAGCCCGTTATCGAGGGTGTTGGTAATCGGGCCGTCGAGCAGAATGTCGACGCCTTTCAGCGTGAGGCTGCCCGCCGCGTCGATTCGACCGCTACTGCGGTTGAGGTTGAGCAGACCGAGCTCGGACTCGATGACGACGGGCACTGTACTTTGTTGCGTCAGCACGGCGCCGTCGATCAGGACGTTGTTGGTTCCAACGAGGGTGACACTGCCGCCCGCATCGGTCGTCACGATCTTGGCGGTGTTTTGAATGACGAGGCTGTAGAAACCCTGCAGGGTCGATGTGGCGCCGGTCGCCGCATTGGTGATGGTCAGGCTTCCGCTGCTGATGCGCTGCCCGTCACCACCGCGCAGCTCAACCCGGTCGGCTGCCTGAATAGTCCCGAGCACGGTCAGCGAGCGCGAGGACCCAAGCACGATATCGCTGCCCGCGCCCCCAGCGATCACACTGCCCTTGATGACGCCCTGATCGCCGGCAGTAAAGCCAACCGAGCCGTTGATCGTCTCCAGCACTCCGGTGTAGTCGAGGTCGATTTCCTTGCTGTACAGGTTGATCGCGGTGTAGGCGCGAAGCTTTCCGGCAACGTACTGGAGGCCATTGTCGGCACCCGAAATACCGACGTTGATCACCGAGCCGCTGGCCGCGGCGTCGACCGAGTAGCGCCTTGAGGACTGATAGGCGGTAGTCCCGCCCGGGAAGACCAATCCGATCGCCGCGGCGCTTGTCGTGTGGGTGGTACTGCCGTGCACCGTCGAGGCGAGAAGCTGCAGCTCGTAGGGGCCGACCAGGCGCAGCCGCCCCTCGCGGAACTTGACCGCGACATCCGGCTGGCTGGATGAAAAGTTCGGTACCGTCGCAAGACCGCTGTAGGTCTGCCCAAGCGCCGGCAGGGTCCCGCCCTGGCTCTGGGTCACCAGCCAGGTGGCGTTCAGAAACTTGGTGTTGAGGGCCGCCTGGAGCTGGCTGATCGTGGTGAACGAACTGGTCTCCGACACCGTCATAGTGATGACGGCCTGAATCCGGTAGCCGATTTTGTTGACCTCGGTGATGAAGCTGATGTTGTTCGTCAGCACACCGTTGGCCGACGCAGGCCAGTCGGGTAGTACGAGCTCATTGAGATCAGCCGGCGGCAGAATATCGACACGGTCGGGCGAGCTGAGATTGACGACGCTGTTGACGCGGGTGGTCGTGATGCTGGCCGAGCCGAGCAGGACCAGGCCCCGGCCCTCGTACGGAAAGCCCGAACTCAGCGCGCGCGTATCGGTGCCGCCGACCAGGTCGATGCGCTTGCCAGCGGTGAGATCCGTGCCCACCATGAGCTGGCGATCGGCACGTACCTCGATGATCGAATCGACATCGTAGCGAACGATGTTACGGCCCACATACTCGCCCTGCCGGGTCACGATCTCGCTGCGGCCGCCTGACACCAGCAGACCGTCCATCCGGACGTCATTGACGCCGTAGAGGCTGATCCGGCCGTCGACATACGTCTTGCCCGAGCTCAGGCGGCTGCGGTTGCCGCTGTTGTCGTATTCCCAGGTCCCCTCAGCCGCGATCTCGGAGGCGCCGTAGACGAGGAGGCCTGTGCCGCTCACGTCAGTGCCTCCGCGAACATCGACCAGGCGGCTGGCATTGAGGTAGCCCGCGGCCGTCACCGCGGCGCCGGCCTGGTTGCGCGAGGTCCCGCCGATGAATGTGCGTCCCGTCGTTTGGATGAGGATGTCCGACTCGCGGCCGCTCCAGGAAACCGACTGCGCGACGAGTTTGCCGTTGGTGATCGTCTGAAAGAGACGCCCGCCGGAGGTGACCGTACCCATCAACTCAGCGCGCCCCTGCGCCTGCACGGTTACGGCACTCCCGGCGCCCGCCGCGCCCAAGCCGGCTGCCGTGATGCCCCCGGCTGAATTGACGAGGACCGACAACCGGTTGTAGGCAGCGGGCAACGCCGCGGCAACCAGCGCATCGAGGGCCGCCGAGCTCGCCGAAGGGTTGGCCGCCGCGAGCTCAGCGCGCAGATCGATCGCGACCTGCGCATCACTGATCATCGACAGCCCGTTCCAGTTGTCATCGCTGCCTGGAGTCCCCCCCGCCAGCCGCACATTGCCGCTTGCCAGAAGGCCGGACTCCAGCCGCACCTGCTGATCCGCCTGAATATCGATCGCCGATCCGCCGTTACCGGCATTCAGGGTGAAGACCGGGCCGTTGCTGTTGTAGCTTCCGCCCGCCAACACCAGGCCAAAGACGTCAACGTCCTGTTTACCGCGAACCGTGATGGTGCTCGAAGCCTCGGAGGTGATCAGCTCTGAGGTAGTCTGAATATAAACGCTGGTGCCTCGGCTGTCGGCTCCTGCGGTGCTCACGGACTGGCTGGCTGTACTGTATCCACCCAAAACACTGATGCCCTGCGTGGCTTTCAGCTTGGCCTCAACATAAACCCACTCATCGGACTGAACGGTGAGCGTCGATCCCGCCCCACGGGCATCGATCGCGCCCTGCACGATCAGGTCCTCGCCCGAGCGGATGAGGAGGTTCTTACTGGCCCCCATGCTGATGATGTTGCCGTTTACGAGCAGACCATATCCGCCGGTGTGACTTGCTATGTAAGGAAGCTGGGTCGCGTTGAGTGAACCAAAGTAACCGCTCTTGTTGTAGACGCCGTACTGCGGCTTGTAGTCCGCAGCCATGCGGTTGGTGCCGTCGTACGGGGTATCGTAGGCCTGCGCCCCGGCCTGCACGCTCAAGTCCCCGCTCAGCGTCACCAAACCGGCGATCAGCATTTCCTTGCTCGATCGCAGGGTGATCGCGCCACTGGAGCCGGTAATGGTCGTCGTCGCCTGAGCGGTGTTGTACTGGGTCCCGGCCTGGATGTTGGCGCCCATGTTGAGCGCCAGAACATCTGCCGAAGTGAGGTTGATGGCGGCGTTGTTACCAGCGCCCTGAATGCTCGCGAGCTCATGGAGGATCACCGGGCCTTGCGTGCCGACATTGAGCGTGTTGTTGGCACCGCCCAGGATGATCCGTCCCCGCTGCTCGAGGCTGCCGCGCAGATCCAGATTGAGCGTGTTGTAGTCGCCGGTCACTTCGATCCGCCCTAGCGACTCGATGGACAGGCTGGTGGCGCCGTAGGGGGACGATGCACCGCCCGTGAACACAAATACCCGGTTGTCAAAGACCCCGGTGTCGAGATTGTTGACAACCGTCAGGCCGGTATTGACCACCGTCATCGGCGTGATATTGAGCCGGCCGGCGAGCGACCCGCCAAAGCGCACGCCGAGTGCATCGTTGACCGTAACAGTCGCGCCAGAGATGCCGGTAAGGCTCACTCCAGAGCCGGTGACCACCTCGGCGCGGGTGCCCCCCGATCCCGTCAGTACCTGATTGAGAGCCTGCTGCACGCGGGCGCTCAACACCGTGCGGTCCAGATCCCACTGAATATTCGAGGTCTGATACCGCACGCCATCGAGATCCATACGTAGCGCGAAGACACCACCACTTGCACCCATGATGCTCAACATCTGGTGGGTATCGCTCATCACCGAACCCTGCGTGCCGGTGATATTGATGCGCACCGACTCCATCGCCGTCTGCGCTGAGCCCGTTGCCGTGCCGACGATCCAGCCACCCACGGCCATCTGCTCGCCAACGTTGAAGACCACCTGCCGGGCCGTGACACCAGAATCACCGAGCTGGGTCGGCGCCTTGATGTTGCTGCCGAGCACTGCGAGCTTTCGGGCGTTGAAAGTGAGCAGATTATCGGGCGAACGCACATCGCCCGAGATATACATTTCATCGGCGGTGAGATAGGCCTCGTCGAGGAACTGCGAGCGCTGCGAGGTCGCGGACCTCGTCACGCTCGAGTTCATCTTCACGGCCGTCGTCTGCTTGGCATCGCCGACATACATCAGATTACCGATGTCGCTGCGGCCGATCTCGAGTCTTGCAAAACCGTCCCGAATCGCAGACAGGTCGCGCGCTGACAGATACATCGCCTGAACGCCACGCTGGGTATCACTCGTCTCCAGGTAGTCGCGGCCGTCGGTATCCTCAGCGGCGGTTCCGAGGTAGTACTGCCATACCGACTGCGTGGACCGCAGCTTGAGCGTACCCGTCCCGCGAACGTTGTTGATACCGCTCGCAAAATCGATATCGTCCGCGGTAAGTGTGATGTGCGCCCCGCTCTTGAGCGTCGTGATGACCCCTGTGGTGAGTTTGAGCAGCGAGTTGGTCTTGATCAGGTCGACCTGTAAATTGCCCTGTGCCACACGAACGGCACTGTCGATCGCCGGGTTGGCATTGGCGTTGCGCATCACATCGGCGCGCCAGTCTGCCGCTCCGGTAGCTGTCGCCGTGTCCCAATTGATCGTGCTTTCCCAGCGCGTCGGCCAGCTGGGATGGCTGGTGTCGGTAAAGATCCGGTAGCCGCCAGGGTTCTCGGGGCTGATCAGCTGTTTCTCGACAACAAACGTTAAGTCGTTGTCCTCGCGGATCACCACATCGCCCACGCCATGCGAGCTGGTGGCAACCGTCATCTCGGCGACCCGCGTGAGGATGGGCTTGGCGACCGTGCCGACAGCATTTTTTGCCTTGACCAGCACATACGCGCCTTCGCCGCGGATGTAGCTTCCGTTGTCGTTGACGAGGCTGCCGTCAACGGCCTGGATACGGATCCAGCCGCTGCCCTGGTCATTGCGGTCAACGCGTGCCGTCGCACTCTGTGCCGAGGAAGACACGAGGTCGGCGCGAAGCACGACGTTGCTACCGTCGCCGTAGGTCCGCAGATCAATATGGCCGTTGTTGAGCGCAACCAGGTCCTTGACGACATTGAGATGGGTCACCGACTCGAGCACGATGCTCGCGGCCTCCATATCGCTTTCCATGTAGATGGTGCGACCGATTCCACGGAAAGCGGTGTTGCCGAGATAGCTGACCTTCTCGCCGCTGACATCGAGGGAGGCGGTATAGCGGATGTCGCCGCCTAGAGATATCAGCCCCTCGGCCGAATAGGCGGCCGCCTTGCCCTTGAGCGTAAGCCGTTCAATCTGGGAGTTGTTGTAAGTGACGACCTCGCGTCCGTTACCGACGCGGTTCAGGTCCAGTTCGATAGCGTCGCCCGAGCGCGCACGGGTCTGCTCGAGAATGATCTCGTCAAAGCCGCCGGAATCAGTGATGTTGATCGTACCCGTCGCCCCAGGAGCACTCGCGCGGCCCATCGCAATCCGGTAGTCGTCGTCGCCTCCGCGGTCGGCAACGTTGATCGTCCATGCCGGGAAATCGGTGACATAGACTGTGTCGGTCCATTGCGTGAGTGTGATGCTGTCAACCGTCGCGCCTGATACACGCAGTTCCTGCCCAAGCGAGTCGACCATGCTGATCGAGCGCTTGGCAACCGTAACCGTGACGCCGTTGGCTACCCGCGAGAAATCGAGCGCAGTGTTGCCATCAGAGTCGGTAAAGCTGTCATCGCCGAAGTTGGTCTCGAACACATAGGTGTCATAGCCGCTGCCGCCGCGCAATTGGTCATTGCCGGTTCCGCCCCAGAGCTGGTCATTGCCGGTTCCGCCGTCGATTTTGTCGTTGCCACCGTCGCCCTTAAGGATGTCGTTACCCAGACCGCCGGTGATGACGTCATCACCATCGCCGCCCTCCATGGTGTAGGCGGCATCAACCCCCTGGGCAAGCGAGATCTTGTCGTTGCCCGAGCCGCCTTTGAGCGTACCGCCAGAACCCGACAGACCGGCACCGCCGATCATCGTGTCATTGCCGGCGCCACCGTCGGCGTCGAGGACCACGCCGCTCAGGCGCGAGGCATCGAACACATCGTTACCGCCGCCCATATTGACGACGACACGCCGCACCCCTGAGTAGGTCTGGTACCAGTTGTCGAACTCAACGTTGACCGTGCCGCCCTGACCCGAGAGGATGAAGGTCTCGTTGCCGTCCGTCGTATCGAAATACTGCCGCTGCCCCGCACGCGGACCGGCGTTGAGCGTGAGCGTATCGCCTGACTTGACGGCCAGGGCGGGCTGAACTCTAGGCGCCTGATATTTGTAGTCGAACAGATTGATCTTGAAGAGCGTGGCCTCGTAGAACGGGATGCGAATCGTCCCGATCAGCGGGATCTTGATCGACAGCTCGACGAAAACATCTGCGGTGAAGTTTGCGTTGAGCTGAACATTGAAGAGGTTCTTGAAACCGCCGCCCTGGTAGTTGTACATAGTGGCGATTTCGCTACCGCGAATACGCCCGTCGCTCACCCAGTTCACATTGGTTACGTAGCCGGCATCGTTTTTGGTCAGAACCTGGCGTGCGATGTCCTGGAGGTCGACGCCCGCGTAGAAGTTGACCATCCCGCGACCGCCGCCCGCGATCGGTCCCAACCGCACCGACAGCTGCAAGCCCACCGATGCGCTGACGTAGAACTCGTCCTTCTCCTGACCGCCAGTGCCGGGGACGATCTTGCCGTTCCTGAACTGCGGCAACGTGAAGTCGTAGACGTAGAAACCGTCGAGTGCATCGAGCGGGTTGCCCGAGCTCAGCGCTTTGCGAATGCCGTAGGTATCAAATCCGAAGGCAAGATCAGCAAAGGCTTCGAATTTGGCGATCGCATCGAGCGACAGCAGCACCGGCCCGATCGGAACCTTGGCAAGCGGCACCATCTGATCGAATTTCACGCCGAGCAGCGGCAGCTCGTAGCTGAAGAGCACCGCATCACCACCCGAGAAGATCGACTTCCAGTTGTCGATATCCTTGATGTACTCGATCATCTTGAAGCCCGAGCGTGCCGCACTGCTCGAGCCGCCGGTGGACTTGGCGCCGACTTCGTTGAACTTGACCTGAAGATCGAGGGGGATGCTCGTCGACGCCTGAGACGCGGAAAGCGATCCCGAACCAAATCCCTTAAGCGAGCCCAGGTCTATCCAGCCGGAATTGCCCCAAGAGCGGATCAGACTCGGCATGCCCGCGATGAATTGCACCGCCTTGAAGAAGTCGGCGGGGATCTGCGGCTTGCCCTTGAAGCGCAACAGCC
Source organism: uncultured Bordetella sp. (assembly GCA_964654745.1). GTDB lineage: Bacteria > Pseudomonadota > Gammaproteobacteria > Burkholderiales > Burkholderiaceae_E > SYIM01. The sequence continues at coordinate 6,172 of CAZZKA010000031.1, read as the reverse complement.
CGTTCAGCAAGCCAAGCGGGGTGTTTTCGATGCCGATGATCTTCGTAAACTCCATGCCCCGGATCGGGGTGAGCATCATGTCTACGAAGGGCTTGAACGGCGAAACCAGGCCGGCTAACCGGTCTGCGATCGGCAGCAGGAAATCGTTGACGAGACTGCCCACGTTGACCGCCAGGTCGACCAGATCGACCTTGGGCGCGGTGAGCTTCTGACCGTACTGCCAGTCCCAGTCCACGACCAGGCGCGCGCGCAGTTCGGGCATAGCCTTGATAGGGCCGGTCACCCTGAGCGTTGTCATCAGGTTGATGTCGGTGTTGACGCTGAACACCGTGCCGAAAGTCTGGCTCGGCGACTGCCCGAAGAGTTGGGTCAGACTCAGCCGGCCTTTGCTGTCGCCGCGCAGATCGACGCCCAGCACAACATCGGCACCGCTCGCCTTGAATGGTTGCCCGCTCGCCTGACGGCCCTGGTCGACGACAAGCGCCTCGAAGAACAGCAGCGTGCCGGTTGCGTTGAAGGGGGCGCTGCCGCTGCCGCTCAGATAAGCAACCGCATCGACCCGGATCTCAGGCTTGTTGTCGCGGTTGGTGCTGAGATAGAAACCACTCGAAACACTCAGACCGAAACCGAAGTCAAAGCCCCAGCTGAGGTCGAAACCAAACCCGCCGTTGATATCGAGCGAAAAACCGGGCAGGTTGAAGTCAAGCGGAATATCAACATTGGCCGCGACGAGTTTCTTGCCCAGCTTCATATTGAACTGGATCGCGTCCTCTGCACCCGCGGGCATCTGACCGACCACCCAGTCGCCGAGCTTGACGCCATTGCGGTCGTACCAGCCTACCTGGATGTCGTTGATCGAGACATCGGCGCCTGGGTCGTCACTGTCCAGGATCAGGTTGAGGCCGCCAGTGCCGAACAGATCCCAGAGCGAAGATCTGACGATACCGATCGCACCGCCCTCGGCGGAGAGCTTTTTACGCAGATCCTGCAGAAGGCCCAGCCGCACATCGCGAACGAAATTCCCGGCATCACCCAGCTTGCTGCCGATCAGCGGAATATCGCGGGTGAATTCCGCTCCGAGCGTGTCCTGGACCACGCCGAGAGCGCCATCGACGCCATCGATGATGCGGGTCGGATCAGCAAGCATCCCGAGCAGACTGAACTCGCTCAGGAAGTCGTCCATGATGTTCTGGACGTTTGGAACGGAGATGTTGAGGATCTTCTGAGAAGAGACGACGCCGCTCGCGCCGTTGAGGAATCCCGCGAGCCCGGCTTGCGTCGTTGCCGCCGTGATGCTGCCGAGCTGGATCGTGCCAACCGAGAAACTCATCGACAGCGGCAGGTTCATGCCGAGGGCGCCCTCAACCGCGGTCACATAGTTGTCACCGATCCGCTCGCTACCCAGGTAGAAGCGCCCGTCGTCAACTCGTGAGCCGCGCACCTGATCAAGCCGGAGGGAGAAGGTCGCGAAGTCATTGGTGCTCGCCAACCCGTCCCGGTCGATCGCAGCCCAACCACCGACCACGCCGAGCTTGACCGGGCCCGCCTCGAAGCCCATGTAAAGGTCCTGGCCGGCGACACGGATACCAACGGTCGCGTAGGTACCGCGCGCCTGCTCGGGCGGGACGTTGACCGCGCGGTAAGCGGTGACCTCGGAGAAAAGCTTTTGCGATCCGGCGCTCGCGAGCTCGGCCTGGGCACCGGCAAAGAGCTGCACCTTGACGCCCAGCTGGGTGCTGAGCCAGGTCTGCAGATCCATCACCGCCGCCTGGCGCCGGCCGGCGAGTTGGTTGTCGCCGTGGACAGCATCGCGATTGCCCGATTCGCTCGAGGTCAGCCAGTAGCTGTTGACGCTTGCGCTGATGCGCTCGACACCGCTACCAAGGCTGGTAAGGACCTGGCGGAAGTCGCGCAGGATGCTGTCGCGGTTGTCCTGAGTGAGCTGGCTGCTGCGGTTGGCAAACACCACCGACCCAAAGGCAGCCACTGCCACCGTCTGCACCCGGGTTGGGTTGTAGTCGTAAAGGAAGAACTCGGGCGCGCTCGCGTTAAGGCGAATACCCGCCTGAATCTGCAGCTTGGCCATCGCCGCAAGCGTGATGTTGCCCGCAGCGCCAGGATTGATCACATCGGCAAGCGCATCGACAAAGTCGAGCCCCGCGAGCGCGCTCGGGCCTGCGATGGCGGCAAGCTGTTGCAGGTCGAGGCTGAAGCCAAATTTTTTCTCGAAAACCTTCTCGAGCTTGAGATGGATGTTGAGAATCTCGCCGTTCAGGGTCAGAGCGAAAATCTGGTCATCGGCGCTCAACGAGTTGTTATCGGTGATGCCCAACGCGCCTTCGAAGATGCGCTCGACATCGGCGATAGCGGCTGCAGGGTTCTGGGCGGCCTTTTCGACCTGAGCAAGGAACCCGTCGACAAACGGGAAGACATCCGCAAGCGAACGCCCGACGACCGGAAGCACCACGGTGTAGAAGGGCTGGCTCGAAATCGAGTCACGGACAAACTCCAGACCCATCCGGGTGGCTTCGACAATGTCGGCAAACGACATGTCCTTGAAGCTGAACGCCGAGCCGAGATCCGGAAGGATGATGACCAGATCCCGCGAACCCACCGTGCCGGCGCGTACCAGCGATGCGATATCTGCCGCATACGACGGGTTCTGGTTGATGACGCGCGTCGTCCCCATGTTGAAGAGGTTCAAAGCGGTCATCGAGATTTCGATGTTGGGCGCAAGCGGGATATCGGCGCCGATCCCGGGGTTGACGCGCAGCCCGCGAAGCTTGGCCTGCGCGGTACCTTCGAGTGCGAACCGGATATTGGAGGTGCTTATTTCATCAAAGGTAAAGCGCCGATCGAGCGGGTTATTGCTGCCGGGGTTCTTGTCGAGCGACACCCCGGCACTTGCCGAGAGTCGTACGCCCGACCCTGTCCCGGCGCCGCCCGCCTTGGCGCTAAGAAAGCCCATCTGAAGGCCGACCTCGAGATCGGAGATCGCCGCTTCGATGCCCGCCTTGAGCGAGACATTTTCGATGCCCATCTTGAAGCGGTCTTCGCGCAGCGTATACCCGACCTGCGCTGCGCCTTCGACCACCTCGCGGTCCAGCGTGACGCTCGCACCCCCTGTGCCGACGCCAACAACGGTGTATTTCTGCCCCCCGAGCTCCAGCGTGTAGCCGAGCATCGTGCTGTCAAAGATGAAAGTGCTGTCACTGAACAGATTGCTGCCCGCCCGCGCCGAGCCTTTCTGGCCGATGATGGTTCGACCGTCAAGATCCGCGAAGAAACCTAGCGTTCCTTCGACGTAGACCGACATCCCGGCCTTGGCGCTGGTCGACAGCGAGAAGGTATCGACGCCGAGGTTGAGATTGAGCGGGACTTCGGTTGGTTGGAACTGTTCGCGGAAACGCAGTGGTACCCCGAAGGTCCGGTGTACCGGATCAAACACAATCTGCATACCCGCGGGGAGAACGCCCGAGCGATTGACCGAGGTGATGAATTCCTGGAGCGTCGTGATCTGCGCTCGTTCCTCGTGAATCACCGCTTCGAGACCCACACCGGTGAGCTGGGCACCGCGCAGCGCAACCGTCTTCGAATCGACCACCTTGTCGATGGCAAAGGTCCCGACGGACTGTCTTACGCCGGCGACGGTACGGTAGAGCGTGACCTCTTTTTTCTCCAGGAACTTCGCATCGAAGCCGCCCAGGGGGTTGACCAGCGCCGTGATCGCCGCGCCCTGGGCGTCAGTCGCCCGCGATACCGCTACGGAGGGCAGGGAGAGGAGATCAACGCGCGGCTTGTAGAAATCGATCTTGTCGTAGACGCTCGACTTGAAGGCATTGCCGAACATCAACACCTGATCGAGGCTCGACTCGAGGAACGGCAGAGCGCTGGTGATGCGCTCGTCCTGTCGAATCGATTCGAGCGTTCCGATGAAATCGGGGAACATCAGAATCATGTCGACGACCGACAGACGACTGAAGTCACCGATCGCGTCGAAGTTTTCAGTGCTCCACTTGACCGATCCCGAGAAGGGCGAGCCGCTGATACGGATCGTAGGCGTTTTACCCGCTGCCAGATCGAGGCTGCCAAGCTGAGCGTAAACCGGCAGCATCACCTGCAGACTATCGACGGTCTTGACGAAGCCCAGTGCCCCGTTTGCACTGCGACGCACCTCGCCACCGAGTTCGAGTTGCAGCGTCCCGGTCTGACGAGACTTGTCGCCGAGGCTCGCGGAGAGCGGCCCCAGCGCCGCCGTCACATCAATGTCGGTGACGCCTGCCTTAGCCAGAACCTTGAGGCGTTTCAGATCGAATGACGCGCCCGCGTTGCCACCCGACCAGTTGAGTGACATGTCGAAGGCGATATCGACATCGATACCGATCTTTGCGGTGATCTTGCCGTCGACGGTGAGACCAAGCGCGTCTGCTTCGGCGCCGAACGCAATGTCGGTCGATGTGGACAGGCTCAGACGGTCATCGAAGCTGATCTTGACTCCGCCATCGGCGACGATCATCTTGAGCGATTCGGCCTTGGCCCCGATGGTGGGCAGCCAGTGTGTCTGGAGGTAGGCGAGCAGCCCTCGCAGGCTTGGTTGGGCTGCGGCGCCGTAATCGGGCGCCGGCAGCTTGCCCGCCTCACCGCGGGTGCTGCCGAGGTAACGCTGCGTGTATTCACCAATCGCGAGGATCTTGTCGGCGGCGATCAGTTCGGTGAGCGAAGTACCGATGAGCGGGAGCGTGGCTGCCATCGGATGGCTGTTGATATTGTCTGTGCCCAGCGGATTGCCGTTCGCGTCACGCTCGAACTGCGGCGAAATATCAGCCTTGAGCGACGCCATCTGATCGGCGACAAAGCTGACAGCTCCCTCCAGCAGATCGGTGATGAGCGCATCGAGCTGGCCGAAATCGACGCTTGCTTCGCGCCTCGTCGCATCCAGGCTGAGAGCAAGTGACTTGCCGGCGACAGTCTGAGTAAGCGCGACCGCTCGTCCGAGTGTGTTGCCGCTTACCGTTACATCGCCGGTCATGTCGACGAGCGGCGTATCGATCACGACCGTTGCATCGCCCTGGAGCGCATATCCCGGCTGGCCATCGGCGCCCGTGCCGAGAAGTGCGATCAGCCGTCCTGACTTGAGACCTGCCTCCCCCAGGCCTCCGGGCACGGCAAACCCGGCGGTGAGATTGGTGATGGCAACCCGGATCTGACTGCGGCGCTCCACCTCGGTGCGGTCGATAGCGAAATTGCCTTGGAGGGTCGCCATGCCAAGCACACCCATTTCGGCTGCGCCCGAGATCAGTAATCGCCCGGAGGCATCGAAGGCGGCGCTGAGGTTGCCCTGAAGCGTCAGTGCCGGTACACCACTCAGCGCTGCGACACCGGTAACCGAACCCTCGCGGGTACCGTTGGCGTTCAGATACAAGGTGCCCTGAACGTCGCTCAACGACAACCCGATACCGCCTACCGCGAGCCCAAAGGATGCGTCGCGCGCCGCGAGCTTCCACCGGTCGGCTGCGCCAACACGCTCAAGACTCAGCAGAAACTCTCCGTTGAGCTGCGCCTCTCCCAGTTGCAGACGCGCCCGCGCCTGCAGATCGAGCTGACGCTGCGCCGAATCGAGAGTGAGCGATTTGCCGGGCGTGAGTTGCCTTTCAAGATTTGACGACCCCCAATCGATCGTGGGGGCATCGCTTGCCGGGACCACACCGCCACGCGTCACCGCGCGGTTGAGCTTGAGGCTCGCGTCGGTGATTTCGCCAAAACCGTAGCCGGCCACCGAGGCTGCGCCGACGTTGGCAACCGTGCCCAACCAGCGGCGGTTCTGTCCGCCGCGCTCACTCGATACCGCGATCAGGAAATCGGTATTGGTGAGCGTCGCGCCCAGTCCGCTGCCGACATCCAGTGATACCGACAGGTTCGCACCGCCTATGATCAGGCGGTCGACCGATACCGTCGAGCGGTCGGTGAGCGTTGCGCTCTGGTTGTCCTGTAGCTCAAGGAAAAGATCGCCTTCTGCCCTGAGGGTATTGGCGACATTGACGCTCATCCGTCCGCGAATCCGGGACTCATTGTCGACCAGCGAAACCGTATACAGACCATCCGCGGTCCGTACGGTCTCATTGAGGTCGCTGCCCCAGCGGTTGAGCGTAATGCGCAGCTTTTGGGCATCGAT
>CAZZKA010000030.1:0-20504 GCA_964654745.1 uncultured Bordetella sp. | reverse complement strand
AATAATTTCATTGAACAACCGCGACTGATCGCGCAGCGTCTGCAGACCTATGCGCGTATTGTTGGCCCCGACCGGGTGATGGCGGCCACCGACTGTGGTTTCGGCACTTTCGCGGGCTTTGGCGCAGTCCATCCGCCGATTGCCTGGGCCAAGCTTGCGAGTATGGCCGAGGGCGCGCGGATGGCGAGGCAAGAGGCCATGGAGGCTACAAAATGAGTACGGTCCGTATGCCTTTTGATGACCGCCTGCGGGCCCGCCTGGCGAGCGGAGACCGACTGCGTGGGATCTTCGTGGGGCTGCCGAGCCCGGCGCTTGTCGAGATGTGTGCGTTTGCAGGCTTTGATTTCGTCGTCATCGACAACGAACATGGTTCGTCCGACCTCGAGACCACCGAGCATATGCTGCGCGCGGCGCGAGCCACCGGCATTCTGGGTATCGTCCGCTGCCGCACGCATGATTTACCCCGCGTGCTCGATCTCGGCGCAAGCGGCGTGCAGGTGCCGATGATCGGCAACGCGCGTGAAGCTGAGGAGCTGGTGAAGATGGTTCGCTATCCCCTGCCAGGTGGGCGGGGTGGCGCGCGCGGCAGCGCATTCAGCACGCGCGCTGCGGGCTACGGTGCATTTGGGGGGGCCGACCACACCCGCCGATCGAATGACGGCATCGGCCTTATCGCGATGATCGAAACCCCTGAGGGTGTGGCCAATGCCTTCGAGATCGCCTCGGTGCCAGGGATCGATGCAATATTTGTCGGCCCCAATGATCTCGCGCACACCATGGGCCATGAGAACCGGTGGCGCGATCCCGAGGTTGCACAGGCGATTGACCATACCCTGCGCGAGGTGGCTCGCGCCGGCAAGTGTCCCGGTTCGCTTGCCTTCAGCCAGCAGGATGAGGACCGGCTGGCGGCATTGGGTACGCGCTATTTCTGCTCGGTGATCAGCAGTGTGATCACCCAGGCGCTCCGCGATGCGGCACGAGTGCCCGCAGTGGGCGCCGACACGAAATCCTGCTGACTCGCAGTACACCTATTTCAACGAGGAGACTGACATGAAACGTCGCGAACTGATCCGTCTGGCTGCAGCCGGGAGCCTGCTTCCTGCATCAACCTTCGCGCAGGGTTCCGGCGCAGCGCTGAAGCCGGGCAAGCCCTATGCGGGCGCCACCGTCAACGTGCTTTCAGTGGTGGCGCCGCAGTTCAGCGCGCACGAGGCGCGGCTGGCTGAATTTGAAGCACTGACCGGTATCAAAGTCCGCTACCAGTATGTGCCGTTCCCGAGCATGCGCGAAAAGCTCACTGCCGAACTGGTTGCGAAGACCGATCAATACGATGTGCTGAGCGCGATGGATGTGTGGGGGCCAGCCCTCTACAACCTCTTTGACCCGCTCAACAACCGCATCGCCGAGAAAAAAATCGATATGGCCGAGCGCTATCCGTACGCGCATCTGCGCGCGGCACGCGATCAGAACGGTAACGGGAAAAATATTCTTGGGTTTCCGATTCGGGGCCACGTCCAGCTGCTGTTCTATCGCAAGGACGTGTTTTCCCGTCTAAACCTTCAACCGCCCGAGACCTGGGACCAGATGGTCGAGGTTGGTCGCACGATCCAGGGCAAAACCGATCTATCCGGCGTGGCCATGTATTACGGCAAGACCGGAGGCCAGAACCTGATGATCTGGTTCAACTATCTCTGGGGTATGGGGGCCGATCTGCTCGATGCCAGCGGTCAGCCTGCGTTTAACAGCGAGCGCGGCGTGGCCGCCACACAGGCCTATGTCGATGTGATGTTGAAGCACAAGGTTGCCCCTGCGGGCTCAGCCACCTTCAATGAAACCGATGCGGTCAATTCGGTCGCCCAGGGTAAAAGCGCGATGGTCCCGGTCTGGTGGTGGCGCTACGCACTGCTCACTGACCCCAAAACGTCGACGCTCAAGCCCGATCAGGTGGGGTTTGCGCCGCTGCCGGCGATGCCCGGGCGCGACGCGACGACCTACACCAACACCTGGTTCTATGGCATCAACCGTAACAGCCGCCGCAAGGATGCTGCCATGGAGTTTCTCACCTGGCTCAGCCACCCATCGGTCGAGCGCTCGGTTCTGCTCGACCCCAAGCTGAACGAGGTGGTGGCAGTACAGACCGCCAACCTGCTCGACGGTGATGTCAATGTCCGCTTCGGCGGCATGCACCTCTTTGGCGCGCAGGCGCTCAAGGGTGCCAAGGGAACGCCGCTCTTCCCGCAATGGGCGCAGGTAAGCGATATTCTCGAAGCCGCTATCAGCGATATTGCTGCTGGCCAGGTCCAGGTCAAAGCGGGGCTGGATGCCGCGGCGGGCCGGGTGCGGCGCGCGATGCGCGGTTAAGCGGCGAATGAGCGAGCGGGTGAGCCGGCGGATCCCTATTCATGTCTGGTTGCTTGCGCCGTCGCTGCTGTTTGTCGCGGCGATGGCGCTCTTTCCCCTTGGCTACTCGCTCCTGCTCAGTTTTCGCAGCTGGAAGCTTGCGCAGCGTGATACGCCTGGCAACTGGCTCGGTACGGCCAATTACACCGATCTGATCAGCGACGACCCCGAATTCACCGAGTCTCTCGTCGCCACCGCGATTTTTGTCGGGGCCGACGTTGCGGCGACGCTGCTGCTGTCGTTGGTGGCCGCGCTTGTGTTGCAGCGCGAGGGCAGGCTGTCAAGCCTTGCCCGGATTGCGCTGATTCTGCCTTTCGTGATGAGTCCGGCACTGATCGGTATTTCATTCCGGTTTTTTCTGAATCCTGAGTTCGGCGTGGTCCATCATCTGATCGGTGTGCTGGTGCCCGCGCTCAAGGACACCGTCTGGCTGGCCGACCGAACGCTTGCGATGATTGCGGTGGTGGCCTCTGATGTGTGGCACTGGGCGCCGTATATGACGCTCATCGTCCTGGGCGGTCTTGCATCGATCCCACGCGAAACACAGGAGGCCGCGCGGATAGACGGCGCGTCGGCCTGGGCAGTCTTTCGCGACATCACGCTGCCGCAGCTTCTGCCCGTGTTGGGTGTAGTGCTGATCCTCAAGACCGTGTTCGCGTTGAAAGCGTTCGACACCATTTATACGCTCAGTAACGGTGGCCCCGGGACTTCCACGCAGACGCTTGCCTATTTCGTCTATCAGACGGCGTTCAATTACTACGACATGGGCTATGCCGCCGCCGCGGCCTGGCTCCTCACCATCATGCTGATGACCTGCGCGGTGTTTTACCTGCGCCTGCTCTTTCGCAAGCACTGAGGCAACGGTGTCCTCGACAACGCCTTCCAGCATTTGGCATGGTCCCGGGCGCTCGCGTTGGTTGGGTGCGCTGAGGCAGTCGCTCATCCTCGCGGGGCTCGCAAGCATTCTCCTTCCCATCCTGTGGATGGCGGTCACCGCGTTCAAACTGCCGCGTGATGTGTATTCGCTCGATGCGGCCCTGGTTTTTTCGCCCACGCTGGATAACTTCCGAACCGTCTTTTCCCACCCATGGAACCTGGGTAACAAGATTCTTAACAGCATCGTAGTCGCCTGCGGTACCGTACTGATTGCGGTACCGATGGCATCGCTTGCCGCCTACGCGTTCTCGCGTTTTGACTTCCGGTTTCGGCAGACGTTATTTTTGATGATTATTGCCTCGCAATTCATCCCCGCCGCCGTGGTGGTGCTGCCCTATTTTCTGATGTTTCGCGACCTGGGACTGCTCGATACCCGTACGGCGCTCGTCCTCATCAATCTGTCCATCGTCCTTCCCTATGCGGTCTGGATGATCAAGGGCTTCATCGACGCTGTGCCGGTTGAGATGGATGAAGCGGCGATGATCGATGGCGCTAGCCGCTGGCGGGTGCTTGCGGAGGTGGTGATTCCGGCCGCCGCGCCCGGCATCATTGCTGCGGCGGTCTTCAGTTTCACGCTCACGTGGAATGAATTTCTGTTCGCCCTCATCCTCAGCAAACAGGATGCGCTCACTTTGCCTCTGGGTATCGTTGGGTTTCGCACCGAGCGCGGCGATCTATGGGAACTGATGGCCGCGGGCGGCATGATCATCACAGCGCCGATGTTTCTGCTCTCGCTGCTAGTGCACCGGCAGTTCATTGGCAGTCTTACTGCCGGCTCAGTCAAATAGGACCTCCATGACCGCTATTACGCTTTCCCATATCACCAAGCGTTTTGGTCCGGTGCAGGTGGTGAGTGATTTGTCGCTTGAAATCGCCGATCGGGAATTTCTGGTGCTGCTGGGTCCTTCAGGCTGCGGCAAGACGACCACCATGCGGATGATTGCGGGGCTCGAGGCGCCGACCGAGGGCGATATCCTCTTTGATGACGTCCGGGTCAATGATGTTCCGCCGCAGGAGCGCGATGTGGCGATGGTGTTTCAGAACTACGGGCTCTATCCCCATATGAATGTGGCGGACAACATCGGCTATCCGCTCAAGCTAAGAGGGGTGGCGCCGGCTGAGCGGCTCGATCGGGTTCGGCGCGCCGCGGCGCGCGTACAGCTTGAACCGTTTCTCGCCCGTATGCCGCGCGAGTTGTCGGGCGGACAGCGCCAGCGAGTGGCGCTTGCGCGGAGCATCGTCCGTACGCCGCGCCTCTTCCTGATGGATGAGCCGCTATCGAATCTGGATGCCAAGCTGCGGGTGCTTGCGCGCGCGCAGATCAAACATCTGACTGAAGAACTCCAGGTTACGACCGTCTATGTGACGCATGATCAGATCGAAGCGATGACGCTGGCCACCCGTGTTGCAGTGATGAACGAGGGTGTGATCCGCCAGATCGGTACTCCCGAGGAGGTCTACAGCGACCCCGCCGACACCTTTGTTGCCGGCTTCATTGGTAGTCCGGCGATGAATCTTCTATCCGTCGACGCCTCTCACGAGGGGATCTGCTCGGTCGCTAGCAGGCCGATCGGCGCGCAGGCGCCTCGCCAAGGGCGTCTCGTGCTTGGCGTTCGCCCTGAGGATCTGTTTCTTTGTGATCCGGCAGAGGCCCTTCTTAATTGCGAGGTGTTCACCTTCGAGCTTTTGGGTGATTCAACCATGCTCACCGCCATGGTCGACGATACGCTCCTCACCGCTCGAGCTGGCAAGTCGCTGCGATTGCACCCTGGTGAGCGCGTAGCGCTGGGATGCGATCGTTCGCGGCTCTACTGGTTCGATGGCGATACGGGCTTACGCCTGCGCGCTCAGGTGCCGCAAAAGGTCTGGTAGCCCGGGTTACCGTCGGCTGGCGGGCGCGCATAGTCCGCCATGCCGGAGCGCTCGGTGTAGGGATCCGCGACAAGCGCCAGCAGGGAATGGAGCGGTGCCAGATCCATGACGGGCCCGGTGGCGGCCTCGAGCGCCGCTTCGACGAGATGATTTCGCGGGATATAGGCCGGATTGCTTTGCCGCATCAGAGCACAGGCGGCCGAAACCCCGCCCTCCTGCGATTCGGTTCGCTGGCGCCAGCGCTGGTGCCAGAGCGCAAGCGCCTCGTCAGAATTTAACCGGGCATCCTCGATCCGGCCGCTTGCGAGCATACGAAAGGTCATGGTGTAGTCAGCAGAGCGGGCGTGCATCCAGGCGAGAAACTCGCTTATCAGCGCTGCGTCACCGCCGTCGTTGCCGGTCAATCCAAGTTTGGCCCGCATCATCGCAACCTGCTCGCCCGCGTACAGGTCGGAATATCGCATCACCGCCTGCTCGGCAAGCTCCAGCCCGCGGTCGGCATCCGCATCGATCGCAGGTATCAGAGCTTCGGCGAGTCGCGCGAGGTTCCACTGCCCGATCGGTGGCTGGTTGCCGAACGCGTAGCGCTGGCCTTGGTCAATCGAACTGAAGCAGGCTGCCGGGTTGTAGGCGTCCATGAAGGCACAGGGACCGTAGTCGATAGTTTCGCCGCTGATGCTCATGTTGTCGGTGTTCATCACGCCGTGGATGAAGCCCACCCGCATCCATTGCGCGATGAGCGCCGCCTGTCGACCGATGACCGCCTCGAGGAGGGCCAGTGCTGGCCGCTCAGCCGTCCCACACTCCGGATAGTGACGAGCGATTGCATAGTCGACAAGCCGCCCGAGCAATTCGGGATCGTTGCGAGCCGAGGCATATTCAAAGGTGCCAACGCGAAGGTGACTTGCAGCGACACGCGTGAGAACCGCCCCCTCGAGAATATTTCCGCGCAAGACTGCTTCGCCCGTGGCAACCACCGCGAGGCTGCGGGTGGTTGGAATGCCGAGCCCATGCATCGCCTCGCTGATAAGGTACTCGCGCAGCATGGGGCCAAGCGCTGCTCTTCCGTCGCCCCGGCGCGAAAACACAGTCTGACCCGAGCCCTTGAACTGGATATCGACGCGCCGCCCGTCCGGGCATAGATGTTCGCCCACCAGCAATGCACGGCCGTCACCCAACATCGCGAAATGACCAAACTGGTGGCCGGCGTAGGCTTGCGCGATCGGCAACGCATCGTTGGGGAGTTCATTGCCGCTGAGTTGGGCCGCCAAGGCTGCGGGCTCGGGCAGGTCCTCACCCAGACCTAGCTCGAGCGCGAGACGGCGATTGAATAGCGCGAGTCTGGGGTCGCGGGCGCGCGCCGGCTTCGCGGGCGCGAAGAGCGTATCGGGCAGGCGGGCGTAGGTGTGATCGAAGCGCCAGGACAGCGTTGCAGTCATGATGCCGATGCTAGCAGGACGGTACCGACCCTGGTACGCGAACGGGATCGGGCCGCAGTGCTGCGGTGCGACGGCAGGTCAGCAGCGCCAATTGCGACCTGCCGATGATCTTGGCTGCGAATCAACGAGGTCCGAGATCCGGCGCCTCATCCTCGACGGTATTGCGCAAGACGCCGATCCGCTCGATCTCGACCTCCGCCACATCGCCCGGCTTCATAAAGATGGGTGGTGTGCGAGCGAAACCCACCCCGCCCATGGTGCCGCTCACGATCAGGTCGCCGGGCTTGAGCGGCGTCCACTCGGTCACGTATTCGATGATCTTTTGCACGGAGAAAATCATCTGGCTGGTGTTGGCATGCTGCATGACCTCGCCGTTCAGACGCATGCTGATTTCGAGATTCATGGGGTCGCCGAGTTCGTCGGCAGTGACGAGCCATGGCCCGCTTGATCCGGTATTTTGAAAGTTTTTCCCCGGCGTGATCTGTGTGGAATGACGCTGGTAGTCGCGAATGCAGGACTCGTTGAAGCATGAATAGCCAAAGACATAATCGAGCGCATTTTCAGCCTTGACATACCGACCGGTTTCGCGGCCGATCACGACCAGCATTTCCGCCTCCCAGTCAAACTTGTCGGAGATGCGGGGGCGGAGGATGGGTTTGCGATGGGCGGCGAGCGACTCAGGCCAACGGCCAAAAATCATCGGCCGGTCGGGTACCTTGCGGTTGGCCTCATTCACATGGTCGTGATAGTTCAGACCCACGCACAGGATTTTTCCCGGGTTGGGCACGACCGGCAGCAGATCGAGCGCGTCGTAGTTGAAATCACCTGGCTCGCTTGCCACGACCTGCTCGGCAATCGCCTGGCCGTTATGAGCGATGAAGGCAACGATATCGGGATACTTGGCGCCCAGCCGGGTGCTGAGGTCGACAACCTTGCCGTTGTTCTTGACGGCGCCGTAGTGGGTGATACCGCCGTGCGTGTAGCAAACGAGTTTCATGGTTGGATCTTTCTTATGGGTGGGAAGAAATCAGATCGGATGCTTGAACGAACAGTCGTCAGTGGCCGATGACCGCACGCTGCTGCTCCAGCCAAAGCTCGCGTGGCATGAAGCTCGGATCACTCTTCACGTAGCCAAGCGTCCAGGCATGGATCTCGTCATCGCTTTTTGACAGATCGAAGGGCACGCCGTGCGGCTGGGTCACATGCCAGGGCGTATCGAGATAGGCCTCGAGACCGTTTCCCTCGGGGTCGCTCGCATAGACCGACCAGGCGTTACCATGGCAGATCGCCTTGATGTCCTGAGCCCCCTCGGCTTCGAGCCGCTCTCGGATTGTCCGCAGTTCGGACAGATTTTGCAGAATGAAGGAGAACTGGAACACCACGCTAGGGCCACTCGCGGGGTCCTTGCCGGACAGCAGGACCATCTGGTGGTGGGCATCGGGCGCTGCACTCATGAAGACAATGCGCCGGTTATTGAGGCGGGGTACCTGCCCGCGATCGGTCACCACCATGTCAAAGACCCGCGTATAAAACTGTTCCATGCGATCGATGTCGTCAACATAAATACCTGCGTGCTTGAGCTGCGGTCTCATCGAATCAGTCCACCTTCATGTTGACCGCGCGGGCTATGCCGGTGTATTTGGCATTGTCAGAGCGGATACGTTGATCGAATTCGGGCGCGCTGAGCGGCAGCGCGCCACATCCCATCTTGCCGAGCTGCTCCTGGACTGCGGGGTTGTTCGCCGCCTCGCGCGCATGCCGCTGCAGCACCGCTGCGACCGGGGCTGGTGTGGCCGACGAAATCACCACGCCGTACCAAAAGCTTTCGTTGAAATCGGAAAAGCCCTGCTCGGCGAGTGTACGAACCTCGGGTAACTGCGGCATCCGCCGCGCTGTGGTCACAGCCAGCAGTTTCAGGCGGCCGGAGTTTTGATGAGCGATCGCTAGCGCCGGCGTGCCGATGTAGATGATGGCGCCATGATCGCCCATCAGATGCTGGACGGCCGGTGCTTCTCCTTTGAAGGGGATGTGGGTGAAGCGGGTGCCGGTGCGGGTGTTCATCATTTCGATGAGCAGATGCGAGAACGCGCCATTGCCGCTCGAGGCAGCATCGATCTTGCCGGGGGAGGCGCGCTCAAGTCGTACCAGTTCGGCAGCATCCTTGGCCGGCACCGCATTACTTGCCATCATCACCATGGGGACTTCGCACATCCCGGCGAGCGGCGTGAAGTCTTTGAGCGGATCGTAGGGGAGCTTGGCATAGACGGCCGGGTTGAGCGCCATCAGTGAGGTGAAGACGAGCAGGATGCTGTAGCCGTCTGCCGGGGCGCGTGTCACCGACTCGGCCCCGACGCCGCCATTCGCCCCGGGGCGATTTTCGACCACGAGCGGCTGACCGATCTGGTCTGAGAGCCCCTTGGCGATCGCCCTACCTATCGCGTCGGCCCCTCCGCCGGCGACCTGAGGTACGACGAAGCGAACCGGCTTCGTGGCGACCCAATCCTGGGCAACGACAGCCCCAGGGGTCAGTAGACCCGTCAGAGCCCCGACGAGAACAGCCAGTCGCAACATGGGTTTTCCTCCAAAAATCGGTGGGTGCCAGACGTCGTCAGAAACTACTGCAGCTCGATGTTGCGCGACCGCGCGATTTTACGATACAGATCGATGCTGTCGGCCACGAGCGATCGGAATTCATCGGGGCTGTTTGCCTGGGGAGTGACGCCAGATTTTCTGAGCTGTTCCTGCAGGTCCGGGTTTGTGAGCGCGGAGCGGATCGCGGCATTGATGCGAGCGACGATATCTGGCGGGGTGGCGGGCGGTGCGACGACGCCGAGCCAGGAAATGATTTCAAGGCCCGGCGCGACCTCGGAGAGGGTGGGCACATCCGGGAGCGCTTCGTAGCGTTGGGGTGAACTCACTGCGAGTGCCCGAAGTTTTCCCGCCCTGACGTAGGGAACGATAAGGCCGGGGATGTTGATCATCAACTGGATACGGCCCGCGACCAGATCGGTGTAGCCGAAACCGCCGCCCGCAGGGTAGGGGACATGGGTGAGCTGGGTGTTGGTGGCGGCCGCCAGCCATTCGCCGATCAGGTGGAGCGCACTGCCGATGCCGGAGGTCGAATAGCTGATGCTGCCCGGAGCGGCGCGCGCCCGTCGCACTACATCCTGAATGTCGCGGATCGGTGAGTCCTGCGCGGTGGCGATGATGAGCGGATAGACGCCCACCGTCGATACCCAACGCAGACCTTCGAGTGGATCGTAGGGCAGCGACTTGAGGGTTGCCGCCTGGCTCGCATGCTGGCTCGACAAGGCGAGCAGCGAATAACCATCGGGCGTGCCTTTGCTGATCACTTCAGTGGCGATCTGACCTGCCGCACCCACGCGGTTCTCGATCACCACGATCTGGCCCAAGGCCTCTCCCATCTTCGCAGCAACGGCGCGGGCTACCAGGTCGGTTCCTGAGCCCGCGGGGCTACCCACCAGAAGCCGTACCGGGCGGTTTGGCCAGCCTGAGCCAGCCTGCGCGCGCCCGGCCCGGGGCATGACCAGCGGCGCGGCGCCCGCCGCTGCACCGATCAGCCAACGCCTGCGAATCGACGAGTGTGCGTCGCTCATGGTCCCGCCTCCTCCGATTGCTTTTGCAAAGCATTGCATCATCGATAGCCGCCAATGTCCATGGCGCCACGGGCGTTTTTGTGTCGTTTCGTTTGCCGCCGGGAGAAGCCCAGCCTTTTCGGCGCCGGGCAGCGGCAGCTTTATCGCAGTCATCCCGTAGCACAGTGATTCGCCCACCCATGCGGGCTGCCTCAGGAGCCGCGGTAGGTGCTCCAACTCCAGGGGCTCACGAGCAAGGGCACATGATAGTGACCGGCCGCGTCGGCGATACCGAAATCGATCTGAACGGTATCCACGAAAGGCGGGTCGGGTAGGGCGAGGCCACGCGCCCGAAAATACGAGGCGGCTTCAAACACCAGTCGCCACCTACCGACGGCCATGCTCTGGGCGTCGAGAAGCGGACCGCCGTCGTTGCGCCCGTCCGCATTGAGCACGATGGTCTTGATCGTCTCTGCGCGTCCGTCGGCGGCGATGCGCTGCAGGGACACCTTCATGCCCGCGGCCGGGCAACCGTGCGCGGTATCAAGAACATGTGTGCTCAGTCGGCCCATGGCGCGTCCTTCCAGTCAGTTGTGGGTCACGCGGGACGGCCCACAGGTGGCGGTTGCCCGAGATCGCTCGCCGAGCCTCAACGCGTCGGCGCGCCGGCGTCGAACCAGCGTCGGATGAGGCGACGCTCGCCCTCGGTGATGCCCGTGGCGTTATTCATCGGCATGACCTTGAGGACAGATGTCTGCTGCGTCAGGCCTTGGGCATGCTGCGCGATCAACTCAGGGGTGTGAAGCGCAACATTTTTACTCTGAACCTGCGCGTTGTGACAGGCGACGCAGCGCTCATTGATGATGGCTTGAACTGCGGCAAATGTCGCGGGCTGCGTATCGGTCTTGGCATCGGCGGCTGATTTCACGGGAGCAAGCCACACCATGACGCCCAGCACGATCAGCGTACCGACAACCGCATGCTCCCAGGGGGTGCGCTTACCGAGAACATGTGCCTTGTGACGCGCGGCAAAACTGTGCCGGATCAGTGCGCCACCCAGCATCATGAGGCAGAGCACGATCCAGTTGTTGGGCGCCTGATAGAGCCAGCCATAGTGGTTGGACAGCATGGCGATGATGACTGGCAGGGTGAAATAGGTGTTGTGGATGCTGCGCTGCTTGCCGCGCCAGCCGTGAATCGGATCAGGCTTCTCGCCGGCGCGCAGCGACGCGATCACCTTGCGCTGGCCGGGGATGATCCAGATGAACACATTGGCGCTCATCGCGGTGGCGAGCATGGCGCCCACCAGCAGGAAAGCCGCGCGGCCCGCGAACAGGTGACAAGCGAGCCAGGACGCGAAGATCACAAAAATCGTCACGCCCAGTCCCACGATCAGGTCACCGTGCCTGCCCTGGCCAAAGGCTCGGCAAATGCCGTCATAAATCAACCAGAACGCGACGAGAAAGCCGAGTGAGGCGCTGATTGCCGCGGCGGGCGACCAGTCGTACACCGACTTGTCGATGAGGTAGGTGCCAGCGTTGAAAAGATACATCACGGTGAACAGGGCAAAGCCCGTCAGCCAGGTCGAGTAGCTCTCCCAGAACGACCAGTGCAGGTTGTTGGGGATGGGGAGCCAACGCGGAGCCACCATGTATTTGTTGGAGTGGTAGAACCCGCCGCCGTGCACGGCCCACATTTCGCCGTCGACCCCTTTCTGTTTGAGCTCCTCGTGCTCGGGCTTGGACAGGCTGTTGTCCAGCATGACGAAATAGAAAGAGGAGCCGATCCAGGCGATGGCGGTGATGACATGAGCCCAGCGCAGCAGCAGACTTACGACTTCGATAAGGTAAGCGGTATCCATGGGAAGGGTTTTATACCGGATAATCGGACCCTTGCAAAACATCGTCTGACCCGGCGCGGCAGCGCGCTCCCGCCCGGGTGGCACTCAGGGCCCGCTCATGACCGCAAGTCTGCAACAACTCAATGACGCGAACCGCGAACAGTTTGTCGCGCTCCTGGAAGGTATCTATGAGCATTCGCCCTGGGTTGCCGAGCGTGCCTGGGCGTCGCGGCCGTTCGGATCGCTCGCCGGGCTGAAACTGGCGCTGGCCAAGGTTGTACGCGAATCGGACGCCGAGGCGCAGCTCGCGCTGATTCGCGCGCACCCCGAGCTCGCCGGCAAGGCCATGGTCGCGCGCGCGCTCACCGCCGAGTCGACCAATGAGCAGGGGAAGGCGGGGCTCACGCAGTGTACGCCCGAGGAATTCGATCGGCTGCAGACGCTCAACGCGCAGTACAACGCGCGTTTCGGGTTCCCCTTCATTCTTGCTGTGCGCGGCCCGCGCGGCGGTGGGCTGGACAAGGCCGAGATCATCGCCACCTTTGCCCGCCGACTCGCTAACCCGCCCGATTTCGAACGCGCTGAATGTTTACGAAACATCCACCGCATCGCTGAGATCCGCCTCAACGACCGGTTCGGGCATGAGCCCAAGCTAGGCAATCAGGTCTGGGACTGGTCCGAGCAGCTGGCGCGCTTCAGTGATCCCGGCTTTGTCGAGCAGGGGCAACTTACCGTCACCTATCTGACCGAGGCGCATCGCGCCTGCGCGCAGCAGCTAGTCGAGTGGATGCGACGCGAGTGTGGATTCGATTCGGTGGAGATCGACGCGGTCGGTAATGTCGTCGGGGTCTACCATGGGGAGTCGCCGAATGCTTCCCGCCTCCTCACAGGCTCACACTACGACACCGTGCGAAACGGCGGGAAGTACGACGGTCGACTTGGAATTCTCGTGCCTATGGTCTGCGTTCGCGAGCTTCATCGGGCCGGGCGGCGGCTGCCGTTTGGTATCGAGGTCGTGGGATTTGCCGAGGAAGAGGGGCAGCGCTACAAGGCCACCTTCCTGGGGTCGAGCGCGCTCACCGGCGAGTTTGATGCCGCGTGGCTGGACCAGCAGGATGCAGCGGGCGTACCCATGCGGGAGGTCATGCGCGAGGCGGGGCTCGATATCGCCGGCATCGGATCGATCAAGCGCGACCCCGCGCGCTACCTCGGCTTTGTCGAAGTTCATATCGAACAGGGGCCTGTGCTCAATGCGCGCGACCTGCCCCTGGGCGTGGTGACCTCGATCAATGGCGCGGTGCGCTACCTCGGTGAGGTCCGCGGCATGGCCAGTCATGCCGGCACCACGCCCATGGATCAGAGGCGAGATGCCGCGGCAGCGGTTGCCGAGATCATTCTGTATCTTGAGCGCAGGGCGAAAAGCGAGCCTGATCTCGTCGGAACGGTGGGGCTATTGGAAGTGCCGAGTGGGTCGATCAATGTTGTCCCCGGACGCTGCCGCTTCAGTCTGGACATTCGCGCCACCACCGATCCGGTGCGTGATGCCTGCGCGCGCGATGTGCTCGCCGAGATCGAACGTATCGTCGAGCGCCGTGGCCTGTCGCTTACGCTTGATGAGTCGATGCGCGCTGCGGCGGCGCCAAGCGATGCGCGCTGGCAGGCCCGCTGGGAGCAAGCCGTTGCCGCGCTGGGGCTTCCGGTCTTTCGCATGCCGAGTGGTGCAGGGCACGATGCGATGAAGCTCCACCGCATCATGCCGCAGGCGATGCTCTTCATGCGCGGGCTCAATTCAGGCATCAGCCACAACCCGCTTGAGTCAATTACCAACGACGATACCGAGCTTTGTGTGCGGGCGTTTGAATCGCTCCTCGAATCGCTGGCACTGGAGCAGCGCTAGCCCCCCGGTGAATCAGGCTGCGGTGCGCCCCAGGAGCTCGAGCACCGCGTCAGCAAAAATCTCCGGCTTTTCCTGCGGCAGGTTGTGTCCCGCTCCGGCTACGATCCGATGGGAGCGCGGACCGGTGAATCGTGCTGCTGCGGCCTCGGCCCGCGCCGGCGGACGCACTCCGTCGTCCTCGCCGTCGAATGTGATCGCCGGCACCGTAATCGGTGGCAACTGGGCTAGCCGCGCCTCGATATCGGCATAGGCGGGATCACCCGGCGCAAGGCCATAGCGCACCCGATACGAGTGGATGACCACCGCGACGAAATCCGGATTGTCGAAAGCGGGCGCAGAGCGTTCGAAGCAAGCCTCGTCAAAACGCCAGGAAGGCGACCAGTCGCCCCAGAGGAGGCGAATCAGCTCGCGACGGTGTTGGGCCAGCCCGAGGCGGCCGCGCTCGGAATGGAAGTAGTACTGGTACCAGAGGCTGCGCTCATTGGCGGGCGTATCGGGCACCATGGCGCGCGCCACATCGTGGATGTTGTAGCTGTTGAGCGAGACCAGGCCGGTGCAGCGCTCGGGCCAGAGCGCCGCAATTACGCAGGCCGCTCGTCCGCCCCAGTCATAACCCGCCAGCACTGCGTGGGGTATGGCGAGCGCATCCATGAGCGCGAGCAGATCGGCACCCAGTGCGGCCTGCTCACCTGAACGCGGCGTTGTTGCGCTGACGAAGCGGGTAGGGCCAAAGCCGCGCAGATAGGGGACGATGACGCGGCAGCCCGAGGCCGCCAGGATCGGCGCGACCTCCTCGAAGGCATGCACATCGTAGGGAAAGCCGTGCATCAGGAACACCGGCGGCCCATCGGGCGTGCCGAATTGCAGGTAGGCGATATCAAGGACGCCGGCGCGAATCTTCAAGGACTCGAACATAAGCGGTGGAAAGCCAAAGGCGGGGTGCGAGAAGGGTGGTGGGGTGGCTGATGGGATTCGAACCCACGACAACCGGAATCACAATCCGGGACTCTACCACTGAGCTACAGCCACCACCGGGAACTGGCCTGCCCGACAGGATTCGAACCTGTGACCCTCAGCTTAGAAGGCTGATGCTCTATCCAACTGAGCTACGGGCAGCAAATCCGTCGGAGGGCGATGCTCGAGCGATCAGACCTGCACGACTGGAATGTCTGACCGGCATGGGCACCGGATGAGTGGTCGGGGCGAGAGGATTCGAACCTCCGACATCTTGCTCCCAAAGCAAGCACTCTACCAGGCTGAGCTACGCCCCGAGATCTGGAAATTATACCCGAATCGGCTCGACGGGCTCTGCGCCTTCGAGGCCGAACTGGCCTATTTGCTGTCGACGCTGACCTTGGCCTCAACGATGAGTTTGCCGAAGCGCTGGAATTCGGCGCGATTGAAGGCGGCAAATTCGTCGATCGACATGTCGCGCATTTCGCCGCCCAGGCCTTTGAGCTTTTCCTGGACATCGGTAAGTCTGAGCACGCGGCGAAGCTCGCTGTGCAGCGCGCTCACCACGGGCGTCGGGGTCCCGCCGGTCACAAAGAGGCCGTACCAGGTCGACATTTCCAGTCCGGCCACACCGGCTTCAGCCAGGGTGGGAACGTCCGGCAACTGCGCCGAGCGCTTGGGCGACATCACCGCGAGTGGCCGCAATTTGCCTGCACGGATCTGCGGCATCGACGATGAGGTGGTGTCAAACATGAGCTGGACCGCACCGCTGATCACGTCGACATGCGCCTGGCTGCTTCCCTTGTACGGAACATGAATCGACCGGGTTCCGGTTGTCAGGTCGAACGCCTCGCCTGCCAGATGCTGCGTGCTGCCGACGCCCGAGGACCCGTAGCGGAATCCCTGCGGCTTGGCCTTCATTTCGGCAACGAGTTCGCTGACGGAGCGGATCGGAAGGGTGGCCGACACGAGCACGACGTTGGGCACCTCGACGATCAGGCCTACCGGCTGCAGATCCTTGAGCGGATCGTAGGCGAGTTTCAGCATGTGCGGGGCGATGGCCTGACCGGTGTTGGTCGCCACCAGCAGGGTGTGACCGTCGGGAGCGGCGCGAGCCGTCAGGTCTGCTGCGATCGTGTTCGAGGCACCGGGACGGTTTTCGACCACGAAACTCTGTTTCCAGTTTTCGGCGAATTTGTCAGCGAGCATTCTCGCAATGACGTCGGTACCGCCGCCCGCCGAGGCGCCGACCATGATCCGAGCGGCCTTGGTCGGATAGGTCTGAGCAAGCGCGCCCGCCGGCAGCAGAGCAACGGCGGCAAGGCTCAGCGCGCCAACGGCAAGGCTCAGCGCGCCAACGGCAGGGCTCAGCGCGCCAACGGCGAGGCTCAGCGCGCCGCTCGCCGCGGCGGCCACGAGCCGCCGATGGGCCGCGCCGCGCTCTGAGCGAGCGATGAGCGCGCGGACGGGCTGGCCCGGCACGGTGTGTCGATACATCATCAGGCGTCTCCGATGGCTGTGATTTCGGGTTTTGAAGGATTCTATCGGCGCTCGCCTCAAGGCTACAATCCCCGGAATGGATCAGAACACGCTCAAGCGCGCGGCGGCGCGCGCTGCTCTGTCGCACCTCGAGGCGGGCGAGATCGTCGGTGTAGGCAGCGGATCGACCGTCAATTTCTTTATCGACGAGCTCGGAGCGCAGCGCAACCGGTTCGGCAGAGCGGTATCGAGTTCCAACGCTTCGACAGAGCGCCTGCGTGCTCACGGGATCGAGGTTCTGGACCTCAATGCGGTTGTCGCCGGCGGGCTGCGCATTCCGGTGTACGTCGATGGCGCAGATGAAATCAACGCCGCTCTGCAGATGATCAAAGGCGGAGGAGGCGCGTTGACCCGCGAAAAAATCGTCGCAGCGGCGAGCGAACGCTTTATCTGCATCGTCGATCAGAGCAAGCTGGTGAAGCGGCTTGGCCGTTTTCCGCTGCCGGTCGAGGTGATTCCCATGGCGGCCGAGCTGATCGGGCGGCGCCTGCGCAAGCTCGGCGGCACACCGGTGCTGAGAGAGGGTAAGACCACCGATAACGGCAACGTCATCCTGGATGTCGCGGGACTGGACATCAGCGATCCGCCCGCGCTTGAAACCGAGATCAACCAGTGGGCGGGCGTGGTGACCGTCGGGCTGTTCGCCCGGGCTCCCGCCGCGGTCGCGCTGGTGGCAGGCGCTGAAGGCGTGCAGACCTTGCACCCCAAGCGCGCCGGCTGACTGGCATCCGAGCGCGGCCGACTGGCCGAACGCCCTCGCGCAACCGGATGCCGCCTAGGCGGATGGGGGCACGTAGCCGGCGGGTTTATCGCCCCCGTCACCGAAGAAGTATTTTTCCATCTGGGTGGCCAGATACTTGCGGGCGCGGGCGTCGGCGAGGTTCAGGCGGTTCTCGTTGACGAGCATGGTCTGAT
The DNA here is from genome assembly GCA_964654745.1 of uncultured Bordetella sp. GTDB lineage: Bacteria > Pseudomonadota > Gammaproteobacteria > Burkholderiales > Burkholderiaceae_E > SYIM01. The sequence goes on along the minus strand of CAZZKA010000030.1, from coordinate 3,116 downwards.
GCTTGACCCATCCCTGCCAGGCTTCCTTGGACACGCTCTCCCAGATTTTTTTGCCGAGTTCGCCGGGGTAGGGCGGGAAGTCGAGGCCTTCGGCTTCGCGCTGGAGTTTGACGCAGAAAATGCTTCTTGCCATGGATGTGATGCTCCTTGAATGTCGATGAACGGGATCCGGGGCGCGCAGCATCGGGGTGCGCGGCTCCGGACCACTCTACAAATCCTTGATCAATACCTGCGATTTGCGCTGCCAGTTGTAAAGACTCTGCCGCTCGGCAGGGAGATCTTCGATTCTCGATTGAACGAAACCCCGCTTGAGGAACCAGTGCATCGCGCGCGTGGTGAGAACGAACAGTCGCCGGAGCCCGGCTGCGCGGGCACGCTGTTCGATACGCTGGAGAATTCGCTCGCCATCGCCCTGGCCCTGGGCGCCGGGCGATACCGCGAGGCAGGCCATTTCGCCGATACCGTGTTGAGCGAAGGGATAGAGGGCTGCGCAGCCAAAGATCACGCCGTCATGCTCGATGACTGTGAAATTGCCGATTTCCCGTTCGATCAACCCGCGATCGCGCCGAACCAGGGTGCCATCATCCTCGAGCGGTCGGATGAGCGCGAGCAGGCCGCCGACGTCGTCAGCGGTTGCTTCGCGCAAGGCCTCGAGCGTCTCTTCGACCAGCATTGATCCCACCCCGTCGTGCCTGAACAACTCGAGCAGGATGCTGCCATCGGGCTCAAAGGGGATGATATGAGCCCGGGCGACGCCGCCCTCGCAGGCGCGCAGAGCGTGCCGCAGATAAAAGGCCTGATCGGCGGCAAGGTAGCCGTCGTTCAGGATCCGCCCGGCCTGGGCTTCGGAGATTTCTCCAAGCTGATGGCCTTCGCGATCGACGATGGCGCCCGCTTCCGACATGAAGACCAGCTTGTCGGCGTCGAGCGCGATCGCGGTGGCGGCAGCGACGTCCTCCATGCTCAGGTTGAAGGCCTCGCCGGTCGGAGAAAAGCCTAGTGGCGACAGCAAGACGATGGCGCCACTATCCAGAGCAAACCGAATCGTGGCGGTATCGATCTTGCGCGCGAGTCCGGTGTGCAGAAAATCGGTGCCCTCAAGGATGCCAACCGGACGCGCCGTGACCAGATTGCCCGACAGAATGCGGATCGCGGAGTGGGCCATCGGGGTATTGGGCAGACCCTGAGAAAACGCCGCCTCGATGTCCAGGCGCAGTTCTCCGGCGGCCTCCTTTGCACATTCGAGCGCTACCGCGTCGGTGATCCGTAAACCGTTCTCGTAGCGTCCTTCGGCACCTCGCAGCCGCAATTGTTCGATGACCTGAGGCCGCGAGCCATGCACCAGCACGATGCGCATGCCCATCGCGTGCAGCAGACCCAGATCCTGGGCGAGCGCGTTGAGCCGGTTCTGGGCAAACAATTCGCCTGGAACACCGATCACGAACGTACGGCCTCTGAAGGCGTGAATGTAGGGGGCGACCGTGCGCAACCAACCGACGAAACGGCCAGGCTCGGGCAATTCAAGGGGCGGGTCAGGCGCAGTCATGGGGTCGCTGGCGGTCGGGAACCTGAAGACTCGGACGGGGAATCAAAGCTCGGTCATCTGGCAGGCGAGCTTTGCAAAAACCGTCTCATTATAATTTCAGACCATGAAAGCTTCTTCGCGGCCTCCGGCGCCGCGGTCTGAGGGGGCCAGCCCGGTTGTCCGGGCGCCCCTGCCACCGCTCAAATTTCCCGACCTGCTACCAGTCTCCGCTCATGCCGAGTCGATTGCGCGGAGCATTCGCGAGCACCCGGTGGTCATCGTCTGTGGGGAAACCGGCTCGGGGAAAACCACGCAACTGCCCAAGATCTGCGCGCTGGCAGGGCGGGGTCAGGCCGGACTGATCGGCCATACCCAGCCGCGTCGGCTCGCGGCAACCACCGTGGCCGCGCGCATCGCCGAGGAACTCGGCTCGCCACTTGGCACACACGTCGGCTACAAAATCCGCTTTGGCGAGCGGTTTTCCGCAGGCGCGACCATCAAGCTGATGACCGATGGGGTACTGCTTGCCGAGACCCAGTCCGACCCCCGGCTCAGGCAGTACGACACCCTGATCATCGACGAGGCGCATGAACGTAGCCTGAATATCGATTTTCTCCTCGGCTACCTGAGGCGGCTGCTCGAGGGGCCGCGACGCAACGATCTGCGCGTCGTGATCACCTCGGCAACGATCGATGCGCAGCGATTTGCCGAACACTTCTCGATCGAAGGTCGGCCCGCTCCTGTCATCGAGGTATCCGGTCGGCTCTACCCGGTTGACATTCGCTACCAGGGCTTTGACGAGGAGCACCGTGACGATGACGATGAAACGGATCTGCCGTCACGGATCGACGAGGCGATCGAAACCCTCTGGCGGGAGGCGCCAGGGGATGTGCTCGTGTTTCTTCCTGGTGAACGCGAGATTCGCGATGTGGCCGATCATTTGCGAAGGCTCTGTGCGCGCGAGCAGGCGGCGCGCTCGCTCTCGCCCTGGACGCGCGGTCCGGTAGAGATCCTGCCGCTCTATTCGCGGCTTGCGGCGGCCGACCAACAGCGGATTTTTTCGCCGACGGGTACCCGTCGCATCGTTTTGGCGACCAATGTCGCTGAAACCTCGCTCACGGTGCCGGGTATCCGCTATGTGGTGGATCCGGGTCTGGCGCGGGTCAAGCGGTATCGTTATCGCGGCAAGGTCGAGCAGCTGCAGATCGAGCCGATTTCCCAGGCCGCGGCTAACCAGCGTGCCGGCCGATGCGGACGGGTGGCCGAGGGCGTCTGCATCCGCCTGTTCGAGCAAACCGATTTTGAGGCACGCCCGCGTTTTACCGACCCGGAGGTGCTCCGCTCCTCGCTGGCGGGCGTGATCCTGCGCATGAAGTCGTTGCGCCTCGAGTCGATCGAGGCGTTCCCCTTTGTCGACCCGCCGCCCCGTCGGGCGATCGCCGATGGCCTCGCGCTACTCAACGAACTCGGTGCCGTCGATGAACGCAACGCGCTGACCGATGTCGGGCGCCAGCTTGCGCGGCTCCCGGTCGATCCGCGCATTGGCCGCATGCTGCTCGCTGCGAACACCGAAGCCTGTTTGCAGCAAGTG
>CAZZKA010000029.1:0-20506 GCA_964654745.1 uncultured Bordetella sp. | reverse complement strand
GATCCGCGCCTCTGGCGTGATGCCCGCGAGATGAAAAAGCGCCGAGGAGCCAAAGCTCGCCATTGCCGCACCGAAGTGCTTGAGCGCATCCGACCCCGGTACCGACTCGATGCCCTCTACCCAGGGCACCCGCCAGTAGTTACCCGCGCGTCTGCCGATCCAGCCCCCCAGAGCGCCCCATTCGTTGAGCGAGCGCGGCGCGGCGTGCACTCGCACACGCAGGTTAGCGCGGCGGTGGCGATCCAGGTGAAAACCGTAGCGCGGCACGCGACCCGTGAGCCCGGCCGACAGGGCCGAGGGACCTCCCTCGAAATTCGATCGTGCACCGCAAACCGAGTTGGAATAGATCACCACCCCGGTGTCGCCAAAGGCTACATGTTCGCCGAGCACCGGCGCCATGATGGTCTGGTAGTTGATACAGGTATCGGTCATCGTGACGCCAAGCCGCACGAATGCTTCGATGGTCCGGCGTTCCAGACTCAGCATTCCGCCCGTCTGCCCCAGCAGATGAGCTTTGCCGAAGTCGGTACCGCGAGGATCGGTTATCGTCGGAATGCGAACAAGCCGGTGCGGGATGGGCTGAGCAGCAAGCGACTCGAGCCATGCCACTCCCGCCTCGCCCAGGCTCTCCGTGTCAGCCATGATATGCGCCTGGGAGACCTCGACAAAGTCCTCAGCACCGAAAAATTCTCCAACGCTGATCTGGTGCTCGAGCGCCGCCTTAACCACCGGACCACTCTCGCCTGCGAGCATGGCCCGTTCCTCATCGTTCAGTCTCATTGGCATTATGGTGGCCTTAGTCGACGGTGGCACCTGAGGCGGCGACCGCCTGCGCCCATTTCGCAATCTCACGGCGCTGGAAGTCCGCCAGGTCGAGCCTGGGTACGTCGTTGGGGACAACGCCCAGGTTGCCGAGTTTTTCCCTGAACCCCGCAGAAGAGACGATCCCAACCACTTCTTCGCGTAGCCGCGTCGCGATCGCATCAGGCAGACGCGCCGGGGCAAACAGCGCCCACCATGCGGTCGATTCAAAGTCGCCAAAGCCGAGTTCGGCCACAGTAGGCACATCGGGCAATACCGGCGAGCGCATTTGACTGGTCACGGCCAGTGCCCGCAGCCTGCCGCTGTTGATATGCGCGATGACAGACTGGATGGGATCGAACATCGTTGGGATATGCCCTCCGACAAGATCGGCCACGGCGGGGGCGCTGCCCTTGTACGGGATGTGACGAAGCCGGATCTTGGCGGCCGCTTCAAACAGAGCTCCGGTGAGGTGCCCCGGGGTGCCGTTACCGGCCGACCCGAACGCCACCTCGCCTGGTCGCTCCAGGGCAAGCCGCACAAGATCGGCAAGGCCGCGAATCGGCTGGCCCGCGTTGACCACGATGGCCACCGGAGCGCTGGCGACTAGCGCGATGGGCGTGAAGTCCCGGACCGGATCGTAGCTGAGTTTGCGGTATAGGCTGCCGTTGATCGCATGCGTACCGACAGTTGCCATCAACAGTGATTGCCCGTCGGGAGCTGATCGCGCAATATTTTCTGCGCCGATCGTTCCCCCAGCTCCGCCTTTGTTGTCGACAACGACTGATTGACGCAGGGCCTCGGCAAGCATCTGCGCGAGCGGCCTTGCAACGATATCCGTCGGGCCACCCGCGGGAAACGGTACAACCAGTCGAACCGGTCCTGCCGGCCAGGTAGATTGGGCCCACCCAAGACCAGGCAGGATGCCCGTCACCGGCAGGACCAGAAGCCTTCGTCGCATCGCGATCATCAGTCGCTCCCGTTCGGGCGCTTGCCCTCAACCGGTATTCTCGGGCTAAATGACCGCGTTGCGCAGTCAATATTCCGACATTCAGCCAAACTCCCCTCTCCGGAACGGATTCCCGTAATGAGTTTGCCTATCCCCGCCCCCGACAGCACTCGCTTGCTGCCGCTTGTCAAAACCTACTCCGACGAAGTCACGCCAATCGCGTGGCCGCTGCCCCCCGGTGCCTGCGACGCACACGTTCACGTCTTTGGACCCGCCGACCGCTTTGCCTACGCTGATGACCGTAGCTTCACGCCGGTAGATGCTCCCAAAGAAACACTTTTCGCATTGCATCGCAGACTTGGCATTGAGCGCTGCGTGATCGTGCAGTCGATGGTTCACGGCCTGGATAACCGTGTGGTGAGCGATGCCATCGCCGCCGGGGGCGGACGGTATCTGGGCGTCGCGCTGGTACGGCCTGACGTGTCGCTCGCCGAACTCCGCGCACTCGCCGCCGTGGGCTATCGCGGCGTACGCTTCAATTTCACCGCCCATCTGGGGAGCGGCATCGAGCCGGCTGCGCTACCGGGCTTCTGCCAGCGTCTAGCCGATGCGGACATGCACCTTCAGGTCCACTTCGCAAGCGGCCGCATTCACGATCTGAGCCCCCTGCTGCTTCGATCACCGGTTCCGGTCGTCATCGACCATATGGGAAGGGTAGACGCCCGGCTCGGCGTTGACCACCCAGACTTCCGGCAACTCTGCGCGCTCCTCGACACGGGCCGCTTTCTCGTCAAGATAAGCGGCATCGACCGTATCGATTCGGGGGTTCCGCTGGATGTCCCGCCCTATCCGCGCGGGATCGTTCTTGCGCGTCACCTGGTCGAGCGCTTTTCCGAGCGATGCTTGTGGGGCACCGACTGGCCGCACCCCAACCATACCCACGTACCCGACGACGGCGTCCTGCTCAACGCGCTCGCGGCGATCGTGCCTGATGCCTCTCTACGCCACCGCATCCTGGTCGACAACCCGGCGGTGTTCTACAAATTTTCTTCCTGAGGGCAGCCATGTCAGGTCGGATGCAGGGCAAGGTGGCGATGGTCATGGGGGCTGGCTCGGTAGGACCCGGCTGGGGGAATGGCCGCGCCATTGCAGTGAAACTGGTCGCCGAAGGGGCTAAGGTCATGGCCTTCGATGTCGATGAGGCGCGGCTGGCTGAGACACTCAGCCGCGCTGCAGAGGTTTCCCACCGACACGGCGGTGCGATCAAGCCCGCGCGCTGCGACGTGCGCGATAGCGCATCGGTCGCGGCTGCCGCGCGACTCGCGCTAGAGCATTTCGGAAGGGTCGACGTGCTCGTTAACAATGTCGGTGGATCGGCTGCGGGAGGACCGGTTGAAATGTCCGAAGAAGTCTGGGACGCCCAGATCGATGCCAATCTCAAGAGCGTCTTTCTTGCCTGCAAGCACGTACTGCCCTTGATGGTGGAGCAAGGATCTGGGGCAATCGTCAATATCGCTTCAACCTCCGGACTGCGCTGGACGGGGTCCGCACAGATCGCGTATGCGGCAACCAAGGCGGGCGTCATCCAGATGGGAAAGGTCATGGCCGTGCAGTACGCCAAATCCGGCATCCGGATCAACACCGTGGTCCCGGGGCAACTCCACACGCCCATGGTCGAGGCACGGTTGGCAGGTCAGCGCGCTGGTGGCGATGTCAGGCAGTTGCTGAGTCAACGCCAGTCGCGGATACCGCTGCCATTTATGGGTGACGGCACCGATACCGCAAATGCGGTAGTGTTTCTTGCAAGCGACGAGGCACGCTTCGTCACCGGCACCGAAATCATCGTCGACGGCGGCATGTCAGTGCGTTGCGACTAAGGAAAAGGACCCATACGATGACGAATCGATTCTTCAGACTGCTCGCCGCGCTGGCGTTCGCGGCCACGGCAGCGGGCGCTGTGGCACAGGGCAAAACAACCCGGATTCTGGTGGCCTTCCCGCCGGGTGGCCCGGTCGACTTTGTTGCGCGCAATCTAAGCGAGCAGTTGAGCCGCGAAATTGGTCAGCCGGTAATCATCGAGAACCGAGCGGGCGCCAACGGTGCCATTGCGGCGGACCTGCTGATGAAGTCCCCCCCGGATGGCGGCACGCTATGGCTGACCAGCGTGGGCGCGGTTGCCATCAACCCCGCGCTATATCCCAATTTGTCCTACGACCCACTCAAAGATCTGGCCCCAATATCTCTGGTCGTCAACAACGTCGAGATGCTGGTGGTCCATCCCGGCAGCGCCGCGAGTGGTCCGCAGGATTTCGTCGCACTCGCACGCGGCAAACGCACAACGATGGCCTCATCCGGAACCGGCAGTGTCCCCCATCTGGCGATGGAGCTGCTCGCCGACGCCACCAAGGCCGATCTGGTCCACGTTCCCTACAAGGGTGCCGCTCCTGCGATCACGGATGTCATGGCAGGGCACGTGGACGGCTTTTTCGGCGACATCCCTGGCCTGATCCCCCACATCCGTTCAGGCAAGCTGAAACCCGTCGCGCTCGCGGCCACCCGCCGGCACCCGCTTTTCCCCGACATCAAAACTTTCGAGGAGATCGGAATCAAGGGTGTCGACTCGGACAACTGGTATGCACTGTTCGCGCATCGCAACACATCGCCGGCAGATATCGATCGGCTCAATCAGGCGGTGCGGCGTACCTTGCAAAACGATGCAGTCAAACAAAAACTTTCTGCCTCGGGCGCCGAACCTGCTCCAAGTTCTCCGGCGGAGCTCGCCGCCCTGCTGCAAAGCGACACCACCAAATGGGGGCGTGTGATCCGCGAAAAGAAAATCAAGGCTGATTGAGACTGCATTGGTTAGCGGCTTTCTCATTCGGAGCGCCCTCGCGCCGGAGGGTGACACGCTCGCCAGCGCCTTGTCGCGAAGCGGTTTGCTCAATCTCGGCCTTCGTGAGGCGACCTGGGCCTTTACTTCGTCGGCTGAAAACGGCCGGCCGATGGCGCATATTCTTCTGTCGCTGAGCAGTCCTGTAGCCGTCTCAGCGCTTGAACGCGAGCGCCTGCAGTCAATGTGGCGGGCCGAGGCACCGCCGGCTGATTCGATATCGCGCCTCGAGGTCGCGCTCGATCGTCCAGGCCTCAGCGATGGGCAGACCCCTCTTGCGCACTACGCCGTCGAGACCGACCCGGCACCCGGCTGGTCCGACGAAATTGGGCGATGGTATGCCGAGGAGCATCTGCCGGGGCTCGCATCCGTCCCGGGATGCATTCGCGCGCGGCGCTACCTTAATCTCGACACCGGCCCACGTTCGCTCGCCTGCTACGACCTCGAGTCGCTCGATGTGCTCGGGAGCGAGGCGTGGCTCAAGGTTCGGCAGACCGCCTGGAGCGACACCTGCCGTCCGCACTTCACCAACACGCTCCGCACCCGCTTCCCGTCGGTCGGCACAATCACCCTGGCGAACCGGCGCTCAGGAGCAGCGTGATCTAATCGTCCGCCTTGATGTTGCGAGTCTTCGCAATTTGAGAGTAGGTCTGCTTTTCGCGTTCGAGAAATTTCGCAAATTCGGCAGTGCTGAGCCCCAAGGGATCAACGCCTGCGCCGAGCAGGCGATTGCGAATATCGGGTTCGCGAACCACTTTGATAATCTCGGCAGCGATTCTTTCGACCAGTGGTTGCGGCGTCTTTGCCGCGACAAAGATCCCCTGCCAATTGGTGAAGTGGTAGCCCTGATAGCCAGGCAGCTCAGCCATCGCCGGTATGTCGGGCGTCGCAGCGGAGCGCTTTTCACTCGTGACCGCGACGATTTTTACCTTGCCCGATTTGTGCGGTCCCATCACCGGCGGCATCCCGACGATAGCCATATTGACCTGTCCTCCGAGCAGATCCACCATCGCCGGCCCGGCACCCCGATACCCGATGTGGACGATAAAAATATTCGAGATCGCCTTCATCGACTCGCCCGCGAAATGCATCGAACTGCCCGATCCTGGCGTACCGTACGAGAGCTTGCCAGGGTTGTTGCGAGCGAAGTCGAGCAACTGTTCGATCGTCTGTACTGGAACGGAGGGATGCACGGCAACCGCGAGTGGCGTCTCGCCGATGATGGTTACCGGTGCCAGATCCTTTTCCCAGTCATAGTTCATCCTGAGGCCGGCAAATCCACCCACCACCGTCTCAGCGGGCGATGCAACGAGCAGCGTCGTGCCGTCGGGCGCGCTCTTGGATACCAGTTCGGTGGCGATCGTACCCGATGCGCCAGGTCGGTTTTCAACCACAAAAGGCTGCTTGAGCGCGTCGGCGAGGCGCGACGCGACCAACCGCGCTGCAAAATCGTGTCCGCCCCCGGGCGCGTAGCCGACGATCACCCGAACCGGCCGGGCGGGCCATTCCTGGGCCATCCCCAAGCCCGAGACGAACAGGAGCCCGAGGACCGCCAATTGTCTGATCATCATATTGCGTCTCCTCCAAATCAGCGGAAGTCGGCCGCCGTACCGGGCGCCGGGGTAAATCCGAAATCGCCGCGGCGAATCACCGCCTCGCGCCCGCCGTTAGCTGCCAACAGCTGCGCCTGTCGTGCTCTGGCGCGCCGGTCGACCTCGGCGGGATCGCACAACGAGTAGAGCCGCGCGCGGCAATCCGCCAAGGCCTGCGCAAAAGCGGGATCGCCGGCCAGATCCCGTGTTTCGTCGGGATCACTCTCGAGGTCGAAGAGTTGCGGCGCGTACTTCGCATAATGGACATATTTCCAGCGGCCGTTGCGGATTGCGAATGCACCGGTACTCGACCCCATGCCGTGGTATTCCGACAGAACGGTTCGCTGCGGCACAACACCCCGGGCAAGCTCGACAAGCGAGACGCCCGGATAGCCGGCGGGCATTGATTCACCGGCCACCTCGACGATAGTCGGGAAGGCATCAACATGGCTCACCGGCGTATCAACGACCTTGCCCGCTGGGACACCAGGCCCGGCAAGCAGCATCGGCACGCCGGCGATTTCCTCGAACATAGTTGATTTGCCCCAAAGTCCGCGAGCACCAAGATTATCGCCGTGATCGCTGGTATAGAGCACGACCGTCTCATCGGATTGACCCGATGCATCCAGCGCTGCCATCAGCTTACCGATATTCTCGTCAAGGTAGGACACCAGACCAAAATACCCGCAGAGTGCCCGCCGGACATCCTCATCCGATTCGAAATAATCGTCGTAATTGAAGTTGCGCCCGTAGTCGACGAGATACGGGTGGGTCGGACGCTCCTCGCGCGCGTAGAGCCTGGGCATCGGCAGTTCTCGCCCCCAGTAGCGGTAGTAGTGCTCGGGAGGCGCAGTCAGGGGAAAGTGCGGCGCCACGAAGGATACGAAGAGCACCCAGGGTTTGCCTCGCAGCTTCGGCGCACGCTCGCGCAGCCATACCTGCGCGCGCGAGCAGATGTCTTTGTCGTAGAAGGTGTAGGTCGATTCGCCGGGGCCAGCCATAGCCGCCATCTTCTTCGAATTGCCGCGCTGAGGCATGTCATCGCGGATCAGGCCGAGCAGATCTCCCTTGCCCTCATAAATATGCATCGGGATGATTTCCTCGGTGAATCCGTGATCCTCACCTGCGAGCCTGAAGTGCAATTTGCCGATGGACGCGACATGATGGCCACGCTCGCGCAGGTGGTGGTGCCACGAAGGCGTCGCACCGTCATAAGCGTCGGCGTTATCCCAGTAGCCGATCTGGTGAATGTACTTGCCGCAAGCGAACCCGGCACGCGCAGGAATGCAGACCGGGCTTGTCGTATAGGCCGAAGAAAAACGCGTGCCTCGCGCAGCCAGCCGGTCCAGGTTTGGCGTATGAATGACCGGATGGCCGTTGCAGCCGAGCACTTTGGGATTGTGCTCGTCGGACATGATGACCAAAAGGTTGCGGGGGCTGGCGCTTTTTGAAGACAAGGCATGCTCCTGGCGGAGGATCATCGATGCGGGCCGGCAAGCACGCCCGAGGACACTGACTATAGATTAAGATCGGAGCACTACAAGCCCCGTGGTCAGGACATAGTTTCAGATTATTGCCGTATCGGCGGAGTCGCGATGAGCAAGGCACCTTTTTCCTTCGTCGGCCTGCCCGACGCGCGTAGCCAAAAGAAACCGCGCCTGAATGGACGCACCATGGTCGTCGACGACGGCATGCCCTTGGGCGCGACCCGAGACCTGCTCGAACTCGGCGGCGCCTATATCGATCTGGCGAAGATCAAGACGGGTACCGCGCGCTTCTATCCGCGAAAGCAGCTCACGGCGAAGCTGCGCGCCTACCGCAAGCATCAGGTTCAGCCTTTCCTGGGCGGGCAGTTTCACGAATTCATTTTTGCAACCATGGGCTCAAAAGCGCTGCCAAAGTACTACCAGGAGGCGCTGGCGCTGGGGTTTGAAGCGATCGAGATATCGGACAATACTGTTCCTTTGACCGACAGGCAGCGCGTCACGCAAATCAAGGCTGCAGTCGCGGCGGGCCTGATCGTCTACGGCGAAGTGGGATCCAAGGAAACGCTCAGTAACCCGGAGCTGTTGATCGCGCAGGCCAAATCCTGTTTTGAGGCCGGTTCAGCCCTTGTACTTGTCGAGGCCGCCGAACTGGTGCAGCGAGGGCGACTCAAAATGAAAACTGTCGACCTCTTGCGGCGCCACCTCGATATGTCGCGGGTCATGATCGAACTGCCCGGCCCCTGGATCAGCGATGTGCGTAGTTGCGACGTCGAGGACATGAAGAAAGCGCTGGTGCATGCAATCGGGCCCGATATCAACCTGGCCAACGTTCCGCCAGGGTCAATCATCGACACCGAGGCGACACGCACGGGGCTTGGTACAGCGGGGCCACTGAGAGCCTGAGCCATAGGCCTTGCGCACCGCCGGCGGGGCACATCGCGAACCCAATTTCCGAGCGTAGCCATGACGCATGACTGGAACACTCTGACCTACGGCGCCGTTCTCAGGAAAGCGGCGCGCACTTACCCCGAACGCAAGGCCTTGGTTGGAATGGGGCAGAGCCTCAGCTATGCCGAGCTTGATCGGGCATCTGACGAAGTCGCTCTGGGGCTCGCCGCGCTCGGGGTCGGGCACGGTGATCAAGTCGCAATATGGATGACCAACTGCCCGGACTGGGTAGTCTGCTGGATGGCTTGTACACGGCTTGGCGCTGTGCTGGTCACGATCAACACCCGCTTCAAGCTCGAGGAAACCGAGTACATTCTCAAGCAGTCTGATGCCAAGGTCCTGATCGCCATGGACCGATTCTGGACCATCGACTTCGCCGGAATGATCGCAGCCATCGTTCCGGAAATGGCCAAAAGCCCCGCGGGTCGTTGGCAGAGCGAGCGCCTCCCGCACCTCCAGGCCGTTGTGCTTTGGCAGTCTGCCCGGGCCCCCGGCGCGCTCAGCCTATCCGACATTCGACGCCACGGGGCCGGTCTGCTGGCCGCGGGCAGAGTGATCCCCGAGGCAACCGCAGCGGACCCGGTGATCATCGTGTACACCTCCGGGACCACCGGGCATCCCAAAGGCGCGATGCACAGCCATGCGATCCTGCGGAACGCCGCCAATATCGCCCGCGTGATGCATATCGAGCCTGGCGATGTGATCCTGGGTCATATGCCCTTCTATCACATCGCCGGCTCAGTGACTGCATGCTCGGTGACCCTGCTCCTCGGATGCACGCTGGTCACGATGGCGCAGTGGGATGCGGACCAGGCGCTCGAAATCATCGAGCGCGACCGTGTCAATGTTTTCGGTGGTATCCCGACCCACTTCATCGACTGTCTGGATTCGATCAGGCGAACGCCGCGCGACGTGAGGAGCCTAAAATCGGCGTGGATTGGTGGAGCACCGGTCACCCCTGACGTTGCGCTTGCCGTTCGCCAGGAACTCGGTCTTCACGGGTTGCTGGCAGTCTATGGCATGACTGAGACGACCGCAGCGACCAACTTTAGTCGCTTTGAAGATCCCCTCGAAATTCTGTGTGAGAACAAAGGCAAGACCATAGGTGAATTCGAAGTTGCCGTGTTCGATCCCGCCACGGATCGCCGGCTGACAGCAGGGGAAATCGGCGAGATTCGCGTTCGAGGCCATCCGGTCATGCTCGGCTATTACAAGAACCCGGCGGCGACCGCTGAAGCCATCGGCGCTGATGGATGGTTTCGCAGCGGCGATCTCGGAAGTCTCGACCCCGAGGGCTACTTGAAAATTACCGGCCGAATGAAGGAAATGTTCATCGTCGGCGGCTCCAATGCCTATCCCGCAGAGATCGAAAAGTTTCTTCAGGCGATTCCCGAGATAAAACAGGCGGTGGTGGTCGGCGTACCGGATCGCAGGCTTGGCGAGGTCGGGTACGCCTTCGTTCAATTACACCAGGGCAGGACGCTAACGGAAGCCGACCTCATCCGGCAATGCCGCCTGACCATGGCTGACTATAAGGTGCCGCGCTTTGTTCGTTTCGTCGAGGATTTCCCGCGGACAACGACCGGAAAAATTCAACGCTTTGTGCTGCAGAAGGCGGCCCTCGCCCCGTCTGGTGAGGCGCCCTAACTCCGACGGAGCACCGGGCGATGCAGATGGAGCCTCACCCCCAGAACGGTACGATTGACAGCGGATCAGGCTTTTTTATAATTCACTAAACGGTGAATTAAATTTATCAGGCAGGCGCACTTCCTGGCGAGAGCCTGCGGTTCTAGTATTCAAGCCAAACATCAAGGGAGACAACCGTGCTGATTCAACTCAATCGTCGACATCTGTTTGCTGCGCTCTTCGCCTCGCTCGCCTGCACGAGCGCCTTTGCACAGGCGCAATGGAAGCCCACCAAGCCGATCACTCTGATTGTTCCCTGGGCGCCTGGCGGCTCGACCGATCAGGTGACCCGTGTGTCAGCCGCCGAGCTTGAAAAACATCTGGGCCAGAAGATTGTCATCCTCAATCAGCCGGGCGCATCGGGGTCGGTCGGTACCAAAAATGCGATGCAAAACGCCCCTGACGGCTACACCTGGACCGCGGGCGCGGCCAAGGATCTCGGCACCTACAAGGTCATGGGTATGGTCGACACCTCGATCGGTGACTGGAACCTGTACATCAATGTCGCCCATGTCGCGGTGGTCGGCGTCAATGCCGACACGCCGTTCAAGACCATGAATGACCTCCTCGCGGCAATGAAATCCCGTCCGGGTGCCATTTCAGTGGGAACTGCGGGCGTCAACTCAAGCGGCCATTCGGCGATTGAAGCGCTGTCGCGAGCGGCTGGCGTCACCTACAAGCACGTCACCTATGACGGCGGCGCGCCCGCCGCGGTGGCGGCCGCCTCGGGTGAAGTCAACCTCACCACCCAGCTCGCGGCCGAGCAGACCGACATGATCCGCGCGAAAAAAATCCGCCCCCTTGCTGTGGTGAGCGATAAGTCGCTCGATATTGAGGGCTTCGGTACGGTGCCCCCGCTTTCACAATTCATTCCGGGCTTTACCGATCCGATCAACTACTTCGGCATTTTCGTGCCGAAAGCTGCTCCGGCCGAGGTCAAGGCGACTCTCGATCGCATCTGGACCACGGAAATCGCCAAGAGCGCTGCGCTGCGCAACTATGCGCAGTCGCGAGGCGCCATGTTTGCGCCAATGGCAGGCGATGAGGCCCAGAAAGCCGTGATGCCGGCGATCCAGGCCTATGCGTGGACTCAACAGGCTGCGGGCAAGGCCAAGGTATCGCCCGACACCGTCGGAATCGCTAAACCCTGACCGTTTCCTGATGAGTCAGTCGCCTGGCAGCCGCTCCGACCTGCGGGGCGGTGCGGTCTGGATGGCGCTCGGCACCGCAGTCGTCATCGAGGCGTTCCGAATGGAGCGATTCGATTCCACCGGTGCCACGCTCTACACCTACCCGGGGTTCGTTCCCGGCCTGATCGGTGCGCTCGTCGCGCTCCTCGGGTTTATCTTGATGCTGCGCGGGTGGCGGGCCCGTGACCGGAGGGTAGCGACGCAGGTATTTGTCAATCGCCGCGTGCTGCTTGCGCTCGCGCTGTCACTCGGCTTCAGCCTGCTGCTGCTCGCCCGCGTGCACTTCATTGCTGGCACAGCTTGCTTTGTAGCCGCCTTCAGCTTTCTCTTTGGTGATCCTGCGCAAGCGCTCAGACGTCGCGTCATTGTCTCTGCGCTCAATGGCCTGATCACAGCCTCGGTGGTCTTCCTCGTGTTCCAGGAAATTTTCCTGGTTCGCCTGCCCTGAACAATCGCCATGCTTGACGGCTTGTTGGGCCTCGGCCGTTCGATCGCGGGTTTTGCTGCGCCCGACAGCATTTTTTACGCGCTGCTCTCCTGCCTTGTAGGGGTGATCATGGGCGCGCTGCCTGGCCTCACCGCCACCATGGCGCTTGCGCTCATGACCACGCTCACACTTAAACTCCCGTCGGGTCAGGCGCTCCTCATTCTGATCTGTACCTACGTCGGGGCGATCTATGGCGGATCGCGCTCGGCGATCCTTCTCAACATCCCGGGCACGCCCGCCTCGGCAGCCTCCTGTCTGGATGGATATGCTCTCGCTCGCAAGGGACTGGCTGGACGCGCGATGGGTATCGCTACCACCGGCTCTGTGATGGGCACGCTCATCGGCATGTTTTTTCTCGCAGCCTTCACGCCGGTGCTGGGCAACCTCGCACTCAAATTCGGCGCTTACGAGTTTTTCTGGCTCGCGCTTTTTGGCGTCCTCATCGCGGGAACCCTTACCGGCGATGACCCTCTCAAGGGCTGGATAGCGGGTATCGCTGGGCTTTTCATCGCCACCATCGGGCAGGAACCGCAATACGGATTCGAGCGGTTTTCCTATGGCGTGCGCGATCTTGCTGGCGGTATTTCGCTCGTGCCCGCTCTGGTCGGTGCGTTTGGCTTTGCCGAGCTGCTTTGCGCAATTCGCGAGCGACAGGCGCCGGTGACCATCAGCGCTTTCGATACGGTCATTCCGCGTATCCGCGATGTTTTTCAATACTGGCGCACCATCCTTCGCTCGGGCCTCATCGGTACGGGAGTGGGTATCGTGCCCGGTGTAGGCGAGGATGTGGCCGCGTGGTCGTCTTATGCGGCAGCCAAACGGGTCAGCAAGGAACGCGACCAATTCGGCAAGGGATCGGTCGAGGGGCTGATGGCAGCTGAAACCGGTGACAATGCCTGCGTGCCCGGCGCGGTCATTCCGGTGCTCACACTCGCTATCCCAGGATCAGCGCCCGCCGCCGTCCTGATGGCCGCGATGATCATCCACGGCATCAAGCCCGGCCCGATGATCATGATCGAAAACCCAGGCTTCGTGTATGACGTGGTCACGATGATGTTGTTTGCAACGCTCGGCATCCTCCTGTATGGCCTCATCCTCACCAAGGCGTTGGTGCAGGTGCTGCGCGTGCCGCAGCATATGCTGGTGCCAATCATTTTCGTTCTCTGCGCAGTGGGGAGCTTCGCCATTGCCGGTCGCATGTTTGATGTCTATGTGATGCTGGTTTTTGGTGTGCTCGGTTATGTGATGCGGCAGTTTGGGTATCCCATGGCGCCGCTGGTACTTGGTATTGTTCTCGGTGATCTGCTCGAAAAAAATCTCCGCCGTGCGCTCATTCTCTCGGATGGGGACCTCACTCCCTTCTTTACCCGGCCGATCTCAGCGGTGGTGGCTGCGATGATCTTTGCAACCATCGGGTGGAAACTCTGGTCGCTCTACCGCAAGCCACGACCCGCTGCCGGAGCGCATTCATGAAGCTCTCGCTCTGCAACGAAGTGCTCCGCGAGTGGCCGTTCACCAAGCAGTGCGAGTTCGCTGCGAGCCTCGGATATCAGGGGCTTGAAATCGCCCCCTTCACGCTTTTTCGGGACACCGCCGAACTCGGTCCATCGCTGGCAGAGCGTGTGCGGAGCCAGACGCGGGCCCAAGGACTGACCATCTCGAGCCTGCACTGGCTCCTGGTCCAGCCAGAAGGGCTGTCGATGGTGAGCCCCGACCGTGCCGTGCAGCAGCGAACCCTCGACTGGATAACCCGACTGATTGAGTTCGCGCATACCTGCGGCGCAGAGGTTCTGGTGCATGGATCACCGGCTCAGCGCAATCCGGTCGCCGGACAAGATGTCCGTGAAGCAACTGTTCAGCTTGAGGGTATGCTCGGCCGCATCGCTACGCTTGCGCGCGATGCCGGAGTGACCTATTGCCTGGAGCCGCTTTCTCGCAAAGAAACCTCGGTGGTCAACACCGTCGCTGAGGCGGCTGCGATCGTAGGCCGTATCGGCTCCCCACACCTGCGCACCATGCTCGATGCGAGTGCGGCAGCTCAGTCCGAGGTGGCACCGATCGCCGACGTACTCGACCGCTATCTCGCGAGCGGTGATATCGCCCATATCCAGGTCAACGATGCCAACCGCCGCGGCCCTGGACAGGGCGATACCGATCTTTTGCCCTTGATGCAGGTACTGCGCCGCCACCACTATGCCGGCTGGATCGCAGTAGAGCCCTTTGTTTATAAACCCGACGGCCCCGCCACGGCGTCCTTTTCAGCAGGGCATATGTTAGCCCTAGAGCGAGCTGCTTCATGACCCAACGTTCTCCTCTTGCCTTCGTCGTGCGCGACATCGCACTCTTTGAGCGGCCGACTGTGCTGCGCATGCCGTTTCGGTTCGGCGCAGCAACGGTCACGGCATGCCCGCAGGCATTCGTACGCGTGAAACTCGATATCGGTGGGAAGATCGTCCAAGGTGCATCCGCGGAATTGATGGTCCCTAAATGGTTCGACAAGGCGCCGCTCCTCTCACACGACGACAACTTCAATCAACTCCGCCAAGCGCTGCTGCTCACGCGGGCTGCTTATCTCGCCACACCCCACGCCCCGAGCGCCTGGATCCTATCTGCGCGGGCAGGGGGCGCGGCGATCTCCAGGGCCGTTGTGCGGCACGGCCTGCCTCGACTTGTCGCGCAGTTTGGTCCCGCGCTCATCGATAAAGCGGTTGCCGACGCGGTGCTGCGCGCGTGCAATCTCGATTGGGTAAGCGGTGTGCGTGCTGGCGCGCTCGGTGATCCGTGGTCACCGCATCTTCGCCTGCACAGACCGCAGACGGTCTGGGTGCGTCATACCGTGGGCCTGGCCGACCGGCTCGATGCGGCCGACCCCGGCCCGAACCCTGCCGATGGCTTACCGATCACCCTTGGTGAGGTCATCGCACGCACCGGCGTTCGCTACTTCAAACTCAAGTTGAGCGGTCAGATCGACGCGGACCTTGAGCGCCTGACTCGTATCGAGGCAGTGCTGGCGAGGGCACCCGACTATCGGGTCACGCTCGACGGTAACGAAACCTTCACCAGTCTTGATCCGCTGAGCGAACTGTTTGCAGCCCTTCGGAGTCGACCGGCAACCTCCCGCTTACTGCAACGCACACTGCTGCTCGAGCAACCGCTTGCACGGCAAGTCGCCCTGATCAACACCCGCGCGCTGGCGAGCCTGCCGGTACCGGTCATTCTGGATGAGTCTGATGACGAGTCGACCGTCCTGGAACAAGGGCTCGCCGCCGGCTACCGCGGCATTTCCACCAAGGCGTGCAAGGGTCTATACCGGTCACTCGCTCACGCAGCGCGGCTGCACGGCCGGCACCAGCTCATCCTGTCCGGAGAGGATCTCACCTGCCAGGCCGGCCTGGCCGTGCAACAGGACACCCTGCTCGCAGCCAGCCTCGGTGTCACTCACATCGAACGAAACGGCCATCACTATGTGCGCGGTTTCGGGGTGGCGCCTGAAGCTGAAGCTGACGCGTTCCTGCAAGCACACGCCGGACTCTACAAGCGCGATGCTGCCGGCATACACCTTCGTATCAACGATGGCAGGCTGGATCTGCGAAGTCTCCATCGCCCCGGATTCGCGCGTTCCGCAGCACCAAGCTGGGAGACGCTGTCTCCGCTTGGCATACCAGCCCCCTCTATCTGAACCGTCCCACAGGACTCCATCATGACGACCTCCCGACTCGGCATCATCATGCACGGCGTGACCGGCCGCATGGGCACCAACCAACACCTGATCCGCTCGATCGTCGCACTGCGCAAGGAGGGCGGGGTCAGGCTCTCCGATGGATCGCGCGTCATGCCCGATCCCATCCTGATCGGTCGCGATGCCGCCAAGATCGAAGCACTCGCCAGGGCTCATGACATCGTACGCTTCGGTACCAATCTGGATGCCGCGCTGGCCAGCCGCGAGGACAGCGTGTTTTTCGACGCTGGCACGACGCAGATGCGCCCCACATTACTCGCCAAGGCCATCGCCGCGGGCAAACATGTCTATTGTGAAAAACCCATCGCGACCAATCTCAACGAGGCGGTGGAAATCGCGCGCCTTGCGCAATCTTCAGGACTCAAGCACGGCGCGGTGCAGGACAAGCTGTTTCTCCCGGGGCTGCGCAAACTCGACATGCTGCGCCGCGCCGGCTTCTTCGGCCGCATGCTGAGCGTGAGAATCGAATTCGGCTACTGGGTTTTCGAAGGCGATCTGCAGCCGATTCAACGACCGAGTTGGAACTACCGGAGCGAAGACGGTGGCGGCATCATTCTCGACATGATCTGCCACTGGCGCTATGTACTTGACAACCTGTTTGGTGAGGTGCAGTCGGTCAGCTGCCTTGGTGTCACCCACATTCCCCAGCGCTGGGACGAAGCAGGCAAGGCCTATGCCGCCACCGCTGATGATGCATCCTACGCCACGCTCGAGTTGAAAGGCCATCAGGGAGAGCGCGTCATTGCGCAGATCAACAGTTCATGGACCACCCGAGTGCGGCGTGATGATCTGGTGACCTTTCATGTCGATGGCACGCACGGATCAGCGGTCGCCGGTCTCACTGACTGCCGCGCTCAAAGCCGGGTCAACACGCCGCGGCCGGTTTGGAATCCAGACGTGCGGCAGACCATGAATTTCTTCGATCAGTGGCAGATCGTTCCGGACTCCGAGACCTACGACAACGGATTCAAGATTCAATGGGAGCATTTCATCCGCCATGTCGCCGAAAATGCGCCCTATCGCTGGACGCTCCCTGAGGGTGCCAAAGGTGTGCAGCTCGTCGAGGCGGCGCTCCAGAGCTGGAAGGAGCGTCGATGGGTCGACGTCCCGGCACTCAACCTCTGAACGGATTCGCGCCATGACTGAACTTGTCCTGCTCGATCAAGAGGGACGAACTGCCCGTTACGCGCCTCGGGGAGTCCGACTTCCCGCACCCGCTTCTACTGCGGGCTTCAATCGCATCGCTTTCTCCGCGGCTCATGTGGTGGCCGACCCGCGTGCAGCAATCGATCCGTGGTTGCAGTGCGCAATCGACTGGGATGCGACGATCGCCTATCGCGAAAGGCTCTGGAAACTCGGGCTGGGCGTGGCCGAGGCGATGGATACCGCGCAGCGAGGCATGGGACTGGACTGGCCCACTTCGCTTGAGCTCATCAAGCGTTCAGTTGCCGCGGCGCGTACCGTTCCGGCTGCACGCATCGCAAGCGGCTGTGGCACCGACCATCTCGATCTCGAAACGGTGCGCTCGGTCGCCGATGTGATTCGGGGCTATGAAGAGCAGATGTCAGCCATCGAGGCGCTCGGCGGACGTCTCATCATGATGGCGAGCCGCGCGCTTGCCCGCGTTGCTGCCTCGGCTGCTGACTATGAAACCGTCTATGACCGCATTCTGAGCCAGGTGCGAGAGCCGGTGATCATTCATTGGCTGGGCGATATGTTCGATCCCGCGCTGGCAGGCTACTGGGGCTCGCGCGATCTTGATACTGCGATGACCACCGCCCTCGGCATCATCCATGCGCACGCTGCCAAGATTGATGGCGTCAAGATCTCTCTGCTCGACAAGGACAAGGAAATCGCGATGCGCAGGCGTTTGCCGGCAGGGGTCCGCATGTACACGGGCGATGACTTCAACTACGCCGAACTGATTGAAGGCGACGGCGCAGGAACGCTCGATGTCCACGGCAAGAGCGATGCTCTCCTGGGAATCTTCGATGCGATCGCACCGGCTGCGAGCGCGGCCCTCGCGGCGCTCGCTGAGGGCGATACCAAACGTTTCCACGCCATCCTGGGCCCCACCGTGCCGCTATCGCGCCATATTTTTCGGGCACCCACGCGTTTCTACAAAACCGGAGTGGTGTTCATGGCCTGGCTAAACGGGCATCAATCGCATTTTCAGATGGTGGGCGGTCAGCAAAGCGCACGCAGCCTCCCTCATCTCTGCGAAATTTTCCGGCTCGCTGATCAGGCGAACCTTCTCGACGATCCCGATCTCGCTGTGCGGCGTATGGCAGGACTGCTCGCGCTTCATGGCATCCACTGACCGGCGCTGAAGGAGTTTCCCTCGTGCGCGACTTCACGCAGGACATTCGCTGGCTGTCGATCAACACCGCAACGGTTCGCAAGCAATGGTCGCTCATTCAGATCATAGAGGCCTGCGCGCGACGGGGCATCCGTGCAATCAGTCCGTGGCGCGATCAGGTCGCTGCCATCGGCCTGGAGACAACTGCAAAACTGCTCGCAGACACTGGTCTTGAACTCAGCGGCTATTGCCGGGGCGGCTTTTTCCCTGCAGCCGATCGCGCTGGTCTGCGCGCTGCACTCGATGACAACCGGCGAGCGCTCGATGAGGCTCGACATCTAAACGCGCCCTGCCTCGTGCTCGTCGTAGGGAGCCTCCCGGGTGCGCTCTCCGGCTCGCCCGCGCATAAAGACATCGCTCGCGCGCGCAGCGAGGTGCACGATGGCATTGCAGCCACGCTCGAATACGCCAGGCAGTTGCAATTGCCGCTTGCGATCGAACCGCTCCACCCGATGCAGGCAGCCGAGCGTGCCTGCGTCAACACGCTCGAGCAGGCGCTCGATCTGTGCGATGCGATCGATCCGCAGATGAGCGGTATGCTGGGGGTGGCGGTCGATGCCTATCACGTCTGGTGGGATCCCAAGCTTGAGTCGCAGATTGCGCGCGCGGGCGCCAGGCGCCTCCTCGCCTGGCATGTGTGCGACTGGCTCACGCCCACCGTCGATCTGTTGAACGATCGGGGAATGATGGGCGACGGTGTGATCGAGCTCCGGAAAATCCGCGGCTGGATGGAGCGGGCGGGCTACGCCGGCTATGCCGAGGTGGAGATCTTCTCAGAGAGCCGCTGGTGGCAACGTCCTGGGGATGAAGTCCTCGATACTTGCATCGCGCGGCACCGGCAGGTGGTTTGAGGACTGCCCCAGGATACGGCAGCAACGGACAGAGGCTTGTCTAGCAGACAGCGCCCTTGACGGCACGCTTGGCAGACCCCTTCGCGGATCGAACGCTTGACCGCTTGGCCGATGGTCCGCCTGACTGCACCGCCGACCGCTCGCTTGACCGCTTGGCCGATGGCCCGCCCGGCTGCTTTACCGACCGCTCGTTGGGCCCCTCAAGCGCCCGCCCGATTGAACTCGCAATGCGTTGGCCAATGCTGCCATTGCCCTTTGGAGTGCGGGCTCCTCCAGCCGGCGAGGCTGCAGATGTCTTCGGGCTGCTCTCAGCCAGCGCAGCCATCACGAGCGCATCAGCCATCCACAGCGCAATATTTTCCACACCGCGATCCGATAGCCCCCAGATATCCTTGAGGATCACCCAGGTCTCAATTCCGTAGATCACCGTGAGCGCCTGATGAAGACGCAGAAGGTCGGCGGGGGGTAGCAGCGAGGCCATGGGAGCGATAGCATCTTCCATGATCCTCACTCTGAAACCGCGCTTGAACGGCTGCTCCTCGAGCAAACCCGCGCGTTCCTTGGCCCAGTGTTCAAGGGAGAGTTGCACGGCCGCCCGCATCTGCGCTTCGTATTCCCGAAACCTCGGGAAAGTGTTTTCAAACACATCGCGCACACGACTCGGGCCGTCGGAATGCTGCGATGCAAAACGTCTGACCGGCCCGAGCGTCGCGTCCATGACCGCGACAATGAGCGCACTACGCGAAGGGAAATAGCGGTAGGCGGTTGCTCGCGATACGCCGCAACGCTGGGCCACCTCCGCAACCGTAGGAACATGCCCGGCGGTACGGATCAATGTCATCGCCGTCTCGAGGAGCAGACGGTGCTTTTGCGCCCGGACGCCCCGTTCAGGCGCCGGAGGTCCCTCGCTCAGCGTGTGCCGCAGACGCGCCATCAAGCTCCCCCATAGGACAGGAGCGCGTGACCCAGCCTTGATGCAAACATCATCCGAAAACCCTTGCTCACTGCTTGTTGACAAGTCTATGATGAGCATCAAGGGATTGAGACGCAAGTCTCATTTCCGGTTGACAAAAGATTCCGCCGCCCGCGCATGCGCCCTCGCATACGCGTCGAGCAGGTGGAGCGCAAGGGAGACCAGCCGGATGTTCCACAGGGATCGATCCCGCGCGAGCGGGGCGGCGCGAGCCAGTCGGCTTAGCGCGCCTGCCGCCGAACGGGGCCACGGATGAGCCTACTTTTCATCGACCGCGTTGCGATCGAAGACGAGGGGAGCGGCGATACGGTGGTCTGCCTCCACGGTCTGGGGGGGAGCGCCGGGGTCTGGACGCCCATGCTCGCTCCGCTTGCCGGTCACCGGGTGATCCGGATCGAACTTCCTGGCAGCGCGCGGTCGCTGCGCGCAGAGGGCTCACTCAGCATCGAGCGTTTCGTTGCCTGTATCGAGCAGATCTGCGAACGGCTGTCGGTTCGCAACGCCCACTGGATGGGACATTCGCTGGGCACCATCGTGGCCCAGCATCTCGCCGT
>CAZZKA010000028.1:3133-20548 GCA_964654745.1 uncultured Bordetella sp. | reverse complement strand
ACCACACGCGTGGATCTCACCGGGCGGCTGCGCCCCGGTGTGATGGCGCGCGATGTGTTTCACCACATCGTCCGCGTGCTCGGGGCCGCCAGTTGCCGGTTTCAGGTGCTCGAAATCGGCGGCCCGGCGCTTGCTGACTTCAGCATTGATGCGCGGCAGACGATCACCTGCCTCGCAATGTTCACCGGCGCGATCACGGCGATCATCAACCCGGATGAAGTGACCCTGCCCTACGCACTCGAGCGTGCCCGATTGCCGCTTGAGCCAGTGGTGTCCGATCCGGACGCGGTGTACGCGGCGCGTCACACGATTGATATCTCGGACCTCGAGCCGGTGGTCGTGGTGCCGCCCAGCCCGGCCAACACCCGCGACCTCGCCGAAGTCCTCGGCACCGAAGTGCAAGTGGGCTATCTCGGGTCGTGCGCATCCGGACGGATCGAGGATCTCAGGGCCGCAGCGCAGGTTCTGCGAGGACGAAGCATCCGCCCGGGCTTTCAGTTGCACGTGGTGCCCACCAGCCAGGAAATCATGCGCCAGGCGTCGGCGGAGGGGCTCCTCACGGATCTGATCGCCGCGGGCGCGTTCGTCACCTCGCCCTCCTGCGATTACTGCTTCGGCAGGCTCGGTGTGATGACCGCCGGCCAGCGTGCGGTCTCTACCGGCACGCTCAACGTACGCGGCCGCATGGGTAGTCCCGACTCGGAAATTTTCATCGTTAATGCAGCTGCAGTCGCTGCCGCCGCGCTAGAGGGTCGGATCGCCGACCCGAGAAAATATCTCTGAGGTAAGCCCATGGCATTAAAAAATCTTCGCGGGCGCGTGGCGTTCATTTTTACCGAGCCGGATTTCGATGTCGATCAGATCATTGGCGTGAAAAACATCAAGCTTCGCAATCCGGCTGAGCTTGCCGCTGTTGCCATGGAGGCTTATGACCCGGACTTTGCCAAGCTGGTTCGGCCCGGTGACCTGCTGGTTGGCGCCGACAACTTTGGCTATGGCCACCCGCACTATCCGCCGATGATCGCGATGCGTCACCTTGGTATCGCCGGGGTTATTGCAGAAAGTTTTTCCCCCGGATATTGGCGAGGTGAAATCGCCATGGGATTTCCCCAGGCTGCTTGCGCAGGTATCCTGGACTTTGTAAAACGCTGGGATGAGATCGAAGTCGATTGGCAGGCCTGCCTGATTACCAATCACACCCGGGGCACGCGGATCGCCTGTGAGCCGCTTGCCGAAGCGGACCGCCAGATGCTGGAAGCCGGCGGCATTGTCGGCTACATCCACGCTCGGGACCGCGCAGAGTCCGATGCCGGTTGAGCCTTCCTAACCTGTGACCCTACCGTCCTATCGGAGCTGTCGATGACCACAGATCGATCCAAGGTTGCCCAATCACTTCGCGGTGGAAAGACCGTATGGGCGGCTGGCGTGTGGGATGCGCTGTCTGCGCAACTCGCCCAACAGGCAGGATTTCCTGCGGTGATGACATCCGGATTTGCAGTATCGGCCTCACTCCTTGGCCAACCCGATGTCGAGGTCTACACGATGACCGAAAACCTTGGCGTTGTGCGCAATGTGGCCAATGCCGTTCGCATCCCCGTCATCGCCGACACTGACACGGGCTACGGGAACGCCATCAACGTCATGCGTACCGTGCGCGAATTCGAGCAGGCTGGTGCCACGGCCCTGATCTTTGAAGATCAGGAAGTACCCAAGCGCTGCCCTGCGGCCGCTAATCGCATCGAGATCCTGCCGCTTGTCGAAAGTGCGGCCAAGATCCGCGCTGCAGTACAGGCGCGGCGCGATCCCGATCTCATTTTGATTGCCCGCACCGATGCCACCGATGAGGATGAAGCGATCGAGCGCGCTATAGCCTATGTTGAAGCGGGCGCCGACCTGATTCAACCGATCAGCCGCTGTTTCAAATCGATTGACGGGCTGCGCCGGCTACGCAAGGCCTGCGGCCGGCCATTGTCTCTCCAGATTCTCGGATGGCTCGAGACGGATCTTGAGCGCGCGCAGATTGAAGAGGTGGCAGGTCTCGCGGTTTATCCGCTGGTGGGGCTTTTCACTGTGACTGCCGCGCTGAAACAGAACTTTGAATCGCTCTGGCAGCGGCGTTCCACACGGGGCGGGTTGCCCGTACCTATGACCGACATGACCAGCTTCAAAAAATTCATCGGCTTTGCCGAGGTCGAGTCGCTGCAGGCGAAATTTTTGCTCGCTGATTCAACCAAATCCTGACCCTGTCAGCTCGGTCCGAGGCGGGTAAAGCTCGCTCGGGCGTTGTGTTCTGTCTTGGCTAAACGCTTGTCCACTTAGGAGGCTCAGATGATCTTATCTTTCCGCAGACGCGCGCTACTCGCTGGTGCGCTGTCGGGTGCTCTGTGCGGCGTAGCACCGGCGCAGGCCGAAATTGCCAAGGCGAGGCTCGACGCGCTTGCCGCGCAGGCCAAGGATAAGGGCCCGATCATCTGGTATGAGAGCTCACCAGCTGATGATGCGGCCAAGATCGCCGCCGCATTCTCCAAGCGCTTTCCGGGGCTACAGCTTCAGCACACACGCGATGCGGGCGGTGCCGGCATTGGTGGCCGCGTGATTCAGGAGGTGCAGGGCAATGCCCGCACTGCCGACATCCTCACTGGCAGCGCCTCGGTGATCTGGCAGCTGGTCAATCGCAATATGGTCGACAAACAGGACTGGGCGGCGCTTGGCGTGCCTTCGTCTGTCGCCGTTTCACCCTTTACGATCGCGAGCACCACAGCAGTTTATGTGATCCTCACCAACCGCCAGCAGGTGTCGGATGCCGATGCGCCCAAAGGCTGGGATGATCTGCTCAATCCGAAGTGGGCGGGCAAGGTTGGCCTTTGGATTCGCGCCGAGCCGCAGCTTTCGCTTGCCGCCATTTGGGGCGAGCAGAAGACAACGGACTTCATCAATGCGATAAACAAGCAGAAGCCTTTCGTCTTCAAAAGCACGTTCCCGCTCGCGCAGCAGGTAGGCGCGGGTGAGATCCCGGTGGGTATAGGCCTCTACCACGCGGCGATGGTGCCCATTCGCAGGGGAGCGCCGATCCGGTTCAGCTTCCCCGATCCGGTGCCGACGACGACGCTGCACAGCGCTATCATTTCAGCGGGAAAAAACCGCGAGGGCGGGCTCCTGCTCGCACTGTGGCTCGCGACGCCGGAAGGGGCGAAAGTCTATGAAGACGCGACTGGCCGCGGCCATGCGGGCGTTCAGGGCACCGAGGTTCAGAAGCTGCTTGCTGGCCGTACGCTCACCGAATTCGGCGCTGACAAAGTACCCAACAACCTCGAAATGTTCGAGCGCTTCAACAAGCTGATCGCCGCCGGCGGTCAAGAGGTCAAGTGAGCCGATCTGCGGGGCCGACATCTCCAGCCGTCTCACCAGCCGCCTCAGGCGGTTTGGCGGGACGGCTTGCAGCGGGGGCGGTAGCGCTCCTTTTGATCTACCTGGTGGTCGTGCCGCTTATTCTGCTTGGAGTGAGCAGCGTTCGCCCCACCGGTTTTCCGCTCGAACCCGGGTTTACGTTCGCCAATTTCGGCAAGGTGTTTCTGGCTGACAATTTTCCGCGGCTGGTGCAAACCACTGTGGTGTTTGCCGTCGGGTCGACTCTGCTCGCAATGGTGTTTGGCACCGCGCTCGCCTGGCTGGTGGAGCGAACCGACTTACCAGGTCGGAATGTGTTCAGACTGCTGGTGATACTGCCGATGGCCACGCCGCCTGTGCTGCTCGCGATCGGCTGGGCAATGCTGCTCTCCCCGCGAACGGGATTTTTCAACCTGTTGCTGCGCGACCTGTTCGGCCTGCAGGCGGCTCCGTTCAACGTCTATTCGCTTTCGGGAATGATTTTTGTCGAGGCGCTTGCGCTCGTGCCCACCGCGTTTCTCTTTCTTGCGCCGGCATTTCGAAACATGGATCCGAACCTCGAAGAGGCTGCGCTCGCCAGCGGTGCATCGACCTGGATGATGATTCGCAAGGTGTTGCTGCCGCTCTTATGGCCTGCCCTCGCAGCGTGCACGGTGTTTCTGCTGATCGTGTGCTTTGTGGTGTTCGATATTCCCGGGACGCTGGGGATGCCGGCAAGAATCTATGTGCTGAGCACACAGATTTTTTATCTCACTGCCGACAGCCCGACTGGCGTGCCCCTTTATGGGCAGGTCAGTGCTCTGGGTACCTTTTTTCTCGTGATCCTGGTGGTGCTTGGCTATGCCTACTATCGGTTCACGCGCGAGAGTCAGAAATATCGCACCGTCAGCGGCAAGGGTTTCAGACCCCGCCTCGCCTCGCTGGGACGGATGCGTTGGCCAGCCACAGCAGTGGTCTCGTTTTATTTTCTGCTTGCGGTGTTTGCGCCGCTCGCGATCCTCGTCTGGGCAAGCCTGATGCCGTTTCAAACCCGCCCCAATATGGCGTCGCTCTCACTCATCACATTCGAAAACCATCTCGACTTTCTGCGCAACGCGCGACTGGTCACCGCCACCACGCATTCCCTCACAGTGGCATTTTTTGCCTCAACCATCGTCGCGCTCCTTTCTCTTGTCATTTCCTGGCTGGTGATCCGACAACGGCCTACGGGCGCCCGGCTCATCGACAATCTGGCGTTTGCGCCGATTGCAATTCCCGGCGTGATGCTGGGCGTCTCCATCGTGTATGTCTACCTCACGCTGGATTTCATGTTTCCGATCTATGGCACGATCTGGATCCTCGTTGTCGCGTATGTCACTCACTACATTTCGTTCGGGAGCCGGCTTGCCAATGGCGTCATGGTGCAGATCCATCCTGAATTGGAAGAGGCGGCGCGGACATCGGGCGCGGGACCGTTTCGGGTGCTGTCGCGGATCACCGGGCCTCTGGTCTGGCCTGCCGTCGCGGCGATCTGGATCTGGGTGTTCGCGCATGCGATGCGGGAACTGTCGACCGCGCTGATGCTGTCGGGCCGCAACAACACGGTGCTGCCGACCCTCCTCTGGGACTATTGGACCGGGGGTGAGCCCACGCGCGCTGCGACGGTGGGCGTCTGGCTGGTCGCCGCGCTCGCGGTGTTTCTCGCCATATGGCATGTGCTGTCGAATCGGGCGTTGAAGGAACGACATGCTTGAGGTCGACCGTCTTCAAAAGCGTTATGAACGCGGCAATGCACAGGCCTTTGCCGTCCAACAGGTCTCGTTTACGGTGCAACCGGGCGAGTTTTTTACTCTGCTCGGCCCCTCGGGCTGCGGTAAGACGACGACCTTGCGATCGATCGCAGGCCTCGAGACGCCCGACGCAGGCGAGATCCTGATCGGAGGTCAGACGGTATTTTCTTCGTCGCGTGCAGTGGTGGTGCCGGTCAATGAGCGCGACATTGCGATGGTGTTTCAGAGCTATGCGATCTGGCCGCACATGACTGTCGGACAAAATGTGGCGTTTCCGCTTGAGGCGCTGGGCGTTCGTGGTTCGGAGTCCCGGCGGCGGGTCGAGCGCGCGCTCGAGATGGTCGGGCTCGCGAGCTATCGGGATCGACCCGCGCCGATGCTTTCCGGCGGCCAGCAGCAGCGGGTCGCACTCGCCCGGGCAATCGTCAAAGAGGCGAGGGTGCTGCTGCTCGATGAGCCGCTGTCCAATCTTGATGCCAAGCTTCGCGAGCAGATGCGGGTTGAACTGCGCGATCTGCAGCGCAGGATCGGTACGACTGCTGTTTATGTGACGCACGATCAGGAAGAGGCGATGAGTCTTTCTGATCGCGTTGCGGTCATGAACGAGGGTAGGGTCGTCGAGCTCGCGCCCCCCCGCACTCTGTATCTGCGGCCGCAGACCGCCTTCACCGCGCGCTTTGTCGGACAGGCTGACCTTATTGATTGCAAACTGATCAGCCGGGACGGGGCAACGGCAGTGGTCGACTGTTCGCTTGGCAGACTGCGGGCGCAGGGGCTTCCTGCCGAACTGGGCGGGTCCCTCAGTCTGTTGATCCGCCCTGAACATATCGATATCGCAGCGCCGGCGGATAAGCATGACAGCGACGCTATCCATGCAGCCAACTATATCGACGGCGCGATCGATCGCGTCATTTTTTCAGGCCGCATCATCGAATATCTCGTCCGAGCCGGCGATCAGACGATCCGCGTCCAGGGCACGTCGCGTGAGATCTGGGAGGTCGGTGCTCGCGTACGCTTGTCTATGCCCGCTGAGCATTGTGTGCTGGTCCGGCGCGGCTTATAGTCGCACCGGGCGGTCGATGGCGGCTCCGCGCCCCGGGAGCGTTACCGGGAACAGCCTGCGCATCCGTCAAAACCGGCGCTGGCTTCAGGTCACCTCTTTAAAGGCTGCACGATGAAAAGATCCTTTCGCCGACTCCTCCCTGTGCTCGCCGTCATAGGCTTGATTCCGGCGGTGCCTCTGGCCCAGGAGTCGTGGCCAAGTCGCCCCGTGACCGCGATCGTCCCTTTCCCGGTAGGACAGGGTATCGACGTGATGGCACGCGTGCTGACGACCGAGATGAGCCGCATCACCGGCCAGCCCTTCGCGGTCATGAACCGGGAGGGGGCGATCGGGTCGATCGGCACCACCGCGGTGGTGCGCGCCAAGCCTGACGGTTATACCCTCCTGATCGGACCGAACACGCCGATCACGATTGCGCCGCATGTCCTCAAGGCGATCCCCTACACCTTTGATGCCATCGTTCCCGTCTGTCAGACTTTTGAGAACGTCATGGCCGTTTTCGTCAAACAGGGCTCGCCCTGGCGTTCGCTGAAGGATCTGTTCGAAGCGGCGAAGGCGCAGCCCGGCAAGCTCACCTGGGGTCACACGGGTCCGGGATCGGTGCCTCACCTTTCCATGGCAGGCCTGCTTCGCACGACCGATCTCAAGGTTCAGGATGTGTCTTTCCGCGGGGAGTTGCAAGTCCTGCAACTGATGATTTCGGGCGAGCTGAATTTTGCTGCTGCGTCGATATCCGGGCTCTACGGTCGAGGTCTTGAGCCGCTTGCGGTCTTCGGTACGCAGCGGCATGCCGCCTATCCCGACACGCCTACTGTGGCTGAACTCGGCTACCCCGCGGGCGTCCCGGGGCTGAACGGCGTTTTCGTCCCGCAGGGCACCCCCGCTCCGGTCGTCGCAGCGATAGAAAAAGCCTGCCGGACGGCGGTGGAGGCTGAGGGTTTCACAACGTTTGCCGCACGTTTGCGACAGACGCCTGCGTTTCTTGACAGCGCAGCCTTCACCAAACGCCTGCGCGAGGACTATGACGCCAAGGGCAAGCTGGTGCGCGAACTCGATATCCGGCAGGAAGGCAACTGAACGCTGTTTACATGCCAGCGGAATCGCGCTGAAACTGACCGGGTAGCGCTATTTGTAGCCGAACGCGTGCGGTACGAAGAGGATGATCTGCGGAAACCACGTCAGCAGAAGCAGCAGGATTCCCAGGGTCAGCACGAATGGCCAGATCTCGCGGATGATCTCGATAAGCGGTACGCGGGTTAGCGAGGACATCACAAATAGCAAGAGCCCGTAAGGCGGAGTAATGAGCCCGATCATGAAATTGAGGGTAACAACGATGCCGAAGTAGGTCGTATCGATGCCCAGCGCACGGACGCTGGGCATCAGTAGCGGTACGAATACCAGCATCATCACGGAGCCGTCGAGGAAACAGCCAAGAATAAGAAAAAACACATTAACGACTAGCATGAACTGGAGCTGCGTTAGCTCCTGCGCCGAGATGGCGGCAACCAGACTTTCAGCGAGGCGTTCGTTGGTGATGGCGTAGTTGAGAATGAACGCGCTCGCGATCAGCAGCATAGTCGTGGCGGTCTGACCGCTCGATTCGCGGAGGATTTCGCGAAGAGTCTGGACCTTGATCTTGCGGTACAGCAACGAGCCGAGGAGCAGCGCCCAGAGCGCGGCGACAGCGGCTGACTCGGTAGGAGAGAAAACGCCTGACCAGATGCCCCCGAGCAGCACAACGGGCAGGGTAAGCGATGGCGTCGCGCGAAACATCACTCTGGGCAATTCGCGTGCAGGAACGTGCTCGGCTGAGGGGATGCCGCGCCGCTTTGCGATCAGCCATATCGCGATCATCAGCGCAAGACCCATCAGGACGCCCGGCACCAGCCCTGCGAGGAACAGCGCGCCGATCGAAGCGCCTGATATCAGTGCATAGATCACCAGCGGGATCGATGGCGGGATGATGGGTGCGATCGTGGCAGACGCTGCCGTGATCGCGCACGCGAGCCCGGCCGGATATCTGCCGACCTCGCGCATCATTCGGGTTGCGACCAGCCCAGGACCCGCAGCATCGGTGACGGCGCTGCCGCTCATGCTCGAGAAAATCATGCTGACCAGTACAGTGACATGACCCATGCCACCCTTGAATCTCCCGACGAGCGCATTCGCCGCCGCCCACAGGCGCTCGCTGATCGAGGCAGCGTTCATGACATTGGCCGCCAGGATGAACATCGGGATCGCGACCAGCACATACATGGTCGTCATCTGCCCCATCACCTGGCCGACCAGAAGTCCGATGTCCTGACGGCTTGCAAAAAGATACGAGCACCCGCCTGCAAACATCACCAGCGCGAGCGGCAGGCGCATCGTTGCGCCGAACACAATCACGCCAAGCAGTATGAGCAGCGGGGTATTCAAGGCTCTGGTCGGGAGGCTTGCCCTCCCCAGGCCTCGACTTCGGCCTGCCAGCCTGAGCCGGCCAGACGCGCGAGGCTACGCAGCATACGAAGAATCACGACAATAAAGAACCCAGGGAAGATCGAGTAAACGAAGTCGAGCCTGAGTTGCAGCATGTCGGTGCGCTCGCGCCACAGGAAGAGGGTGTAGTCGATGAGCCCGGGCATGGCCGCGAGCATGAGGGCGGTGAAGGCGCTCAGCACCGCCAGCAGCATTGAGCGCTGAGCACGGGCTGAAAGGTTAATGAAGATGACATCGAAGGAAATATGCTCGGACCATCGCAACCGGAATGCCGCAGTCCAGAGAACCGACCAGACCATGAGCAGAGTCACAACCTCGTCGACCCAGCTGATGGGTCTATCAAAAAGATAGCGCATCGCTACCCCGTAGATGAACAGGGCAAACACGAGGCCGAGGCTCGCCGCCGACACCGCCGCTGTGAAGCGGTCGAACAGCGCGGCGGCGCGTCCGGCTTTCAAGGCTGCGCCTGCAGGCGGGTTATTTGACCGCCTGGATACGCGCAACCAGTCCTGACTTCCATTTGGCCGCCATCCCGGCAGCGTCGTATTCCTTTAGTACGAGCGCCCGGAAAGCGGCGGGATCGGGCTCGCTGATCCTG
The DNA here is from genome assembly GCA_964654745.1 of uncultured Bordetella sp. Lineage (GTDB taxonomy): Bacteria > Pseudomonadota > Gammaproteobacteria > Burkholderiales > Burkholderiaceae_E > SYIM01. The sequence continues at coordinate 11,253 of CAZZKA010000028.1, read as the reverse complement.
ATATTGGCAGCCTTGAAGGTATCGATGGCTGCCCGCTCGTCAGCCAGCGTTTTTGAGATCTGCACGTCGGCAGCCTCGCGCGCCGCAGCGCGCAGCTCGGCCTGCTGGGCTGCGGGCAGCTTATCGAATGCGGGCTTGGCAATCGCAATAAAGACCGGCTGCACGAGATGGCGGGTCAGTACGACCTGTTTGGTTACCTCGTGAAATTTCCAGTCGCGGGTCATATTGGTCGGGTTGTCCTGAGCGTCGATCTGCCCGGTCTTCAGCGCGAGGTAGACCTCGGTGATTGGCATCGAGACCGGAGTCGCTCCGAGGGCCTTGGCGAGCACCTGGAATGATGCGCCCGGTGGCATGCGCATTTTGGTGCCGTTGAGGTCGGAGGGCTTTTCGATCCGCTTGTCATTGTTGAGGTTGATGGTGCGTGTGCCAAGGTAGGCGGCCTCGAGGATGACTAGTCCCATCTTGCCTGACACCTCGTCGAAGTACTCCTTGCCGATATCGCTGCGGAAGGTCTTGATCAGGTGATCCGCATCGCGAAAGAGATAGGCGGCGCTGAAGGCGCCGTATTCAGGCAGCTGGGCGTCGATCTCGAAGGTGACGGGGCTCGCCATTTCGAGATTGCCGCGCTGCATGGCTGGCAGCTCGGTTCCCTGGCGAAACAGTGAACTCGCGGTATGCACCGATACCTTGATTGCCCCCGGGAACTTGGACTCCATGCGCTGCTTGATCGAGCGGAACGCATCGGAGAGTGGTGAATTGTCGGGCGCAGCGGTGGACACCCGGATTTCGGTCTGCGCAAGCGCTACCGGCGCTGCGATGAGGGTCGCCAGCGCGGTTGCGGCGAGTTTCAGAGCAATACGTCTCATAGTGATCCCCTTGATGATTGGTTCGATTGTAGGCAGCGGCTGTGCGTGGTCCGGATCTCTTGGATGCGTCAGCGTGGTGGCTGGATCGAGACCGACAGGCGTCCAATGCCTTCGATTTCGGCATCGACCTGATCGCCGATTTTGAGAAAAGTCTGCTTGGGCACACCGACCCCTGCCGGTGTGCCCGTCAGCAGCAGATCGCCCGGATCGAGCGTCATGATGCGCGAGGCGATGGCGATCTGCTCGGCGATGCTGAAGATCATCTGGCTTGAGCGGCCGTCCTGCTTCAGTTCGCCATTGACCCAGAGTTTGAGGCTGATGTCCTGTGGGTTGGCGATGGCGCTCGCGGGCACGATGCGCGGGCCGATCGGGCAGCAGGTGTCGTTGGCCTTACCTGCGACCCAGTCGAGCTTGTAGAAGGTCTCGGGTGCGCGGTTGTGATCACGCGCTGAAAAGTCGATCGCGACGGTGTACGCAGCGACGTGGCTGAGCGCCTGATCGACTGAGACGTTTCGGGCAGTCTTGCCGATCACTGCAGCGAGCTCGATTTCCCAATCGAAGGCTTTGGTCCCGATGGGCATATGTACCGTCGCGCCGGGCCCGACCACGGCATTGCGCGGCGGCTTCATAAAGAAAAACAGTCGCTGGTCCTCTTTTTTTGCGCCCGGCATGCCCATCTCGGCCAGGTGATCGTAGTAATTGGCCCCGGCGCAGAGGATCTTGCCGGGATAGCGTAGCGGCGCGAGCAGCCTGACCCCGCCCGCTGCAACGCCTGACTGCGCAGTGCAGGAAGCGGCCGCGCGTTCGAGCGCGGCACAGTGATGCGGCCAGTCATCGAACAGCGCGGCGATGCTGTCTGGCAAGGACGGTGATCCGGGCAGATCAGCGAGCGGGACGAAGCGACCGTGCGCCTCGATGCAGGCGGTCGGCCGCCCTTTGTAGTCGATGGTGGCCAGGGCGAAAGTCATGGTTTGGGTCAGCAGCTCTCGGAGAAAATTTGGCCGATTGTGGTCGTCGCGACTTCCGGCTGTCAATATAATTTTGTCATCTAAAAATAAATTTTTGAAATTTTCACAATCCGTATAAAAATGAACCCGTAGCCGCTCCGGCCCTGTAAATCGTCGCGACTTGCGAACGCCATCCTCATGCCGACTTCAACGCCCGACGCCGATACCGAACCGAGGACGCTTGCCCGGCAGGCGCACAACCTGCTGCGTCACGACATACTGAGCGGCGGATTGCGGCCCGGTGAAAGATTGCGGACCAAGGACCTGCAAGCGCGCTACGGTCTGGGCCTGAGTCCGCTTCGCGAGTCGTTGCAGCGATTGTCAGCCGAGGGGTTGGTGATCACGGACGAGCAGCGCGGTTTTTCAGTCGCGCCGGTGTCGCTTGCGGAGTTGAAGGATCTCACGCTCGCCCGAACCTCGCTCGAGTCGGTGATGCTGCCGCTCGCGACCGAACAGGGCGATGACGAATGGGAGGCCTCGATTGTTGCGGCCTTTCATCGCTTGAGCCGAACGCCGCTGCCCGGCGGCGTCGACGGTGAGGAAGCTGCACGCCTCTGGGAGCGGCGCCACCGCGCTTTTCATTCTGCGTTGGTGTCGGGTTGCGGATCGCTATGGCTCATGCGCTTGTACGAACAACTCGTTGATCAGACCGAGCGCTACCGGATGATCCGGTTGCAGCACCTGGGCAAACGCAGACCCGCAGCCCGGGATATTCACGCCGAGCATCAGGCACTTATGGACGCTGTGCTTGCCCGCGACGCTGGCGCCGCGGTGCTGCTGACGCGCGGGCATCTGCAGGCGACCTTCGAGGCGACCGCAAAATGGCTGACAGCGTGAGTCGATGGGTGCATTGACAATGCCTCGGTCGCTCTCCGACACTTGAGGCAGACCCCGCAACTTAAATCCGGAGACTCCGCTATGCGCACCAGGACCCTGCTTCATGCCGTGATCTTCGCTTCAGGTCTACTCGCTGCGTCAGGAGCCGCGCTTGCACAAGAGGTGACCCTGAAACTCGGCACGGGTTTTGCCGAGAACAGCATGTATGTGAAGCGTCTGCTCGACTGGGCCGGCAAGGTCAACGCCGAGGGCAAGGGCGTGCTGCAAATCAATTTTATCGGCGGCCCCAAGGCGATTCCGACCTTTGAGGTGGGCAAGGCGGTCCGCTCGGGCGTGATCGATATCGCGCTCAACACCGGCGCCTTTTATACCAATGTGCTGGTCGAGGCTGATTTTCTCAAGCTCACGCAGATCCCGATCGCCGAGCAGCGGCGCGGCGGAGCCTTTGATGCGATCAACGCGGTGTGGAATGAAAAGGGCGGCATGCAGTACCTGGGCCGCTTCGTCGAAAACCAGGCGTTTCATATTTATCTCAACAAACGGATCGATAAGCCTGATCTCAACGGGCTGAAGATCCGCATTACGCCGGTGTATCGCGATTTTTTTCAGGCGCTCGGCGCGACCGTGATCACGACGGCTCCGGGTGAAGTTTATGCGGCGCTTGAGCGCGGCGTGGTTGATGGCTACGGCTGGCCAATCGGCGGCATCTTCGATCTCGCCTGGCATGAAAAGACCCGGTATCGCGTCGACCCTGGGTTTTATGACGCGGAGGTATCGCTGATCATGAATCAGGCCGCCTGGAAAAAGCTTACCGATGCGCAGCGCGCGCTCCTTAACCGGAGCATCATCGACTTCGAGGCGGGCAACACCTATTGGGCGCAGTACACGGTGGAGGAGACGGAGCGGCAGGCCAAGGCTGGCATTCAGGTCATCCGCTTTGACGACGCAACCGCCCGCGCCTACCGCGAGCGGGCCTACGAGGTGGCGTGGGCCGCTGCCGCCAAACAGAGTCCGGAGGTTGCGGCGAAGTTCAGGCCGCTGTTTGCGCCGAGGTAGTGTTGGAGTTTCGGCTATATCAACCGGTTTCGCTCGTCAAGAGCCAAGTCTCGAAAAATTTGCGCGCATTCGTGAAATAACGGCTCTTTTTCCAAAGACGGGGCCTTTTTTTCCCCCGTTTATTCCGTTAACCTTTTTCCGCTTAGGGGAGTTTCGCCCTGCTCGCTAAGTCAAGCCGGGTGAATCTTCCTCGTCCTTACGTCCGGTGACCGGCATCGGATGGGTTTGTTGTTTCTGGTTGCAGTGGTCCAAGAGCGGAGAAGCAAATGGCTAAAGAACGAGTAAAGAGCGCGCACGATCTCAAGTCCAAGAAACTTCTCGCCGACGCGGTGCTCAAGCCCGCGGACGTAGGCTTGCAACTCAAGAAACGCGCTGGAACGGGGGCCCTCGTCGGGGAGCCGGACGCCCTGCTCGCTCAGTTGGAGGCGCAGACCCTTGAGCTGCCGCAGGGCGGCTCCGAGCCGCTCCCATCGACAGCGTCGCCCTCGACCTCGGCTATTCCCCCGGTAGACGCGCCCATCGAAGCGGCAGGGGCCACCTCGTCAGCCGGTGCATCGGCGTCGGTCCCGGTGCCGCACCCCATTCTCGCTGATGGTCCGCTTCTGTTCGCGCAGGCGGGCACTGAGGCGGCTGCGGCCGGCGCGTCGGGCTCGGCGGCGGGGGCAGGAGCGGCAGCGGCTGCGGGGGCCGCGGCTGGTGGATCGCTCGGGGCCGGGGCGCTGTTTGCTGCGCTCACGGCGGGTGCGGTGGCCGCCTCGCGGTCCGGGGACGACAGGGACACGACCGCGCCTGCTGCGCCGACTGTCGCCCTCAAGAGCACCGACGACAGCCAGGTGACCTTCTCGATCGTCCTTGGTACGGATGTCAAGGTAGGGGATGTCGCCCAGTTGTACCTGGACGGGGTCGCCTTGGGGTCTTCGGTCAAAGTAACCGCCGAACATGTTGCGGCGCGCTCGGTTGCGGTGGTGGTCGACAAGTCGGCGTTGGGTAGTGCCGGCATCAAAGATCTCAAGGCAGATCTGATTGATGAGGCGGGTAATCGCAGCACGAAGTCCGCATCGCTCAGCATCACCTACCAACCTGACAATGCCGTGTCGGACGGTTACATCAAGGGTGCAGAGGTCTATCTGGACCTCAATCGCGACGGGCAGATTACAGACGGGGTGGACAAACTCGTCGGCAAAACGGATGCCAAGGGCAACTTCTCTGCTTTTCTGACCAGCGAGCAGTTGAGCTATGACCTGCTGGCCCGCGGAGGTATTGACGTCTCAACGGGTCTCGACTACCTGGGGATGCTCAAGGCGCCTGCGGGGTCGACCATTCTGAACCCGCTTACCACGCTCGTGCAGGCCATGGCGTCTGGGACCCTGGGCGCCAATGCGACCGATGCCCAGCGCGCGCAGGCCCTCGCCGATGCGCAGGCGACCGTTAAGCAAGCCTTGAATCTGCCTAATAATGCCGACCTCACCAAACTTGACCTGCTCAAGGCTGGCCTGGATTCGTCGGGCGGCTCTGGCGCGGCAGGTACGGTATCGGCGGCCGACGCGTTGGATATGCAGGCCAAAGCGGTGATGGTCGCCAACATGATCAAGACCGGGGCCTCGGCCCTGGAAGGAGCCACCGGCGGAACGACCTCAGCGAGTGACGCGAGCCGGTTCGTGATCCAAGGCCTGGTGAGCAGTCTCAAGGCAGCCGCCGAGACCGGGCAAACGGTAGAGCTTGCCGACGCGACCTCGATTGCCTCGGTGCTGACAGCGGCAGTCGAAACCGCTTCCAAGGACGCGGGCGTCACTCTCGACAGTGCCAAGGCAGCTGACGCGATGAACGCGACATCGGTCGCGCTAGCTGGGGTCAACGAGTTCATCAAGACGGCTGTCGGTTCAGCCGGCGAGGGGGGCAACGCGGCGGAGGTACTGACGCAGGTGGTCCAGGCGCAGATCGTGGCGCAACGAGACGTGGCAGGCAATCTGAAGTCAAAAGACGCGGATCTGACCCTGGTGACCGCCTTCAGTAATGTCGCCGATGTGCGCGCTGCCGCGGCCAAAGTGGATACAAGCAGCCTGGTGCTTGCCCAGAATGTCACGACCAAGGTGGCAGCCGCGGACACGACGGCGCCGACCATCTTGCGCGCAGCGACTAAGCCGGACGCGGTGTCCGTCTACAGCGAAGGAAACCTGCTGGTCTTCGGTGTCGTGTTCAGCGAAGGCGTTCTGGTCACCAAGCCCGCTGAGGGCTGGCTTGATTCGACCGGCGCCCCTAACATCGGTACTCCAACCTTCTCTTTCACCATCGGCGGGCAGTCCCGCACGGCGTACTTCGATCCGGGTCAGTCGACTGGCAATATCCTTCGCCTCGTCTACAAGATCACCGGAAGCGATACCGGGGCTATCGCTTTCACAGGGACGTCGATCGGCGGGAGCCCGATCATCACCGACCTCGCGGGTAATGCGCTTGCCTCCACCGCGCTCCCGTCCGGATCGAACCAGCTTCCGAGTACATGGAGCGTTCAGGCGCTGTCGTTTGTTCAGACTCCTGACGATACCACCCCGCCGACGGTAGTCATAAAGAGCTCTGCTCCCGCGAGCGGTCCGGCAACGGGCGACGTGACATTTACGTTCACGTTTTCTGAAAAGGTTGTCGGCTTCACGGCGCAGGACGTCGATGTATCCAATGGCGCAAAAGCGCGGTTCGTTTCCAACGCTGCGGGCACTGAGTACACCCTCGTGGTCAAGCCCAACCCGGGCTTTGCCGGCGAGATGGGCGTCAAGGTCAGGGCGGGGCAACTCTTCGATCAGGCGGGCAACGCGCTCGCAGTAGATGCGAGCCTTGGCGTTGCGGTGGATATGCAGCCGCCTACGGTCCGGATCGAGTCTAGCGTCATCGAGTTTGCGCCAGGCCAAACCACGGCGCAAATCAAATTCACTCTGTCCGACTCGCCGGCTGGTAATACGAGTTTCAGTGTCGATGATGTGCAGGTGTCGGGCGGATCGCTCTCGAACTTCTCCGGCTCCGGTACGAGCTACTCCGCCACCCTCACCATGCGGGAGGGGGCGACGGCGGTCAATATCGGGGTCAAGCCTGGCGCCTACGCCGATGCGCAGGGGATGCTGAGCATAGGTTCGGGTTTCAATTTCGGGGTACAGGCAGCGAGCAATTTCCGCGATCTCGACAAACCTTTCATCACCGTTGGCGCTGGGAAAACATTTGCGTTTTCAAACGAAGGCACCGTCCAGAACACGGCGGATGACAAACAAGGCGTGTATGAGCTCAAGGCCACGGACAAGGTAACCGTGGCGGCTTTTGCGAAGCAGGGGTCGACCACGCTCCCCGCCGATGCTCAAGTACTGCTGGACGCTATCTCCTCAGCAGGCGATGCTGCCGCGTTTCGGACTGCGGTCTCGGCCGCGCAGGCCAAGATGGATATCCAGTTTGGCGTGAGGCTGGGCGACTCGGTCGATATAACGGGCGATGGCGTAGCGGAAAAGGGAACGATTGCAGCGCTCGTTTATGCGCCCTCTAGTGGATCGAGCATCGTGTTCGGAGGCGATGCGTCAGCCGCTGGTTCGGCTGCGCTGCAACCGGTGGTGCTGACGCAGTCGTTCATCAAGACGGCCCCCGGCAAAACGCTCGCCTTCTCCAACAACGGAACGTTGACCAACTTCACCGACGACAAGCAGGGCGCCTATACCTTGCAGGGCACCGAAAAGGTGACGGTGATGGTGGCGCCCAAGCCGGGCGATAACCTCCCGAACAACGCAAAGGCGCTGTTGGATGCGATCAAGGATGCCGGTAATCCGGCGGCGTTTGCCGCCGCCGTCGCAGCGGCTCGGGCGGTCATGGAGGTCAACTTCGGCGTCAATCTCGGTGACGGGGTCGACATTTCCGGAGATAAGGTCGCGGACAAAGGATCCGGCGCTGCGCTCATCTATGCAGCACCTGCGAGCGGTGCCGCGGAGGTGATTTTCGGCGGCGACGCCGGATCGGTCGTGTCGGTGGCCGTGCAGCCGACCCTGCTGACGCAAAACTTCCTCGCTGTCGGCCAGGGCAAGTCGTTTGCCTTCTCCAACAATGGCACGCCCACGATCGCGGGCGATGACAAGCAAGGCGCGTACGTCCTCACGGGCACTGAAAAAGTCACCGTCGTTGTCGGGCCCAAGCCCGGTGAGGCGCTCCCGGTCGATGCAGCAAACCTGCTTTCAGCGATTAAGAACGCGGGGTCGGTGTCCGCTTTCCTCGGTGCAGTTGCCGCGGCGCGGGCGAAGATGGAGGTGAATTTCGGCGTAAACCTGGGCGACAACGCTGATATCACGGGCGACTCGATTGCGGACAAGGGTTCGTATGTGGCGCTTGTTTT
>CAZZKA010000028.1:1128-3033 GCA_964654745.1 uncultured Bordetella sp. | reverse complement strand
TCACGGGAGATGGGCTGGCGGACAAGGGTGCTGGAGCCTCGCTGGTGTACACGGCCCCGGTGGCGGGGGCGACGACGATTACGCTGGCTGCGGATGCCGGATCAGTGACGGGTGGTGGGGTTCAACCGGTTGTGTTGTCGCAAACATTCATCAAAGCCGCTGCTGGCCCGACATTCGCGTTCTCGAACAACGGTACGCCAACCAACTCGAGCGACGATAAGCAGGGAATGATTACCCTACTGGGCACCGAGAAAATCACCGTCTTTGCTGCGCCCAAGCCTAATCAGGAAATGCCCGCCGATGCGCAGGACTTGCTTAATGCGATCAGAGATGCGAAATCCGTACCGGACTTCGTTACTGCAGTGTCCGCCGCTCAGGCGAAGATGGAGATCGGTTTCGGGGTCAATCTTGGCGACAGTGTTGACATCTCCGGCGACCTCCAGCCGGATAAAGGCAGTAGCGCGGCTTTGGTTTATAGCGCGCCGAGTAACCCCAGCGCCGTATCGACGCTGACGCTAGGGGGTGACACAGGGAGCGGCGGTGGACTGCAGCCAGTCGTTCTCAAGCAATCCTTTATCAAGGTCGGTGCCGGTAAGACGTTTGCTTTCTCGAACAATGGCACACCTACGATTTCAGGCGATGACAAACAGGGCGCTTTCACCCTAACAGGAAACGAGGCAGTGACGGTCGTGGTGGGCCCAAAGCCCACTCAGTCGATGCCCACAAACGCCCAGACCCTGCTGAATGCGATTCGCGATGCAGATTCCATCGCGAAGTTTGTCACCGCCGTAGCAGCGGCGAAGTCAGCGATGGAAGTCAACTTCGTGGTGAATCTTGGCGAAACAGCCGACATCACTGCAGACGGAGCTGTGGACAAGGGCTCGAGCGCAGCCCTTGTTTATACGGAACCGAGCAGTACCTCGACGGCCTCGACCCTCACGCTGACGCCCGATACCGGTTCCGGGAGCGGTATCCAGCCGGTGGTACTCAGTCGAAGCTTTATCAAGGTGGGTTCGGGCAGTACATTTGCTTTTTCGAACAACAACACCCCGACGATTACCAGCGACGACATCAACAACGGGTCTTATACGCTGACAGGCAAGGAAGTGGTCACAGTCGCAGCAATGGCTAAGTACGGACAGGAGATGCCCACGGACGCCCAAGCGCAACTCAATGAGATCCGCGATGCAGATACCTTGGCGAAATTCACTGCGGCGGTTGCCAAGGCTCAGCAGAGCATGGAAATCAAGTTTGGTATCGACTTAGGAAATACGACCGATATCAATAACGATGGTACGCCGGATAAAGGCGCACGCGCGATGCTGTCGTACAGCGCGCCGACGTCAGGCGACTTCGTCACACTCGCGGCGTTTCAGCAGTCTTCGGGATCTACGACGGGATCTACGACGGGATCTACGACGGGATCTACGACGGGGTCGACTTCACAGCCCCAACAGTCCCCCTCGGCGCTATCTGCGACGCTGGATACGAGTGGAACAAACGGTTTGAGCGTTTCGGGTGGTTCGACGGCACTGACTTCAAGCGATCCGCTGTACCTGAAAGTGACGATACAGGGAAGTAATAGCTCAACGTATACGAAATATTTGCTCTTGGCTGCTCAGAGCAACCCGTTGGCCACGTTCAACAGTGGGACGTTCACTGTTGGTAAATCAGCATTGGTGAGCGCATTGAACGCGGCCAAGGATAACGCTGGGGATTCGGTTACTTCGATCCAGGCGTTTTTGAATACGGACCAGAGTTCAGGAAACAATTCGATCGATTTCAGTTCGTCGCTGGAAAGAGCGGGCTCGGTGACCACGGTACCGACCGGATACACGACAGTCTCGCAGCAGTCCCCCTCGGCGCTATCTGCGACGCTGGATACGAGTGGAACAAACGGTTTGA
>CAZZKA010000028.1:0-1028 GCA_964654745.1 uncultured Bordetella sp. | reverse complement strand
GAATACGGACCAGAGTTCAGGAAACAATTCGATCGATTTCAGTTCGTCGCTGGAACGAGCGGGCTCGGTGACCGCGGTACCCACTAACTACATCGGAGATACCACTCCCCCGATACCTCAAGGCTTTGCACTGAGCAGCAGTCTTACTATCAATTTCTCGGAATCGGTCGTCGGTTCGGCTACCAGTGGATGGACTTTCTACGCAAACCAAACGACGATCAGCCCGAGCTCGAGTTCGATTTCAGGAAACCAGGCGACGTTCATTTTTTCATCTCAGTACGACATCGTTAGAGCAGATTACAGCGGCTCTGGATCGGTAGCAGATGCAAGCGGAAATAAACTCGCTGCATTCAGCGCTGTAGTAGGCAACGGATCCGATAATTCGATTCTTATGTCATCCGCGACAGCCACGAAAATCCTCGTTGGCGGGTCGGGCAATGACACTTTGACCGGCGGATCAGGATCCGATGTACTGGCTGGCGGTCAAGGATCCGATATCCTCACCGGTGGTTCCGGTGACGATCGATTCCTGTTCATGCAGGGAGATCTGGCGAACACAATCCTGATGTCTGGGGGGAATGGATCCCCCATAACTTTCAACCTAAGTGATGGGTTTGACAAGATTTCAGATTTCGGCGTAGGTGACAGGATTGAGTTGATGTCTAGCCAGGGCCCGCTTACTGCAGATCCGACACCCGCGCCAGGGGCAATTGATAACCAGACTTTCGCGGTTTACAAAGGCTCTTTTGATTCGAATTCGAAAGTTTTTACCGTTAATAGTTCGAGTACGGCGCCCGTAGCGTTGATCGTCTACGATGGTGACACATCCGGGGGGGCATACAGCCATGCGGTCCTTCTCATTCTTGCTGGGACGCCCCTTCCCACCTTAACGATCAACAACTCGCAGGCGCCAGGCGTGATCATCGGCGCATGACCCCTGCGGAGCCTGCGTTCGCGCGCGGGCTCCCGGGGCTGCCAGGCGGCACGCCGCCCGGCGGCGCGAAAAGACTCAGCCTCGCGCCACGGTG
>CAZZKA010000027.1:9279-20558 GCA_964654745.1 uncultured Bordetella sp. | reverse complement strand
GCCAACTGCTGCCCACATCGCCCGTGCGTTGAAACAGTTGTTCATCGCGATATTCCCAGCCAGCGCGTAATAAATTCTCTCCTGGGCTTCAAATGCACACACCTCACCCCATCCATGCATATGGCGAGCCCACTCGATGGTATGAACCCCAATATTCGCACCACAATCTAGGGCAACTACTCCATCGCCAAAATTCTTCCGTCGCGCGTCAAGAATCTGAAGGACAAGACCGACCTCCTCCTGATCGAATTCCGCCTTATTCAGGATTTGAAAGCCGACGCCGTACCCACCTTGGGGAGTCATTCGATAATCGTGACGATTGACAAGCATCGTGCCATGATTAGACGACGCCATAACGAACGCGATAGGTCTTGGAACTTTTGCCGTCATGGGGTCCCCGAGCGAAAGAAAACATGTATAGAAAATCGCCAGATGACGATTTTTCGACTGATGAAGCAAAACCCGGGCCACGACCGAGCCCAATGGGCGAAACTTGGAATGTCGCTACTAGGAATCCAGGCCCGAGGAGTTGCAGTACCAGGCTGGCACGCCGCTTCCCCCCATCCATCTGAAGTCGGGCGGTCCGGCGAGGATCGCGCCTGTGGGTACTCCAACCGCACCCGCCAGATGCAGGACGCTGGTGTCCACCGTCAAGACCTGATCTAGAGCCGTCACAAGGGCTGCGGTGTCGAAGAAATCTGACAGTTCAGAGCCGAAAAACCTTATGCCCAGTCGTTCAAGGTCAGCGGGCGACAGGCCGCCGTGCAGAGTCTTCTGAATACAGATGTACTCGGCGCCGGGTTCCAGGTAGCCGAGAAACTGGTCGAGAGGCACGCTGCGCTCCCGGTCGCCGCTGTAGGCGGGGTTACCCTGCCACGCTATTCCGATCCTCTTTCTGCTCGGCGCTCCGAGACGAGTCGCCCAGCGCTCGGTCGCGGCCTCATCAACCTTCAGGTATGGCCGATTGGGAATGCTGTCCGGGGTGATCCCGAGGGCATAGGGCAGACTCATCAACGGGCAGTGATGGTCAAACTCTGGCAACGGGTCGCCCCTGGAAAGCAGGATGTCGACGCCCTCCAGGGAGCGAAGCAGGCGGACGAGGGGAGCCTGTACCTCGAGGATTACGGTAGCGCCAAGGTCCCGGACCGCCTTGGCGAACCTGCAAAACATGATCGTATCGCCAAGGCCCTGTTCCGCATGGAGCAGGATGGTCTTGCCGGCCAGAGAAGCCTGCCCGAGCCAAAGCGGTTGCCGGAAATCCCGGCGGGTGTGCCGGAACTCTGGTAACTCCCATCGCCACTCGTACTCTTCCCAACCCCTGGCAAAGTCGCCGAGGCTGATGCGCGTGATGGCGCGGTTGTAGTGCGCCTCGGCGAACTCGCTGCGGAGCGCTATCGCCTGGGTGTAGGCCTCAACCGCCCGCTCGGGTTGCCCCAGACGTTTAAGCGCCGTGGCGTGGTTAAAGTGCGCATCCGCATTCGAGCAGTCAAGCTCGATAGCGCGTTCGAACGCAGTCAACGCCTCCGCCCAGCGGGCCTCAGCCTGATGCAAAAGTCCCAGATTGAAAAACAGATCCACACGCGTGGGCGCCACCGACAGCGCGTGCTCGTACGCCAACAGCGCCTCCGCCGGACGATGCAGCCGGGCAAGTGCGATGGCCCTGCCAGCGAGCGCCTCGGGCTGCTGTGGGGATTCGACCAACGCCGAAGCAAAGATCGCAAGGGCGCTTTCCGCTTGGTTCGACCCAAGATAAGCATTACCCAGGGCCACAAGGTACGCGACATCGGTCGCCGATTGATCTGCTGCAGGCTCGAGAACCGTCAACGCCTCAGGCGACTGCTTAAGCGCGTTCAATACATTCGCAAGACCAATTCGCGCCTCGATGAGTGTCGGATCCAGATCGATCGCCCGCCGATACGCTATGACGGCGGCATCAAATTGCCGCTGAGCCTGCAAGAGATTGCCTCGATTGGAATGCAATGCTGCACGCGACTCATCGGTAGCGATTGCTGAATCGAGCGCCAAAAGCGCACCGCTGAGGTCACCCCGGGCCTTGAGGAGCGACGCCAGCGCCAGCCAGGCATCGATCAGCGCCGGCCCGGCAACAACCGCTCGCCGCAGCGCCGCTACGGCCGCGTCAAACTCCCCTGCCCCTCGCAGAGCAAGGCCAAGATTGGTGAGAATCGCCGGATGGCTGGGTTTCAGGACAGAGGCCCGTTGTAATACTTCATGCGCATCGACATAACGTTTCTGCGCAAGGCGTACCGCGCCGATCAGGTTTAGTAAATCCGCACTCTGAGGAAAATCAGACAGGATTCCGAGGTAGGCGTGCTCCGCTTCATCCAGCTTACCCGCGCGATGGAGCGCCATCGCGCTCTCCAACGTGGCTTGAGCTGCAGCGGATGAAGCACTCATACTGGCTGAGACAACAACGCTTGCTCGCCGGCTCGCCGGTCAGACATCTGGCTGGCGCGGTACGCTTCCAGGGCCGCCCATACCTCATGTAAAACGCCAGACCAGTCACCGATCCTCTTTTGACGGAACAGGCGCACACTCGAATACCACGGAGAGTCAGCGCGCTCCGTCTGCCATCGCCAATCGGCGTTGTACGCCAGCAGAACCCAGGTCGGAATACCCATCGCACCACAAAGATGGGCAACGCTCGTATCAACCGAGATCACCAGATCCATGCAGCTTGCGAGCGCAGCGGTATCCTCAAATCCCACAAGGTGATCGTCAAACACTCGACAGTTGGCAAAGTCTGGCGCCATACGATCTGACGCACGTATTTCTTTTTGGAGTAAAACCCAATCTAAATCGGCTGGTGCATCGGTCAAAACAGTCTGAAGTGCAATGGATCTAAAACTGTCGGCGGCGTGCCTGGCGTTTCCGCTCACCACCAGCCCAACGCGGGGTCCGTACTTAGCGCCCAGTCGCTCTCGCCATGAGGCTATTCTCACCGGATCGGGCTCAATATAGGCCTCAGAGGGAAACTCTGCCTCCGAGTAACCTAACGCGAGCGGCAGGCTCATCAGCGGACAGTGCCATGCCGCAGTCGGTTGGGGTTCATCGGTTGAAATGATCGAAACATTTGAAGGCAGCTTTGACCATGTCAAAGCAGTGAGCGACGCAGGAAGCCTCACGACCACCGACCCAGCGCGCGCTGCAACGTCAGGAACAAAGCGCATGAACTGGATCACATCTCCCAACCCCTGCTCGGCGGAAAGGACAATCATCGATCCCTGCAGATCCCAATCCCCGAGCCACCGCCTCATACCCGCTGAGGCATCCGCTACGGAAAACTCCGGCAAGTTCCACCGTGCCTCATAGCCAGACCATCCCGAACTAAAGTCGCCCGAAGCGAGTTGGCATAGCGACTGGTTGTAGATCGCCTCCGCGCTCCCCGGCACCAAGCGCCGCGCCCTTGCGTGCGCGTCCAGCGCCTCGGCCCATCGGTGCTGATCCCTGAGCGCCGCGGGGAGCCCGATCAAAGCTACCTCACAGTCTGCAGCCGCCTCAAGCGCCTGCCTGAACGCTTGCTCGGCCTCGTCGAAGCGAGCCATACCCGCCAGCGAGAGGCCACGGTGAGCCCACGCGTCTGCGCAGTTGGGGCGTAGTTTTAGCTAGCGCTCATAGCTCGCTGCCGCCCTTTCATAAGCCTTAGCCTTGAGGTGGCAAAAACCAATGAGTTCAAAGACATCGGGGTTAAGCGGATCGCCAGAGCTCGCCCGTTCGTAACACTGTCTCGCCTGTTCCCAGTCACCCTTTCCCTTCCATGTATTACCCGCGTTGATCAGGAGACCTACGTGAGTCGGGGCAACGTCAAGGCCCTGATGGCAGGCAATCAGAGCCTCGTCATAACACTCGGCTCTATTGAGCGCATTGGCCAAATTGGAAAAAAAATTAGGATTCGCGGTCTCGATGGAGCAGGCGCGGGTGAATGCCTCAATAGCCTCGGTAACGACTGAAAGCGCCAGCCACGCGCGGCCTAATCCATCCCAGGCGGTCGCACTGCCGGGATAGTCGTCAACGACTTTTATCAACATTGCACGCGCATACTCGGCGTTCCCCATATCGATCTGAATATTCGCGAGATTGATCTGCCCTGCCAGATGGCGCGGATCGATCTGCAGGATGCACTCGAAACTTGCGCGGGCCTCCAGAACCTTTCCAAGCCGCTTCAGACAAAGCCCGCGATTGAGCAGTGCGTCGATATGATCGGGGCCGCGAGCGAGCGCCGACTCAAAGCTTGTGAGCGCCTCGGCATCGTGGCCCGCCCGGCCTTGTGCAATCCCAAGATTGATCCAGGCGGCGACGTCCTCGGGGCGCTCAGCCAGGCATTGCTTCAATAAGTCGATTCCATCGGAGATCCGTCCCTCCTGAATCGCTATCACACCAAGCCCGCGAAGGGCGCCGGGACGATCCTGCGCAGACTCGGTTGCCAATTGATATAGATTGGCCGCGTGGGCTAACGCACCTCTCTGATGCGCCTCGAGAGCTGAACGCAGGTGCGTCACGGGAAAACCCGCCCGTCAAGCGCGGCCGCAAGGCGCTCAAGTGCTCCCGACCAGTCGCCATGGCGCGCCTGACGAAACAGCCTTACGCTCGGATACCAGGGACTGTCGTCTCGTCCAAGCATCCAACGAAAGTCAGGATTGAACGGCAAGAGAACCCAGGTCGGCCGGCCCATCGCGCCGGCAAGATGCGCGACGCTGGTATCGACACTGATGATTAAGTCCATCGAGGCACAAAGCGCTGCGGTGTCCTGAAAATCAGCCAGCTCGTGCCCGAAATGAATCACCCTTCGCGATTCCGCAAGGAAGATCTCATCATTCGCATTAACGTCTCGTTGAAGGCTAACGTATAGCGGCCCCTCCGGAAGCGCGCCCAGAAGCTCAGATAGAGGGAGGCTTCGGTAGTGGTCGTTTGCATGTTTAGGATTTCCGCTCCATACGACGCCGATTCGTGGGCGGTCAGGCGAAGAAAGACGTAAGCTCCATTTATTCGAAAACGGAGTGGATGCGCGCAGGTAACCTATAGCTGCAGGGAGGTCATCCAGCTTCAGCCCAAGCGCTCTGGGCACTGACATGAGCGGGCAGTGCAGATCAGCCCCAAGGGTCTCGCCACCGCGGTCGATCAGTCGATCCACACCCGCCAGCGAATGGAAAAGCCCATGAAGGGGCGCAGGCACCTCGAGGATCACGTTCGCGCCGAGAGCCTTTACACGACCCACCAGAGCTGCGAACTGGATGCTATCCCCCAATCCCTGCTCGCCGTGTAACACAATCGTTTTTCCAGCAAGGGACTGCGTTCCATCCCAAAGCGGCTCTCTAAAATTCCTCCGCATCGAACGGAAAAAATCCTGCTGCCAGCGCCATTCATACTCCCGCCATCCCGCGTCAAAATCGCCGTGCTGAAGATGACAGAGCGCGACGTTAAAGTGCGCCTCAGCGTGGTCGGGCTTGATTGCAATAGCTCGTTCGTAGTCGGCGATGCATTTGTTGTGTTGATTGAGATCGCCCCACACTACCGCGCGATTGTAAAAGGCATCGGCGTAGTCAGGGCGTAGTCGGATCGCCTCGCTTATCGCCAACAGCGCCTTATCCCACCGGCACGCCTCGCGTAACGCATTACCCAGATTGTTGTGAAGATCCGCCTGGAGCGGATCGATTTCAATCGCCCTCTCAAAGCTCGCAATGGCCTCATCAAATCGCTTGAGCCCGAGAAGTGCAGACCCACGGTTATTCCATCCGGCAAGCGCATCCGGCTTTAGTTCCATGAGTCGCTCGCATACTGCGAATGCCTCATCGAAGCGCTTCAGCCCATTCAACGCAGAGGCCTGCGCACGCAGATATTCCACGCTATCCGGACATTCAGAAAGCAAGGGCGCCAAGTAGCTCAACGCCTCTGCGTACTGATCAATCTCGTTAAGCAGATCTGCAATCAAAAATTTGATGTCGGCGTTATCTGTCAGAGTCGTCTCTGACTCCTTTAGCAGCTTGAGCGACGCGTGTGGATCGTTAAGCTTTCGGCATAAGGTTGCAAGCTCAAGCTTGATGGAAATGCTGCCAGGGGCGCACTCAAGGGCTTTTTGGAACATGCCCCTGGCTTCTCGATCATGCCCTTGCTGAACCAGGAGCCGGGCGAGCGCCTCCAGCGCGGCGAGGTTTCGCGGATCTCGATCGAGTAATTTTCGATATCCCGCCGCGGCTTCGTCTGCCTGCCCTAGCTCGACATACAGGTTGCTCAGATTCAACAGCGCACCGCTATGGCCAGGCGATTTCCTGAGCGCCTCAAGATAACCGTCACGCGCTTCGGCGTATTTACCGAGCCGCTTCAGCACAATGGCTCTCTGAAAGTACGCCTCAGCGAGGTCCGGCTGCAAGGCGAGCGCTCGCGAGTAAGCGGAGTAGGACTGGTCGAGCCGGTCAGCCGTACGGTATGCAAACCCGGCGTTGACCCAAAGCGCCGCGCTCGCAGGGCTCAAGCGAAGCGCTCGCTCGAAGATTGCAATCGCGTCGTCAACGCGTCCAGAGGCGAGAGATTGGGCCGCCTGCTGATTCAGCAAAGCAACAGAAACGGTCCCAATGGCGCGAGCATGGCTGGCTCCATGCCGGGCCCCGCGGCGCAAACCCTTGGTCATACCTGACCTTCAAAAAGCTACAGACGACCGACCCAACACTCAATAATCACGCTCGCTCTTCCGTATCGACCAGATCGATGATGTCATCGCGCACACGCGCGAGGACTGAATCCCAATCTCTGAACGATGGCTGGCGAATCAAGCGCGCGCTGGGGTACCAGGGACTGTCCTCTCTTCCAAGAAGCCACCTGAAGTCAGGATCATTCGGCAAAAGTATCCAGACAGGCTTGCCAAGCGCGCCAGCGAGATGAGCCACACTGGTGTCGACGCTGACGACCAGGTCAAGGTTCTCGACCAAGGCGGCTGTGTCCGCATAGTCCGATAGATAGTCGGCAAAATGTCGAATATCGGGTCGTGCCTGCATCAGGAACGCATCCTCGTGACGGATCTCAGGTTGCAGACAGACGTACTCAGGTCCTAGAGGAAGCGCACGCATAAAGCGTAAAAACTCAAGGCTGCGCGCCTCGTCGCGAGGGTTCTCGCGACGCCCGCTCCAGGCAAGACCAATCCGGAGGCTACGCCTCGGCCCGAGCCGCTCGGACCATGCGTTCTTGTCACCCTCGCTCACCCTCAGATAAGGGGTAAGCGCCGGGATGGTTTCCAGAGTTGTCTTGAACGAATACGGAAGACTCAAAAGCGGGCAGTGATAGTCATGCGACGGCAAGGGATCGTCTGATCCGAGAACCAATTCCGCGACTGCGCTCGACTCGAAAATTTTCTTTAAGCTTTCAGGAGCCAAGAGGATGATGCGAGCGCCAGACGACTTTAGCAGACGCAGATATCGGCTGAATTGAATCGAGTCTCCAGCGCCCTGCTCGCAATGGATCACTATCGTTGAACCGCTGAGAGAATCCGAGCCATTCCATCTCGGAGCACTTCCGAAATAGCTGGCTCTGGGACCATTTGCCGCAAACCACCTTGACTCATAGGCTCTGAAGCCGTCCAAAAACTGACCGTTGAGCAACTTCCACTGGCTGATCATCGACTCAGAGCGATGGGATCGACCCGGCAAGCGCTCGATTCTTGCAAACGCCGCCGAGGCTTCCGGCGCCTGAGGGTCAAACGCCCGCCAGGCGAGGCAAAGTGAGGCTAGCGACTCTTCATCGTGCGGAGCGTCGTCAACCAGCGACTGAATCATCGAAAGAGAAGCGTCTGGAAAACCCAAAGCATGAAGCAATTTCGCCGAATGAAGTCGTGCGCTGCGCATATCGGGTCCGTTAGCTTGCCGAACCTGGATCCATTGACGCGCCTCCTCAATGCGTCCCGCCTGATGAAGCGCACTTGCAAAATTCAAACGAATCGTTTCGTTGTCTGGATGTTCCGCGACAAGCTTGGCGAAACCCAAACACGCCTCTTCCCCCCGCCCCAAAGAAGAGAGCGTATTTAACCGATTGTTCTGCGCGTTGAGGTCACCCGGGCGTCGGCTAACCACGACATCGAGTAGAGCGAGTGCTTCGCCGAGCTCCCGGCGATCCGAAAGGATGTTGGCAAGGTTGATCCAAGCATCCAGGTTCTCCGGATCAAGTCGAATCGCCTCTCGAAAAGCAGCTTCTGCCTCGCTAACCCGCCCGATATCACGGAGCAAAACACCCCGATTGTAGTGATGGTCAGAGTGCTCAGGCGCTAGGCAAATAGCATTATCAATGTGCCTAATAGCCTCATGGTCGCGATTCAAGCGCCGCAAAGCGCTGAAGGTAGCGGACTCGATAACATCCTGCTCAGAATCTGACCCGCCCAGCTCGCGGAGCATGCGCAGAGACTCGTGTGGTTGAGTCTCGATGCCGCTTATAGCCCTGTCGAGGGCGGAAATGTTCAAGTCGTTTTGCATCGTCACACCTCAGCGGTAGCAGATTGTTGATCGAACGGCGTCTCGATTAGTCCTGTAAAAGCCTGCCCCACTTCCGATAGCGGGCCGCACCAATCTGCCATTGCCCGCTGTCGGTAAAGCCGCATAGACGGGTACCACGGAGAATCGCTACGAGACAGGAGCCAGCGGAAATCAGGATTAAACGGCAAGAGTAAATGCGTCCGCACCCCTAGCGCGCCAGCCAAGTGAGCGACGCTGGTATCTACCGATACGACATGGTCCATCAGACTGCACAGCGCTGCAGTTTCATCAAAATCCGTCAGGAGGTCGCCGAAGTGCACGAGATCGTCACGTGATTCAAGCGCGATACGATCCTTTTCTCGCAATTCCGGCTGCAAGATCACGTACTTAGGTCCCGCTGGAAGCGCCCTAAGCAAGTCTGTGAGCGGGATGCTGCGATGGCGGTCTTCGCGATGCGTTCGGCTTCCGCTGCTTACCACGCCCACAAGGGGTGACCCAGCATCACCCAAACGTGCTTGCCAAACCGTTACTTTTTCAGGAGTCGTCACCAGGTACGGCCGCGCTCCCGCCGAACGGCCCGGAGCCTCACCAAACACCCCTGGGCAACTCATTAAGGGTAGGTGGTAATCAAAGTTCGGCAGACTCTCGCCGCGCGCGATCACTTTGACACCCCCTGGAGCGCTGCGCTGAATGAGATCTCTCAGTGCTGGTTGAACCTCAAAGATGATTCTAGGCGCGCGCGTCGTCAACACTGACGCGTAGCGTATGAACTGTAGCGTGTCACCAAAACCCTGCTCAGCGTGAACAAGCAAGGTTTTTCCGTCCGCAAGCGTCATCCCGTCCCACTGCGGCTGGGAAAACCCACGCCGCGAGCGCCTGAGAAATGAAGACTCCCAGCGTGACTCGTAGTCTTGCCAAGCGCCGTCACCGCCCCCGCACCGAAGGCGCTGAATCGCTCTGGAAAATTTTGCATCGCCGCTACCGGGATCGCACGCCACGGCATGATCAAGTGCCGCCATGGCATCCTCGTGGCGCCCCTTCGCGGCGAGACAGATTCCGCGAATGCGCCACGCCTCAGCGTCTCGCGGTACCAGTTCAATCGCTTGGCGCGTGCACTCAAGAGCATCGTCGATCTCGTCGAGTTCGAACAGTGCGCCAGCGCGGTTCACAAAACCATCCGAGAGCTTGCCGCCTAAGCCTCCGGCCATTCGGAAGCTCTCCAAAGCCGGTGCTGCCTGCTTCAAAAACACCTGCGAAACGCCTAAGTTGTTGTGCGCATCAGCAAAGGACGGATCGGCTGCGATCGATTGCTTATATGCCTCGATCGCATCCGCATGGCGAGACAGCGACGCGAGGGCGTAACCATAATTGTTATAAATATCGGCACGCTTTACCGGGGACAGACGAATGGCAGCTTCGTACGATGTGACCGCCCGCTCAAACCGCTCCTGTCGGGAGAGTACGTTTCCGAGATTGAAAAAAGCATTGGCATTTTCAGGCTCGAGCTCGGTCGCTCGCGCGTAGCTCGCTCGCGCCGCGTCGAGTTCACTAGCGTCGGACTGCGCGCGACCCAGATTGATCAGGATCGAGGCATCCTCCGGCCGCAAGCCTGAGGCGGTCAGCAGGTAGCGAATTGCCGCAGCGTGCTGCCCAAGCCGGGTCGATGACACTCCCGCGATGTGGAGCGCGTCGACGTCGCCGGGAATCGATGACAGACGGGCTAAAGCAGACGTCAGGGAGCCAGCCGCGTCTCCGGCGCGAAGCATCGCGAGCGCAAGGCCAGGATCCCAAGATTCTGGGAGCGGCCCTGTTGATCGCGGGGAGGCCTTGCGCACAGGTTTTTTTGCGGTGGACTTTCGGTGTCTCGAGACCGGCATGGGTTGACCCTCTCAAACTGTCGGCAATCCGACAGAAATCGGAGAATCGAATGCGATTTTCGTGCCAGAAACGACAAGGCCGGGCAGATGCCCGGCCTTGCCTGCCACGCCCGGTTTGACCGGGCACAGCCACCCAGAACTACCTTACTGCAGAAGCGCGAGAACCGTCTGAGGCTGCTGGTTGGCTTGCGCCAACATCGCTGTGGCGGCCTGCTGGATGATCTGCGTACGCGCCAACTCGGTCGTGGCCTGCGCGTAATCAGCATCCAGAATCCGGCTCTGCGACTCCGACAGGTTAGTCCGGCTGGAGCTCAGGTTATCGACTGCCGCAGTCAATCGATTCTGGAAGGCACCCAGATTAGCCCGCTGCATCGCCACATTATCGATCGCCATGTCGATCGCCGTGATCGACCGCCCCGCCGCCTCCTGCGTTCGGATCGACAGTTCCCCCCCGACCAGAGTGTCATCGCCACCCTGGGCGGCCAGACCAACCCGCCCGAGAGCATTCGTCCTGTCGGACGCACTCAACGATTTCGACTCAACCCGGATTTCAGCCCCGGTATCCGAAGACAGAATAATCCGTCCCTTGACCGTCGCGCCGTTGGTCGTATCGGTGATCGTGCCCGTGGAGGTATCCCCATGAATTGACTCAATCGCTTTCACGAACCCACCTGCGTCACCGACACTGATATCCGCACCACCGTCTGACACGAGCAGGAGGTTTCCGTCTACATCGGTGGTAGCAACAACACCGTTTACCCCGGATGCGTTGATTTTTGAAACGACCTGCCCCATTGTCGAAATGCCGGTTGCCAAATTAATCGACTTCCCATTAATCATGACTGCCGTAGCGCCTGTTTGCGACGCCATGTTGACCGTCACCTTGACATCAGTCTGAGCGTCTGCCGAAACACCGGATTGAGCCGACACG
>CAZZKA010000027.1:0-9179 GCA_964654745.1 uncultured Bordetella sp. | reverse complement strand
CGTCACCTTGACATCAGTCTGAGCGTCTGCCGAAACACCGGATTGAGCCGACACGAGGTTGATTGCCGAGGCCTTGGCAAGCGCCGAACTGCTCTGAGTCGATCCGACACGCACGCCGTTGATACGGAGATCATCGGTCACAAGAATATTGCTGGTGTCAACGGCCGTACCGCCAAAGCTCTTGCCATCGGTCGTCTGGTTCACACCAAACGTCTTGACATCTGCCACCGTACCTGCGCCGCCAGGCATACCATTGGCCGTGCTGGCGGCCTTGATGGTGATGTCCCGGCCGTCCATATGCTCAAGCGTCAGGAACCCGGTGTAGGTACCAACCGCCAGACCCGCCGTGGTCCCTGCCGTCACGACAATATTGTTGCCGGTCGTGTTCGACAACTCGATCGTACCGTCGGACCCCAGAACCGCTGTAACGCCAGACACGTCGCGGTTGATATTAGCAACCAGCTCCTCGATACTTCCCGCTGCAGCGACCCCATTGCTGTTGATGGTAACTGCGGTAGCCGCGAAGGAGGTCGCGGTCGGCGCCGCACCCTTATAAGTGTTGTAGGCAGAGGCCTTGACGCGGTGCTCACCCACATTGGTATTGATGGCAGTAGCGAGGCCCGCAGCGGTAGCAGACCCCACGTTACCGGATGATGCGAAACTGAAACCGTTGATCAACACATCGCTGTTGGTGACACCAGACGAATCACCCACCCGCCCCGTCGTCAACTGACCCTCGACCCGGAAGCCCTGCAGACCGAGCGCTTTGCTCGAGGCCGACGCGATGCTGACGCCGACCTGATCGCCCTCTTTGACGTTGGTTTGAATCTTGACGTTCCTGGACGAACCGTCAAGAAGCTTGATCCCGTTGAAGTTGGTGGTCTTGGAGACGTTATCGATCTCGGCAACCAGCTGGTCCATCTCCTTTTGGAGCGCCTTGCGGTTGTCGGCAGTCATGCTGCCGGTGGCCGCCTGAACCGACAGCTCGCGCATCCGCTGCAGCATATTGGTGATTTCGCCCAGTGCGCCCTCGGCGGTCTGCATCATCGAGATGCCGTCGTTGGCGTTCTTGATCGACATCGACATACCGCGCAAATCGGCCGACATACGGGTGCTGATCGCAAGACCCGCGGCGTCGTCCTTGGCAGCGTTGATCCGCTTGCCGGTAGACAACTGCTGCATCGCCGTGGAGAGGCTGCGATTGTTGACAGTCAGCGCGTTTTGAGCCGTCAGCGCCTTGACGTTGGTGTTGATCACAGACATCTTGCAATCCCCTTAAAAGAGTGAGATCCGGTTTATCGCCCGAGCGGGGATCCCGCCCTCATGAATTGAATCGGCGCGATCGGACGGGACTTGAGCCCTGAACCTGTTCCGATCGCCTGAAAACACGCCATCAAGACTCGCTGTCAAAGAGAATGCCCTTCATCTTTTCGATGTTGTGGGCAACATGCAGTAATTCTTCGGCAGGGATCTGCCGGACCAGCTCGCCGCTTGACTTGTCGGTCACACGAATGATCTGGCGGTTGACCAGATCGTCGACGTTGAATGCGAGATTCCGGTTG
The DNA here is from genome assembly GCA_964654745.1 of uncultured Bordetella sp. GTDB lineage: Bacteria > Pseudomonadota > Gammaproteobacteria > Burkholderiales > Burkholderiaceae_E > SYIM01. Next base: position 7,617 of record CAZZKA010000027.1, on the reverse strand, counting down.
TTGGCCGAGGCCTGCTCATTAAGCTGGCGGACCGCCTCCTCGAGGCGCTTGCGCATCTCGCCCGCGTCGAATTTGGGTCGAGCCACCTGGGACGACAGGTTGGCACTCGCCTGCGCGGCGCCCGTGACATTGACCACCCGCTGCGCGGGGGTGGCGTTGCTGTCCTTGGCCGACACGACGTTCGGGTTGAGACTCGCCCCCTGTGCAACCGGGGATGATCCTGAAGCTGGCTGTATGACTGACATAACAGTTACCTCCGTATGCGCGCCGCACCGAACGCGGCGGGCCCTGCCGGGAGAAGCTGTCGTCGGGAGCCTCAGAAAGAGGCAATGAAACCCGGCCGACACCTTCCCTCAGACAGGGAGTCGACCCGGGATTTTGAAACTTTAGAGCCCGGCGAAAGAAATTATTTGCCGTTGTACATCGCCGCGAGGCTCTCAAACTGGCCTTTGAGGGAGGTTCGCAGGCTGTTCATACGTGAAACAATGCTATCCATCACCACAAACTGGTCGAGGTAGCGCTGGTAGACCTCCTCCATCCTCGCCTTGAGCTCGGTCATTTCGAGCTCGGCCTTGTCTCGCGTCTGCGTCGCGGCATTATTTCTCGCCAGGATCGGGCCGTCCTGGCCCATGAGGTCATCGAGCCGCTTGACCGCGTCCCCCGCGAGTCCCCGCGCGGCATCGCCCACGATGCTCTGGTTATCGGTATTTGCCGTGAACGCCTTGGCAATTTCGTCGAACCGGCCAATCAGCGAAGCGTCCAATTTGGCCGAATCAATCTGCATCCGCCCTTCCCGATCCAGGGTAACCCCGATGTCGCGCATCGCGGTCACGGTCGTCCCGGGCGTGGACGAGGTCGCGATCATCATGCTCCGCGCCTGCTCCCGCACATATCTGACCAAAGAGTCATTAGCAAGGATCCCGCCGTACTCCTCGTCCTCGGACTTGGGATCCGCCATCGTGTCGAGGAAATCCTGAAGGTCGTTATAAGCCTTGACCAGTGCATCAATCTTTTCCCGAACCGGCTTGGTATCTCGGCTGATGGTGACCGTACCCGGGCTATTGCTTTGGCCGAGCAACTCAAGCGTCACCCCGGGGATCACGTCGTCGATGGTGTTGGTCGGCCGTTGAACCGTAACCCCGTCGATGACCGCTGTCGCATCCGATGCCGGCTTGATCTGAGTCGCGAACTCGAGCCCCGCTACCGACTGGCCCGCTGGCTGGGCAACCGTGAAGTGGTTCGCCGCACCTGACTCACCGGTGAGAACGATCGTGACCGGGTTGGCCGGGTCACCCGTATTGACGAGCCGAGCCTCGACGCCCGTGGACTCCGACTTGCTGTTGATCGCCTGAACCACCCCCTCGGGCGAACGGATGGAGACATTGACGGTCGTCGTCGTGCCGCCACGGGTGATTTCCAGACTGAAGGGCGTTCCCCCATTAAGGGTCGTGTTGGCCGCCGCGAAATTGCCGCTTCGCAGCACTCGGCCACTCGCAAGCCCGGTCACCTCCACGCTGTGCTGGCCAAGCGAGGCCAACGCCCCTGCGGTGGCCTCAAAGGCGAGCGGGGTGCTGTTCCTGGCCGTCGCACCGTTGAACTCGGAGCGGTCGTTCAGCGTGGCAAAAGCATCTTTCAGCTGCTTGAGCCCGAACAGCACGGCTCCATAGCCGGAAATCCGCTTCTCGGTCTTGTCGATCTTTGCCTGGATTGCCTCTTCGCGGGGCTTTTGCTCGGCGTCGGTCAGGCTACGGGCGAGGCCCTTGATGTCGATGCCGGAACCCGCCCCCAGCGCGCTCATGATGCCGTCGGTACTCATAGGACTGCCAGGGTGCCCTTAAAACTGCGTCTCAATGGGAAGTCGGACTGAAGAGGCATTTCTTGAGCTCTCTTAAGCCTTAGCTGATGTATTGGAAGAGGTTGAGCTGCGATATCTGCGAGAAGCTGCGCTGCGCAGCCTCAAGCGCAAGCATCTGCTTTTGCATCCGGGCGACCGCCTCGGCATAGTCGAGGTCCTGTTCGTTGGATAACACCGACTTGAGCTGGATCTGGGTCTCTTCGACCACCTCAGTCTGCATGCTCGCGACGCTGAGATCGGTACCAACCTCGGAGATATTGAAGGTGAGCCGGTTCATCATCTTGTCGAGTTCGCCGATGCCTCGATTCATCGCATCATGATCGCCCTGTCTTATCCCGGCCGTGAGGTCCTGAAGCGACTCAAACAGACTTACCGAATCCGGAATCTTGGCGTCCGGATCACCGGTATCGCGCGGCAGCGGTCCGAACACATCGGTACCAGAACGATTCAGGTTGATGTCCCGATGGTCGCCGACCGCGATCCGGAACCGCGTCTCATCGCCCATATAAACGATCCGCCCGTTGGAGTCTTTCACAAAGGGCTGGTCCTTGACCCTCGCGCCTGAAAAGAGATAGTTCTCCTGGGTATCGCGCGCGTTGGCGAGCGAGAGCAATTGCTCGGTCATACCGTCGATTTCGATCGCGATCACCTCACGGTTGGACGCGTCGTACGAGTCGTTCGACGCCGCAAGCGCGAGTTCTTTGATCCGAATGATCAGGTTCGATGAGTTTTTGAGCACCGCCTCCTCGGACTGCAGCCGGTTTTTGGCGGCGACCAGCGCATCGAGATGCCGGTCCTGGCGATCGACCATGCTGCGGATCCGGAGCAGTGCGCCGGCGCGATCGGGTTCGTCGCTCGGCTTGATGATCTTCTTGCCCTGCGCAAGCTGCGCCTGAACCGTCGAGAGCGAAATCTGCCGCTCGCTCATCTGCCCGACGGCCCGGTCAAAAAACTGGTTGGTTGAAATTTTCATCAGCGTACCTGCAGGATCGCTTCAAATAGCTGGTTGGCGGTCTGAATGATCCGGGCCGAGGCCTGATAAGCCTGCTGAAAACGGATCAGATCCGCCGCCTCCTCATCAAGACTCACGCCGGAGACTTTGTCGCGCGCCTCGACCGCCTGTTGTTTGACGATATCGAGTGCCTCCTGGGCAATCTTGGACTGATTGCCGAGGTTGCCCACCACATTGATCTGGCCGTGCCAGCTTTCTGCGATCGTCAGCCCGCCGGGAATCAGCTCGCGCGAGCCCTCCAGGGCCGCCATGCGCAGGATCTGGGTGTTGTCGCCCACCCCGCCCTGGTTACCGTCGATGACGTAAACGTCACCGTCCTTGGGCGGACGGGAGAGCGATACCTGAATCCCGCGATAGTGGATTCCCTTGGAAGCATCGTAGGGACGCTCGGCAAGCAGGGTGTCGGAATCCACGTCCCGAAGCTGATAGGTCGTATCGCTCGTGAACTTGAGTTCGAGCTTGCGAGACCGTAGCGACTCGATGGTGGTCAAGGTGCCCTTTCCCACTGTGGCCGAAAACCTGGCCGGTGCATCGCCTCGCGCAACAACAATGAGATCTTCGGGAACGACCCCGTCTATATAGACGCGGGTCGATAGTCCAAGACGCGAAAGTACTGACGGATCCCCCACCGGCCCGATATCGAGTCTGACCTCGGAGACATCGTTACCCGCATCGAATTTGATTCGGCCCTTGTAGGTTGCAGCAGAGATCCCCAGGGCGTTGCCAGCTTTCCCTGTGAGGGAGTCCGCCGGTCCGATGACGATATCCTCGCCCTCGTTACCCGCAGTATTGGTGAGGATGACCTCGCCCTTCTCTCCCATGTAGGCGGAAACGCGAGTGCTTGCGCTATTTTGATTGATGAGCACAACCAGCTCGTCTGTGGTCGCGGGTCGGGCGCCCGCTGAGATGATACTCACGCCGTTTAGCGTGAGATCTTTGCTGAGCTGCAGGCTATCGGCAGCAGCGCGTACTTCATTGACCGCCGCTACTTTGACTCCGCTGACCCCGAGCGCATTGGCGGCCGGTTCTATCTTGATCGCCTTACCCTCGTTGCCGACGGTATTGCTGAGGATCACTTCACCCGTCGCACTAAGTGACGCCGCGACATTGCTGGTCGATTTCTTGGCATTGATCAGATCGACAAGCGCCTGGGCCGTCGCGGGGCGGGCTGACGAGGAAATGATGTCGACCCCGTTAAGCTTGAGATCCTTGGTGAGTTGCAGCGTCTCAGGACTGACCCGGATCTCGTTGGTCGATGACACCTGGATAGTCGAGTCGAGGTTGAGCCGGGTAACCTCCGAGGATAACCAGGCCGCCATATCCCTGACTTTTACCGCGCTACCAGCCGCACCGGGCGGCGTGAAGGCATTGAGGTTATAGCCGTTGATCGCAAGCGCTGCGGCCGCGATCAAAGGGCCGCTTGCTGGGACGGTCTGACTGGTGAACCTTTCGGATAGGATCGAAGCGCGCTGGATCTCTGAGCCGATTTTCAGACCGGTAGCGTCAAATACGTCGTAGGCAATCGGCTTGCTGCGATGCCCGCGGACGATGCTCATATCGAGGTAGCTGCCGTCGCCTTTGACGTTGCGATACAACCCGGAATAGGTTGCACCGGGTATGAAGCCGTTGTTGCTTGTGATGATGGCATCGCGCTGCACTTCGCTCAGCACCCCGCCAACGAGGTGCCGGCCGTCCCGGGTAAAGACCTCGAGCTCCATCGGACTCCCGATCTCACTCGCGATACCAAGCGTGATGTCGCGTTCGCCTGCCGAGAGTTTGCCGATCACCGAGAGCGGACGGGTACTCGAATGATCGATGATCTTTTCGTTGGTCTGCCAACGATTGCTTTCGAGCATGCCGCTGATCGAAGGAAGCGTGAGCGTATCCCCCTGGTCCGGCTGCCACTGGACCATCGCATCAGCCCCGCTGGGATTAAGCGGATTTTCGATCACGCGAAAGGGCGCCGCTGCCGCCACCAGCTTGGGGTCCTGCACCAGGCGCCGGATGCCGAGCGATGGACGATTTGACGCCTCAAGGATGAGCTTTTCGGGTTTATCGGATCGCCCCTCAATCCTGATCAGCATGCCGTTGATGCTGATTTCATTCAGGCCGGTCGCCTTGCGGCCATCGATCTGGTCGGTTGCGGTCCACTGCGCTGACCCCGGATCGTAGGTCAGGTCGATACTGTGGAATTTTGTCTCGGCAGCGTTGGTGACCTCCCATCTCACCGCCAGATCCGCGACGCTTGCATCGGCGTTGAGCGAAAACACCGGGTCGATGGTGAACAAGTCACCACCCAATTCGCCTTGAAAGTCCATGCCGAGCTTATGCACGGCGTTGAACTGCGAGCCGATCGTCTGCGCGAGAAAATCGAGTTTGGAAACCGAGGGAGAAAGAATCTGATCCCGAAAATTGAGGATCCCCCCTAAGCTACCGCTATTGACGCCCGAAACCACTTCCGGCGTGCCGACGCGGTCCAGGACCAGCTTTACGCCAAGGGTCTGTCGGTCAATCACGGCATCAACCTGTCGGGCGCGAGACCCGTCGACGATTTTGCCCCGGTTATCGGTCGTACCGATGCTCACATCAACCGCGCCCGACGCCGCCTCGCGGACTCGGATCTTGGTCACCGCAGCGAGATCACGCAGCAGCGTATCGCGCTGATCGAGCAGGCGCGGCGCCTGTTTGCTGACCTGCCCGCGTCGGTTGAGCTCGGCATTGACCAGGGCGAGCTGCTTCGAAAGCGTATTGACCTTGTCCAGCTGGGTATTGACGTATTCGGACGTCTCGGTATCCATCGTATCGAGCTGGCCACCCAAGGTGCGCAGCCGCTGCGCGAGCCCGTCAGCCCCGCTCAAAAACCCGGCACGGAGCTCCGTGGAGGCTGCATCCGAAGACAGGGCCCTCGCCGAGGCGAAGAAATTGTCCAACGCAGCGGTCAGACCTGTCGTCTGGCTGCCGAGGATATCGACCACACGATCGATATAGTCAATAAGGGGGACCTGGGCTTCCGAGTCGCTGATACTGGTCCGCAGGCTCTGCTCGATGAACGCGTCGTAATTGCGGCTGATGCTGTCGACAATCGATCCAGTGCCCAGCCAATGCGGCCCGATCAGTCGTGGGACATTGTCGACAATCGTCGTTTCCTGGCGCGAATAGCCCTCGGTCGCCGTGTTCGCGATGTTGTTTGAAGTCGTGCTCAGCGCGCGCTGATAGACCTGAACGCCGCCGCTGCCGATCGACAGGATGTCGCTCATTCAGGTCTCACTTGCCCCGAGCTGGCGCAAATCCGGCGCCAGGCAGCAGCATCTCGCGCTGCAGTTTGAATCCAGGTTCGGGCGCCTTGGGCAAAGGCAGCGCCGGTGCACCGGGAACCGACAACGGCAACGAGCCGCGCGCACGTTCGACCGGGAACGCACCCTTTGCCGAACCCGTCGCTCCTGCTCGCTTGGCACCATCGTCACCAAGCTCGCGCATCCGCGCCGCCAACGCGTCCGCAGCGGGAACCGATTGTTCCTGCCGCTCCATCGATTTCACCAGCATGTCCGCCAGACCAAAGCTGCCTCGCCGAGCCATATGCAGCGAAATTTCCTTGTCATGCATTGCCTGATAGGTATCAAGCGCCTGCGAGTCGAATAGCTCTGCGCCCTTGAAGCTCGACTCGCGCATGGTCTTCATGATCTGCTGGATGAACATGGCCTCGAACTGCTGCGCGGCCTCGCGAAGCGCCCCGCCCTCGCGCCGCTGCGCCTGTCCACGCAGTTCTCCAAGACCCTGAAAGTCATGGTACGAACCGACCTTGGGCGCGACTGTCGACATCAGATCACCACCAGTTCGGCGCGTAGGCTGCCCGAACTCTTGAGGGCTTCAAGGATCGCGATCAGCGCCGACGGTGTCGCCCCGATCTGATTCACCGCGTCGACAATCGACCTGAGATCCACCCCGGCCTGGAACAGCACCATCGGATTGCGCTGCTCGGCGACCTGCACATCGGCGTTCTGGACCGCGGCGGTCTGCCCGCCAGCTAGCGCGTTGGGCTGAGATACCTCGTTCGTTGCCGAGATGTTGACGGTCAAGGTTCCGTGCGTCACCGCGGCGGCGGTCACTCGTACATTCCGGCTGATGACCACCGTTCCGGTTCGCGAATTGACCACCACGCGGGCAACCGGCTCTGGCGCCTTCACATCAAGGTTTTCGATCATGCTCAGGAACGGCACCCGCTGGTTGCTTCCCGCAGGGGCCAATACGGTAACCGTCACCGCGTCGACCGCCTCGGCAATGCCGCCACCAAACTTGTCGTTGATCGCATTGGCGACCGCCGCGGCTGTCGAAAAATCTGCCTCGCGAACGTTAAGGATGATTTTTTCGGCCGTCTCGAATGGCGAATCGACTATGCGTTCGACCAGACCACCACCCGGAACTCGCCCAGCCGTCGTCACACCTACCGACACCCGCGACCCTGCCGCGCCAGCATCGACACCGGTCACCGTCAGCGCGCCCTGAGCGAGCGCATAGACCTGTCCGTCGACCCCGCGCATGCGGGTGAGCAGCAGGTTGCCGCCCCTCAGGCTCTCGGCCTTACCCATCGCCGAGACGTTGACGTCGATGCGCTGGCCAGGCTTGGCAAAAGGAGGCAGCTCGGCGGTCACCATGACCGCAGCGACATTCTTGAGGTTAATCGCGCCGGTTTGAAGGCGCGAGGCGTCATAGTCGGAAAGAGCCGCGTTAACACTGACGCCCAAGCGGTCGA
>CAZZKA010000026.1:0-20700 GCA_964654745.1 uncultured Bordetella sp. | reverse complement strand
GCTCGACTCTCATCGCGACCGGCCAGTTCGCACCGGTGCGTGGCGACCGCCATCGACGTACAGGCTCAAAGCGAACAGCACGAGCCTGATCGTGGGTGAGCAGACCTCGATGGTGCTCATCGACCCAATTCGCATCAGTCCAGATGGGTTCGCCCTCGCGTGCCCTGATCCGAAATGCCATAAGCGAACTGCCATCATCGAAATGCAGACCGACCCAGTCCCAGCCCTGAGCTGCGTCGTCGAGCAAGGCGCTCGACCATTCATGATCAAACCAGGCAAGGCCGCGCAAGGCCCTGCGCGACGGCAGTGAGCCGCCTCGTGGCAGTGCCGAGGTGTCGCGCAATTCAAGCGTACCCTCCAGCGCGAGGCGAGGCCGACTGTAGTAGTAACTCGCCTGAATCGGCCTGGGGCCCTTCTGCGACCAGCCCGACTGTCCCTGAAGCCACGGCGGCCGCTCGGCCCGCAGCATCAGTGACAGGCCAAAGCGCGGGTCATCAATGACGGCCCGGTAGCTGTCGCTGCTCTGTCGCTCGAGCAGCCACCTGTCGAGCAAAAGGCGCGTATCTCCCTGGGCGGCTTCGGCCTGGCCCGTGCCGGTCCGAGCGGCGCGCTCCGCCTTGATGAGCCGGGGCTGACCGGGTAGCGCAAGCGCAGCATGGGCAAAGAGCAGTTCACGAGCCGCAAACCGGCTACGGTGCGAGCGTTGCCAGCCGGTATTGATGCGAAAAAAAGTAATCTGCAGACCAATGTCCTCAGCCTGGCCCGGGCGTATTTCAGCGCGTGCCCACGCGGTGAGGTACCACCACTCGATCCTGAACTCCGGGTGCGCCCCATGGTCGTGTGGGAATGTGAGCTGAACTCCGGGCTGAACGGCAGCGAAGTCGGCGCGCTCGGCGCGAGTCGTTGCCAAAGCCTGCGATGGGGTCAACGCGCTCAGCGCAACGGCCTGCAGGAGCCTCCGTCGCATCACCAATCCTCACGGACCGCGCGCACCGGAGAAGTGCCGGTCGCCTCGCGCGCTGCAAGCCGGGCCGTAATCGCCGAGAGCACGATCATCGCGACTGCAGTCGTGACGAGAACCGCCCAGGGCCAGTGCATATCCATCGTCCAGTGAAACGAATGAGGGTTGACCCGATGAACCAGAATCCAAGCTACCGCAGCGCCAAGCAGCAGACCCCAGAGCGTTGCCAGCGTAGCGCCTGCCGCGGCTTCAATGGCGAACTGGCGTCCGGTCTGGGCGCGTGTGAGACCCAGATGACGGAGCATGCCGAATTCACGCGATCGCGCGAGGGCTTCGCCCGCGACGGCACTGGCCACGCCGAACAGGGCCACCGCGATCGCAATGGCTTCCAGCGCGTGAGTGATGGCAAAGCTGCGATCGAAAATCTTGAGAGAAAGCGCCTTGAGTTCGGCAGTATCGCGGAACTCCATGCTCTGCATTACCGGTGAGGTATCGCGAGCCAGGCGATTGAAGTCGCCAGGTCGACTATCCGGATGGAGCCACCAGGCGATTTCGTTCGCACTCCGGTCCCCGGTGAGTTGCCGGTAGCTATCCAGGTCGATGGCAATAGCGCCGTGCTGACGCGAGTAGTCGCGCCAGACTCCGGCGACGAAGACGGAGATCGGGCCTGTTGCCGCAGATAGGGCGAGCGGGTGAGTCTGTCCAATTCGCCAGCCGTGCAAATCGGTGACGGCCTCTGTGATCCAGACTGGGACGCTACCTGGCGGGATGCGCGCGGTCTGCCCGGTCAGTGGCAGCCGTGCTCCGGCGCCAGCGCTTTCCAAGGGCCGGGCAATCATGGCGACCGGCGGCTGGCTCGGGTCGAGCAGCAGCGGCAGCGTCCTCACAAACTCCGTATGCCGAACGCCGGGGAGGGCGGCAAGTTGCGTCTGCAGCGTCTCGCCAAAGCCCGGCGCGGCGGCGGTCGGGGCCAGCCGGGCGTAGACGTCGGCAGGCAAGACCTGATCGAGCCATTCCGATACCGAAACGCGGAAACTGGTCACCATGATCGCCATCGCGCTCGCCAGAGCGAAGCTCGCGATCACCCCACCTAGCATTGCTGCGGCGCTCGCGGGCGCGCGGGCAAGACGCTGGGTCGCAAGCCAGACCGGAACCTGCGGGTGTCCGCTTTCAGCCCGTCGGGCGATGGCGCGCGCGCAGGGGGCGATGATCGAGCCGGTCAGGGCGACCCCTGCGACCAGCATCAGCGCTATGGCGGCGTAGGAGGCGAGCGGTAGCCCGGCGATCGGTGGGGCGGCGCTCAGCGCGGCCGCCCCGGCCAGCGCCAACAGCGCCGGCAGCACCGCTCGGCGATGCTCGAGGATCGACTCCGTGCCGGCTGCGCGCAGGGCGATTGCCGGCGTGATGGCACGCGCGGTTCGCAGTGGCACCAGCGCCCCCGCGAGCGCGATGGCGATACCGCCTGCAAAGGCGACGATGAGTGAGACGACATCGACCCTGAGCGTCAAGGCATCGCCGCCGAAATACCCGCCGCCCAGATCGCCGCCGGTCAGCCGCAGCAGCAGGAGCGCCAACGCAACGCCACCCGCGACCCCGGCCAGCGCGCCTGGTATGCCGACCAGCACCGCATCGATCAGAACGCGCCACGCCGCAAGACGCCTCGGCGCACCGATCACCCCGATCAACGCAAGTTCGCGCTGCTGGCGAAGAATCCGCAGGGACAGCGTCGCCTGCACAATGAACGCGCCGGTGAACAAGGCGACCATGGCGAGCACGTTGAGATTGACACGATAGGCTCGTGACAGGTTGGACATCCTGAGACTGGCGCTTTGAGGCTCACTCCAGATCGCCTGCGCCGGAAGCTGCCCCGTGATTTCAGCGCGCAGCCTCTCGGCGTCGGTATCGGACCGGAAGCGCAGATCGATTCGGGTCAATCGGCCCGCGAGCCCGAAATATTCCTGCGCATTGGCCAGATCGACGGTCGCAAGCATCTGTCCGTCGCCGGCTCCCTCCAGAATGCCCGCTATGCGCCAGCGCACACCGCGGTCTGCGCTGCTGACGATGATCGTATCGCCGACTGTCGCAGCGAGCTCGCGCAGCGCAGCTCTCGAAAGAAAAATAGCGTCATCGGCGAAGACGGCGGTGGGATCGGTCCGGCCCGATTCGCCAAGGCTAGGCAGAAGCGCCGGGGTCACTCGGGCAGCTCGCATCGGATCGACAGCGATAACGCGCAGGGAAAGCCAATCAGCCGGCTGGTTTTCTGCACGCGCCTGGGCCTTGAGTTCGATCACCGGGCTCGCCGCGGCAATTTCAGGGTGGCGTTCGAGCTGATCGAAGAGCATCTCGTCGAGGAGGCCTGCGCGGGGCAGGATTTGGGCCTGAGCCTCGCCGTTCACAAGGGCGATCGCCGAGGTGAATTGCGCGAGGGCCGAGCGGTTCACCAGGTGGATGCCGAGGGCAAGTGCGATGCCGATCGCGATCGATAGCGATGCGGTCAACAGGCTCGCCGGATGCTCCCGCCACTGCGCCTGAGCGAGCCAGCCGAGCAGGGTGACTTGGGCGCGCAGGGGCTTGTTCACGCAGGCAGCAGTTGCCCTGACTGCAACAGCAGACGTCGGTCTGCGACGGCTGCCGCTTCGAGCGAATGAGTCACCATCAGCAGGGCCGCGCCGTTCTGTGCAACCTCGCTCGCGATCAGTTCAAGCGCTGCCCGCGCGTTACCGGGGTCCAGATTGCCGGTAGGTTCGTCGGCGAGCACGAGAGCGGGTTTGGCGACCAGGGCGCGCGCGAGTGCCACGCGTTGCTGCTCGCCGCCCGAAAGCTCACGAACCAGAGCCTGAGTCCGGGTGCCCAGTCCCAGCCTTTCGAGCATCGCGGCAGCTCTTTCCAAAGCCTGCGTGGGGGCAAGGCCCGCCAGAAGCAGCGGAACGGCGACGTTGCGCTGCGCATTCAGATGGGGGAGCAGATGAAAGGCCTGGAAGGCAAAGCCGATGGATGAGCGGCGCAGCGCAGCCGCATCGTCGTCCCCAAGCCCGGTCATCTCGCGTCCTGCTATGTTGATCGAGCCGGCATCGGCCGGTTCAAGGCCAGCGATCAGATTGAGCAGCGTCGACTTGCCGCTACCCGACTCGCCGAGCAGCGCGACGCGCTCGCCGCGCTCGATGCTCAGCGAGACCGCATCGACGATGATGCGATCACCGAAACGCTTGGAAAGACCCAGCAGCCGAACGGCTGGGTCCGCCGGCTTATTCTGCAGGGGGTTCGGCGATGCCGCCGACGGTTTGGCTGAATCCGCCATCGACATAGGTGATTTCCGCAGTGACGCCGCCGGCGAGTTCGGATAGCAGGAAGGCAGCTACGTTACCTACGTCGTCAATCGTGACGTTACGGCGCAGCGGCGCGTTGTGCTCGACAAAATCGAGGATTTTTGAAAAGCCTTTGATGCCGCTTGCGGCCAGCGTCTTGATCGGTCCAGCCGAGATCGCGTTGACGCGGATTCCGCGCGGTCCCAGGCTTTCGGCAAGATAGCGCACCGAGGCTTCGAGGCTCGCCTTGGCCAGCCCCATGGTGTTGTAGTTGGGGACCATGCGAATCGCGCCGAGATAGCTGAGCGTGAGCAGCGCCGCCTTGCGGCCCGTCATCATCGGCTGAGCCGCGCGAGCAAGCGCAACAAAGCTGTAGGCAGACACATCATGCGCGATCCGAAAGGCTTCGCGGCTTGCGCCTTCGAGGAAGTCGCCTGCAATGGCCTCGCGAGGTGCGAACGCTATGGCGTGAACGAGCCCGTCGAGGCCGTCCCAGCGCTGACGGAGTTCGGAGAAAAGCGCCGCGATCTGAGCGTCATCGGCTACGTCGCACGCATAGATACGGTCCGAGCCGAAGCTTGCCGCCATCTCGGCTGCGCGGTCACGAAAACGCTCGCTTTGGTAGGTGAAGGCGAGCTCAGCACCCTGCTGATGGCAACTCCGTGCAATGCCGTAAGCGATAGAGCGATTCGACAGAAGGCCAGTAATCAGGATGCGCTTGCCGGTAAGAAAACCCATGGGAAAGGTCTCCGCTAGAATCGGGCGTCTTCTTATTGTCTCACGCGACATGCTGCATCCGTTTGCGGATCGCGCCGGCCGATCGGGCCGGGCCCTCCGGACAATCTTTCACCGTTTCCGGGCCAGGCTGCTGGCCCTGGTGATGCTTTTGTCCTGGGTGCCGCCGTCCCTGGCGGTTCACGGGCTTTCCTGGGGAGAATCGCCAAAATATCCCCCGGGGTTTTCGCACTTCGACTACGTCAATCCCAACGCGCCCAAGGGCGGGACCCTTTATCTGGACGGCTACGGCAGCTTTGACAAGCTCAATCCGTTTACCCTCAAGGGGATTGCCGCCGCTGGCCTGGGGGTACTCTTATTCGAGACCCTCGCGGAGGCGAGCAAGGATGAACCCTTCGCCATGTATGGGCTTCTGGCCGAGGATATCGTCTTTGCCGAGGATGGTCTGTCGATCACGTTCCGACTCAACCCGGCAGCGCGGTTCTCAGACGGTTCGCCCGTGATGGCCGAAGACGTGCGGCACTCGTTCAGTACCCTGATGGGGCGCCAGGCGCACCCGCGGTATCGCCAAAATTTCGCTGATGTCGCGAGGGTGCGGGTACTTGATCCCAGAACCGTGCGCTTTGAGTTCAAACGGCGCAATCATGAGCTGCACATGATCATCGGCATGCAGATGCCGGTGTTTTCGAGGAAGTGGGGCGCGGGGAAGATTTTCTCTGACATCGTGCAGGAGGAGCCCGTGGCAAGCGGGCCCTACCGGGTCGAGCGGGTCGAATGGGGACGATCCATCGTCTATCGCCGCAATCCCGACTACTGGGCGCGCGACCTCAATGTCCGCCGCGGGATGTTCAATTTCGACCGCATCACGTACAAGTACTTCAAGGACGAGACCGCGCGGCTTGAAGGTTTCAAGGCCGGCGAGTTTGACTGGATTTACGAAAATTCCGCCCGTAACTGGGCTCGAGGTCATACCGGTCCGCGCTACGCCAGCGGCGATCTCATCAAGAGGGAATTCACCCACTCCAACGTGACCGGCATGCAGGGGTTTGCAATGAACACGCGGCGCGACCTCTTTGCCGACGTTCGCGTGCGGCGAGCGCTTGCGCTCGCGATGGATTTTGAGTGGATGAATCGCCAGGTGTTTTACGGGCAGTACAGGCGTACGCCCAGCTTTTTCACCAACAGCGATATGGTCGCAACGGGCACGCCCGGCGAAGACGAGATGGCGTTTCTGGAGCCGCTTCGAAAGCAGCTGCGCCCCGAGGTGTTCGACGAGGTGCCTCTGCCTCCGACGACGACTGCGCCGTCGTCGCTACGCGGCAACCTCAGGCTCGCACGCTCGCTGCTCGCTGAGGCAGGCTGGAGCGTCGACGACGAGGGCGTGCTGCGCAACAAGGCGGGGCGAGCCTTTGAGTTTGAGATGCTGACTTACTCAAAATCATTCGAGCGGGTCGCCGAGCCCTGGACGCGCAATCTGGCCAAGCTGGGTATGGATGTGTCGATTCGAACCACGGACCCTGCGCTCTACAGAAAGAGGCTGGAGGATTTCGACTTCGATGTGGTTGTTCATGTCTTTAGCGCGAGTCAGACGCCGGGCAACGAGCTGGTCGAGGCCTACACGTCCGGAGCGGCATCCGAAAAAGGTTCGCAGAACATACCTGGCATCCGTGAGCCGGCGATCGATGCGCTGGTTTCCCGAATTCTCGAAAGCCGGTCGCGCATGGAACTGGTCGCTGGTGCCAAAGCGCTGGATCGGGTTCTCAGGCATGGCCATTACATGGTGCCGCACTTTCACGCGCCAGCCAACCGGGTTGCGTTCAGCCGCCGGCTAGCGTTTCCGGAGACCTTGCCGAAGTACTATTGGCCGCCGACCTGGGTTCTCAAGACCTGGTGGATCCAGGATTCGACAAAGCGCTGACGCACCATGCTCGCCTACATCGTCAAACGGCTTCTGCTGATGATCCCGACCCTGATCGGGATCCTGCTCATCACCTTTTCGATCATCCAGTTTGTGCCTGGCGGCCCGGTCGAGCAGCTCGTCCAGGAGCTTCGCGGCGCATCGCTGGGAGGCGAAGTGTCCTCTTCTGCGGGTCTCTATCGGGGCGCTCAGGGAGTCGATCCTGAACGCATCAAGGAGATCCGGGAGCTCTACGGTTTTGACAAACCTGCGGTCGAACGGTTCTTTGACATGCTCATCCGGTTTGCTCAATTTGATCTCGGGCACAGCTACTTTCACCACAAAGGCGTATGGGACCTGCTCGTAGAAAAGCTGCCAGTTTCGATCAGCCTCGGCATGTGGAGCTTTCTGCTCGTGTATGCGGTTTCGATCCCGCTCGGTATCGCCAAGGCAGTGCGTAACGGCTCGCGTTTTGATCTCTGGACCAGCACATTGATTCTGGTGGGCTACGCCATTCCGGGCTTCGTACTTGGCGTGGCGTTACTCGTATTTTTTGGCGGCGGCTCATTTCTGCAGTGGTTTCCGTTGCGAGGCCTGACATCGGATGACTGGCACGAACTTTCGCTCATCGGGAAGGCGTTGGACTATTTCTGGCATCTGGCGATGCCGCTTACCTGTCTGGTGGTGGGAAGCTTCGCCGTGACCACCATGCTGACCAAGAATACGTTTCTTGAAGAGGTACGGCGGCAGTATGTGATGACGGCTCGCGCCAAGGGGTTGAGCGAGCGCCGCGTCTTTTACCGGCACGTCTTTAGAAATGCGCTGATCCCGCTCGTTACCGCGTTTCCGGCTGCTTTCGTCGGCGCGTTTTTCTCCGGTTCGCTCCTTATCGAAACACTTTTCTCCCTGGACGGTCTCGGATTGCTGTCATACGAGGCGGTGGTCAAGCGCGACTATCCGGTAGTCCTCGGCTCGCTCTATGTCTTTTCTCTGCTGGGGCTCCTCACCAAACTGATCACCGATCTCCTTTACACCTGGGTCGACCCCAGAGTGAAGTTTGGGGCGGGCACATGAGTCCGGGTCGTCGAGCCTGGCTTCGCTTTCGTTCGAACCGACGCGGGTTCGTGAGCCTGTGGATATTCCTTGCCGTCTTCGTTCTAAGCCTGGGCGCGGAGTTTCTCTCTAACGACGAGCCGATACTGGTCCGGTACGAAGGCCAGTGGTATGCCCCGCAATTGCGCAGCTACCCGGAGACGACGTTCGGGGGTGATTTTCGTACCGAGACCGACTATCTGGACCCGTTCATCCGCCAGCGTTTGTCGAGTGATGGCAACTGGGCGATCTGGCCGCTTAATCCCTATCGCTTCGACACGATCAACTACTTTGCGCCCAGCCCCAATCCGGCGGAACCTTCTGCAGCAAACCTGTTAGGAACCGATGATCGGGGCCGGGACGTGCTGGCACGCTTGATCTATGGTTTCAGAGTCTCGGTGTTGTTTGGTCTCGCGCTCACGATGATGGGGGTTGCGATCGGCGTCCTGGCGGGGGCAATTCAGGGCTACTTCGCTGGCAGGACCGACCTCGCCTTTCAGCGCTTCATCGAGGTGTGGAGCGCCATCCCGGAGCTCTACCTGCTGCTGATACTCGCGTCGCTCTTTCAACCCAGCATCTGGATTCTATTGATCATCCTGTCGCTCTTTGGCTGGATGGGTCTTTCGGATTATGTTCGCGCCGAGTTCCTCCGCAACCGCCAGCTGGAGTATGTGACCGCTGCGCGCGCGCTGGGTTTGTCGGATGCGCAGATCATCTGGCGGCATGTTCTTCCCAACTCGCTAACCCCGGTCATCGCATTCCTGCCGTTTCGAATGAGCGCGGCGATCGTCGCGCTCACCAGCCTCGATTTTCTCGGTCTGGGGGTGCCGTCCTCGACGCCCAGCCTCGGAGAGCTTCTGGCCCAGGGCAAGATCAATCTCGACGCTTGGTGGATCTCTTTCAGTACCTTCAGCGTACTTGTGGCAACGCTGATGTTACTGATCTTCATCGGCGAGGCGCTGCGCGATGCGCTCGATACCAGGAAGGGCTGAGATGGCCCCCGAACATACAGACGCCCGCGGCGCAACAGGCAGCGCGGCCCTGCTGAGCGTTCAGCGCCTGGGCGTCGATTTTGCGACTGCGAGCGGTACGGTGCGAGTGGTCGATGAGGTTTCGTTCGATGTGGGCCGCGGCGAGCGCGTAGCCCTGGTGGGCGAGTCGGGCTCGGGCAAGACGGTCAGCGCGCTTTCGATACTGAGGCTCAACCTCGACGCCCGATATCGTGGACGCATCCTTTTTGAGGGCCGTGATCTCCTTGCAGCGAGCATCGCCGATCTCAGGCGGGTGCGCGGCAGGGAGATTTCGATCGTCTTCCAGGAGCCGATGAGCGCGCTCAATCCGCTCTTTACCGCCGGCGATCAAATCGCTGAATTGCTTGAGCGGCACGAGGGCCTGAGTCGTGCGCAGGCGCTTGCACAGGCCGAGGCGCTTCTGGCGCGTACGCAGATCAACGATCCCAAGCGCTGCGCAGCCGCGTACCCCCACGAACTCTCGGGAGGCCAGCGCCAGCGAGTCGTGATAGCCATGGCCCTGGCGTGCAGCCCCCGATTGCTGATCGCAGACGAACCGACAACCGCCCTCGATGTGACGATCCAGAGGCAAATCATCGCGCTCCTGGATTCGCTGCAGCAGGAGTTCGGCATGTCGGTGCTGCTTATCACGCACGATCTGCCGCTGGTGCAGCGATTCGCCGACAAGGTCGCGGTGATGCAGGGTGGCCGGCTCGTTGAAATGGCTCCGACCGAGCAGCTCTTCGAGCGACCCGAGCATCCCTACACGAGACATCTCATCGACAGTCGGCCGCGCCGGTTGGTTTCAGCGGCGGCCACCTCGCCTGAGCCAGTCTTGAGCGCGCAGGCGTTCTCCTGCAGTTTTTCGATTCGCCGTGGATGGTTCCGGCGAAGTCGTCTTGACGCTGTGCAGCCTCTCGACCTCGCTCTTGCTGAGGGCGAGACGCTGGGCATCGTGGGTGAATCGGGGTCGGGCAAGACTACCCTCGGTATGAGTTTGCTGAGGCTTTCGCAGGCCAAGGCGTCGGGGATGGTGAGGTTTCGCGGCGAGCGAATCGATCGCTTGAGCAGTCGCGGTCTCAGGCCACTCAGGCGGGGTATGCAGGTCGTATTTCAGGATCCTTATAACTCGCTGTCGCCGCGTCTGACTGTCGGCGATATCGTTGCGGAAGGGCTCGCGCTGCATCATCCGGAAATGTCACGCGGCGAACGCGACAGAGTCGTCGGCGAGATCCTGTCCGAAGTCGGCCTGTCTGCCGACATGGCCGAACGCTACCCGCACGAGTTCTCCGGCGGACAGCGTCAGCGCATCGCAATTGCCCGCGCTGCGGTATTGCGGCCGGCGCTGATGCTGCTGGATGAGCCGACCTCGGCGCTCGACGTTTCGGTGCAGCAGCAGGTTCTCGAACTTCTGGTTGACCTGCAGCGTCGCCATGCGATGAGCTATCTTTTCATTACCCACGATCTTGCTGTCGTGCGTGCTCTCGCTCACCGCGTGATCGTTATGAAGGCCGGGGCGGTCGTCGAGACCGGGCCAGTTGAGGAGATTTTCGACAATCCGCGAAACGCCTACACCCGCGAGTTGATCGCTGCCGCGTGGCGGCACTGATTGCATCAGGTGCTGCGGTCGGGGTTGCGCTTGGGCGGTTCTGCCGGGGTTTCGGCGGGCGCTGGTGCAGTCGATGCGCGACGCGGCGACGGTGGCGTGGTGGGGGCGGCAGTCGCTGAAGGCTTGGCCGCGGAGCCCTGCGCAGCCGCCGGTGCCTGCCCTGGCTGACTGGCCGTTGTCGAGGCGGCCGGCTGGGGCGCCGCCTTCTGGGGGGCCGCTTGCTGGGGGGCCGCTTGCTGGGGGGCCGCTGACTGGCTCGCGGCCGCTGTCGGCTGACGCGGTTCAGACCCCTGCGGTTTTCCCGCGGCCGGCTGAACCGGGGTCGTTGTTGCAGTCGGCTGAAGCGGTGCGGTTGCCTGCGGCTTTTGCGGGACCGGCGTTGCGGGGGATGCCGCAGCGGGCGGTTGACGCGGCGCGCTTTCCTGCGGTTTGGACGCCGTGGCTGCCGCTGGCGTGGAGGGTGCGGCGCTCTGGGTGGTTTGCGCTGCTGATGCTGGGGGGGGCGGCGTTCCGGGCTGCGCAGGCGTTGCCGCAGCAACCGGCCGCGGAGCCTCCGTAACTTCGCGTCGACCGTTTTCAGTTGTCACGATGGTCTGAGGGCCGCCGGGCCGGATGAGCAGGCGTGTGCCGCGAGCCGGCTCGCCCTCGATCGAGGGGTTGAGCTTGCGCAACTGGGCAACGGTGACGCGGTGCCTGCGTGCGATCGCAGCGAAGTTCTCGTTGGCACCGACCGCGTGGTACACCGGTCTTTGCTCGGCGAGCTCAACGATTCGCGGGCCCTGAAAGTCCTCTACCCGCCGATCATCCACAACCGGTTGATTGGGGACAAGCAGGCGCGTACCGCCGATCACCTTGGTGTTCGCTCGCACACCGTTGGCGCGACGAAGGTCGGCGGGTGCGATGCCGTTGCGCGCTGCGACCAGCTCAAGGGTCTCATTGGCCTTGAGCGTGTACGGCTGCCATGTGGCGAAAGGTTTGCCGGAGGCGATATGGCGCTCGACCGCTTCGAGAAACCCGTCGAGTCTGTCTGCCGGGAGCTTGATCTCATTGTTGCGGGTCGCTGCGATGACCGGGCGATTATGAGCCGGGTTGAGTTCGAGGAATTCCTCGACTGACATGGCCGCGAATTCCGCTGCGAGGCTGAGATCGATCGGGCGGGTTTTTTCGATCGTGACGAAAAACGGGCGGTTGGGAAGAGGCGGCAGTGCGAGCCCGAGTTCATCGGCTCGCATGAGGATGTTTTTTAGCGCGATGAGCTTCGGGACGTACTGCCGGGTCTCATTGGGCATGTTGAGTGACAGATAGTCCGTCGGACGGTTGCGCGCCTGGTTGTTGCGCATTGCCCGGGCCACTGCGCCCTCTCCCCAGTTGTACGAGGCCAGCGCGAGGAACCAGTCCCGACCTTGCATCTCATAAATCTTTTGCAGATAGTCCAGTGCGGCCTGGGTCGACTTGACCACATCGCGCCGGTTATCCACCCACCAATCCTGCTGCAGGTTGAAGGCACGCCCCGTGGAGGGGATAAATTGCCAAAGACCTGAGGCTTGCGCAGTTGAGACCGCGGTTGGATTCATCGCGCTTTCGACAAACGGCAGCAGCGCGAGTTCGGTGGGCATATTGCGTTTTTCGATTTCCTCGACGATGTGAAACAGATAGCGACCGCCGCGCTGCATCATCCGCTGCATGTAATCGCGTCGTTCCAGGTAAAAGCGCTCCTTTTGCCCGACCAGAGGCGAATTGAGTTCGGGCATCGCGAACCCCGCCCGAATCCGATCCCAGAGGTTGTCAAATCTGCGACCGGGAAGTCCGGGGTCTGTTCCCCTGAGCGCATCGTCTTCGTCGATGACCAGTTCGAGTCGCGCGATCGCGTCGGCGCGCTGCTTTTCGCGAAGCGAGATCGCCTGCGGGTCACTGAAGTGGCCCTGCGGCAGCGCGAAGGCTTCGGCCGCGGGCGGGGCCGCCGCGGGCGCAGGCTCCGGCTTGGGCGCGAGGGCGCTGCAACCCGACAACAGGGCGGCCAGCATGATCGCAGCCCCCCGGATGCTCAGCCCTGCCGAGGCTTGGTCCGGGTGGATTGTCTGCGTAGCTACCGAGAAAGCTCCGAGCCCGCGGCGAAGGATCGCTTCGCTGGAGCGCGCCTGGCTGGGCCCTTCAGACATTGGATCGAGGTCAGACAAATGAAGGCGCCTGTTGGAATCAATCGGATTGGAGGCTGCAAAAAGACAATCGCTGCGGGCCCTGGATCGCAAGGACATCCCGGAAGTCCCTCTGTGCGAAACCGGGCCTGAGAGAAGTCGACGGCAGGCGTAGACGGGCCGTCAAAGAGCTGTTGTAAAAACGCTGAATCTTTTGCCGAAGGCAATCCAAAGAATATAGGCGCGAAATCCGCGTTCGGTCAAATGACAGGGATTGGCCCCGACGGTGCCCCGGGATCGCGACGTTGGAACGTCAGCCGCGTCACCGAAATACGTTTTTCCACTCGCGAATCGCAGTGAAGGTGTCGCAGCGGTCCCTCGCGGGGCGCCCGAGCCTTGCCGACGCGGCGGCAATCACGCCAGGCTGGTCGGCTCGCAGAAAGGGGTTGGTTCGTCTCTCGATACCGATCGTCGAGGGAACCGTGGGCAGCCCGGCAGCGCGCATTGCCGCTGCCTCGGCGCTTCGCTCGGCGACCTCAGCAGCGTCAGGCTCAGCCGCCAGGGCAAAGCGCAGATTCGATTGCGTGTACTCGTGGGCGCAGTAAACGAGCGTATGCGGATTGAGTTGCGCGAGCAGGTCAAGTGAATCGAGCATCTGTGCCGGCGTTCCCTCAAAGACCCGCCCGCACCCGGCCGCAAAAAGGGTGTCGCCGCAGAACAGCAAGGGCCTCGGATCGTCGCCCAATCGATCGAACAGATAGGCGATGTGGCCGCGGGTGTGGCCCGGTACCGCGAGGATCCTGGCCGAAACGCCTGATAACCCGGTGTCTACGGTTTGTCCGCCCTCGACCTGCTCCGATACGCCCGCGATCGCTTCGATGGCCGGACCGACAACCCGGGCGCCGGTCGAATCGACCAGTTCGGCCACGCCTCCCGCGTGATCAGCGTGGTGATGGGTCAGTAAAATCGTGGCAAGCTCGAGGCCGGACTCTTGCAGCGCTTGCAGCACCGGCTTTGCATCGCCGGGGTCGACAACGGCCGCACACTGGCCGTCCGGGGCGGTCAGCAGCCAGAGGTAGTTGTCCTGAAAAGCGGCAATGGGCCGCACCAGAGGGTGAACCGGGGCGGCATATTTCCAGGAAGTCATTGTCTTGGCTGATTTACATGATGACGATCGCGCAATTATAGAAAGCGCGGGCGAGGAGGGGGCCTGGTCGGCCTGGCGCCGGTGGCTTGCTTCGCCCCCAGGCAGGTATGTGCTTGCCTGGGAGCAGTCGGCAATCGACGATGCGGTGGTCGATGTATTCGGGTACAACGCGGTGCAATGCGGTACCGCGGAGCTCAATTTTTTGCGTAGCAACCGGATGCCCAACCGGGCCTGCGTGTTACCTGGCGATACTGCGCGCGAGGGACAGCGAGACCCGGGGATCTCGCAGGTTGTAATCGACCAGTTCGAAGAACTTCCGTTCGCATCGCAGTCGCTGGATCTGGTCGTTTTGCCTCATGTCCTCGAGTTCGCCGCTGACCCCTATCAGGTGCTGCGCGAGGTCGACCGGGTACTGAGGCCCGAGGGAAGGATGGTGGTATCGGGCTTTAACCCGGTGAGTCTCTGGGGCTTGCGGGAAACATTCGCTCAGGCGGTGGGCAGAGCCTTTCTTCCTCCGCAGGCGAGGCGTATCAGCCTGCTCCGCCTGCGGGATTGGCTGCGCCTGCTCGGTTACTCGCCATCGGACGCCGGGCATGGCTGTTTTCGTCCCGGGTGCGCGACCGAGCGCTGGCTCGATCGTTTCAATTTTCTTGAATCGGCCGGCGATCGCTGGTGGCCCATCCTTGGCGCGGTCTACCTGCAGTCGGCGGTGAAGAGGCTGCCGGGGATGACGCTCCAGGGACCGGTCTGGCGCAAGCGCTTCAGCAGTCAGGCCGCGCCGGTGGCCACTCACCGAGGTACATGTAATCGCGAGACAGGGGCAGCGGGCTTGCAAGACCGCCGTCGCCTGCCTCCGGCCTGACCGCGAGCAGCTGATAGAGGTTGATCCAGCCCTGCGCAAACGCCCAGGCGCACCCGGCCAGATAGACCCGCCATATCCGTGCCCGCCGTTCGCCGGCGAGGATGCGCAGCCGATCAAAATTGGCTTCAAAGGCCTTGGACCAGGCCTGCAGCGTCAGAGCGTAGTGGCGCCTGAGCGACTCTGCATCGGCGAGTTCAAGGCCGGCTGCGCTGAGTTCGCGGATGGCGAGTGAGACATGCGGCAATTCGCCGTCGGGAAAAACGTACCGGTCAATGAATTTTCCACCCCCGGCGCCGACCGAGCGGCTGTCCGGATGCGCGGCGGTAATGCCGTGATTGAGCACGATACCGCCCGGTTTGAGCAGATCGTGGAGGCACTGAAAGTAGCCGGGCAGTCCAGCGAGCCCGACATGTTCGAACATTCCGATTGAGGCGATACGGTCGAAGCCCGCGGGTTCGCCGACATCGCGGTAGTCCTGCAGACGAATCTCCACCCGGTCGGACAAACCGGCGGCGTGAACCCGGCGCCTGGCGAGTTCGAATTGCTCGCGCGAGAGGGTGATGCCCAGCGCGCTGACTCCATAGCGTTCGGCCGCCCGGATCACCAGAGCGCCCCAGCCGCAACCGACATCGAGCAGGCGCAAGCCCGGTTTGAGCCTCAACTTGCGGCAGACATGATCAAGTTTTTGAAGTTGCGCCGTCTCAAGGTCTTCGAGACCGGTGCGGTAATACGCGCAGGAATAGACCATCTGCCGGTCCAGGAAGCCTGCGTAGAACTCGTTGGATACGTCGTAGTGGTAGGCAATCGCCTCGCGGGTGCGTTGACGGGAATACCGGCCCATCCATGCTGGCAGCAGCCCGCCGCGGTGCAGGCGTGCGACGCCTCCTTGCCACAAGCGTGCGACGCCTACGTGCGACTGGCGAGCAGCGCCTCCCTGCCACGAGCGAGCGGCGCCTCCTTGCGGCTGGCGAGCGGCGCCTCCCTGCGCCAGGCGCGAGGCGATCGCGATGGCATCTGACACCGCGCCCTCCATGTCGACGAGTCCCTCCACATAGGCTTCCCCGAGGGACGCGAGATCCGGCCTGAGCAAACGCCGTACCGCCTTGGGGCTGCGAACGTGCAGGGTAACGAGAGGATCGTCGGCCAGTGATATCTCCTCGCCCCTCCACAGCTTCAGCCTGAGAGGAATTGGCCGCTGTCCGATCATGCTTGCGAGGCGCGTCGCGAGCCTGTCTGTCCGTGTCAAGTCGATCTCCCTTGGTGGGTCTCGCGAGAGGAGGCCTCGGGTGGCTCGTCCGACCGCGCCCGGTCGCCAGCCTTGGCCTAGAATTCGGTTGTCTGGACCCGGCGCGCCGCTGGCGGTGCCTTACTCCAAACCGCGGTCCATTTTGTGCGGCGTTCGCAACCAGGGATTGAACCTTTGTCAATAAAGCCTCGGGTGGAGATCTATACGGATGGCGCCTGCAAAGGCAATCCGGGGCCTGGGGGTTGGGGCGCGTTGTTGCGCTACGGCGAACACGAACGCGAACTTTTCGGCGGCGATCCTCAGACCACCAATAACCGCATGGAACTGATCGCGGTGATCCGGGCTCTCGAGGCGCTGCGGCGCGAGAGCGAGGTGGTGGTGCACACCGACTCGCAATACGTTCAGAAGGGCATCAGCGAATGGCTGCCGTCTTGGAAGCGCCGCGGATGGCTTACCAGCGATCGCAAGCCTGTGCGTAACGCCGATCTGTGGAAGGAACTTGACCTCCTCGCCACGCGCCACCGCATCGAGTGGCGCTGGGTTCGTGGCCACGCGGGCCATGCAGACAACGAGCGTGCTGATGAACTGGCCAACCGCGGCGTCGCCTCGCTCCCTGCGTTGCGCTGACCGGACACACCTGGGAGGTCGGGTGAGGGCACTCGGCGTGGCGCCGTGCCGACGTCCGGTCTGGTCGAAACCCTTACTTACATTTGTCGCGTAGGCCCTGTGCTAGATTTCGCGCGGACTTCTATCCATGAAACGACTTCTTATCTACGGCACCGTTCTTGGAGCCCTCGCCGGCCTCGGCTGGTGGTTCTATAAGAGCGAGCACGGCCCGCCGCGAACCGCAATCGAGATCGGTTCGGGACAGCGCGCGTCCTCGGGTAGTGAGCCGGCTGCCGGTCAGCCCGCCGGGGTGCCTCCCGCGTCCGGTGCCGCAGCGTCTGCGGCGAAGGGCGGCCCCCACGCTGGCTCGGCGGCACAGGGCGGTACGGGTTCGCAGTCCCAGGCTCCCGCCAGCGCTTCCCCCGGCGCCCAGAGCGCACCGTCCGGCCCCCCCCGAGCCGGAGGAGGCGGGCCTGCCGGCGGAGGCGGACCCAGGGGCCCGGTCGGCGTTGAGGTGGCGAGGGCCACGACTGAGGCGCTGACCGACGAGGTCTTTGCCGTGGGCAATCTGCGCGCCAACGAGTCGGTCATGGTCCGGCCTGAGACGGCGGGACGGGTTGTTCAGATCGGATTTTCGGAAGGCTCCATGGTCAGGCGCGGCGATCTGCTGGTCGAGTTGGATCGCTCGGTTCTGCTCGCCCAGGTTGAACAGGCAAAGGCCGAGCTGGATCTCTCCAAAGCCAATTTCGATCGCACCGCTGATCTGGCCGAGCGCAAGTTCGTGAGCTTGAGCGCTAAGGACCAGGCCGCGGCGAATCTGAGCGTTCAGGAAGCGAAGCTGCGGTTGGCTGAGGCGCAGCTTGCCAAGACCCGCATCTTCGCCCCCTTTGCAGGCGTCGTGGGTCTGCGCAACTTCAGTATCGGAGACTATGTCCGTGAAGGCGCCGATCTGGTTGTGATCGAAGACGTTTCGCAGATGAAGGTCGATCTGCGTTTGCCTGAACGGTTTCTGGGCGACTTGAAGATCGGTCAATCGATCGAAGTGCGGGTTGACGCGCAGCCGCAGCGCGCGTTTCGCGCGACGCTTTCAGCGCTCGATGCGCAAATCTCGGCCGATGGCCGGGCGCTCATCGTACGGGGCACGCTGGGCAATCCGGATGCGCTGCTTCGCACCGGCATGTTTGTGAGGGCGAGATTGGTCCTCAAGGAGAAGGCCGCGGCGGTGATGGTGCCCGAGGAGGCGATTTATCCGATGGGTACCGACATGTATGTCTATCGGGTCATCGACGGCAAGGCGGTGCGTTCGCGTGTCGTGACCGGACTGCGCCGCGAGGGCCGGGTCGAGGTCATGCAGGGTGTGGCAGCGGGCGATGTGGTTGTGACCGCGGGCCAGATCAAAATCACCCGTGACGGCACCGAGGTCCGGGCTCAGAATGCGCCGGGGGGGGCACCCAAATGAGGATTTCCGAGGTCTGCATCCGGCGCCCGGTTTTCGCCACCGTGCTCTCTCTAATCCTGATGTTACTGGGCCTGGTGAGCTTTGACCGGCTGTCGGTGCGCGAATACCCCAAGATCGATGAGCCGGTGGTGACGGTCACCACGGTCTACCGTGGCGCCTCCAGCGAGATCGTCGAATCAGCGGTAACCAAGCCGTTGGAGGATTCGATTGCCGGCATCGATGGGATCGAGGTCATCACCTCGATCTCGCGCGCGGAGCGCAGCCAGATCACCGTACGCTTCCGCCTGGATCGTGAACCCGATGGAGCAGCTGCGGATGTACGCGACCGGACCTCCAGGGTCCGGCAGAAATTGCCTCAGGGCGTCGACGAACCGGTGATTGCCAAGGTCGAGGCCGATGCCAATCCCATCATCCAGGTCGTGCTGTCGAGTCCGGGTCGCTCGCAAATGGATGTTTCGGATGTCGCCAACCGCATCCTCAAGCCGAGACTTCAGACCCTGCCGGGCGCGGCCGACGTCAGGATCTGGGGCGAGAGGCAGTTTTCGATGCGGATCTGGCTCGATCGCGAGCGGCTCGCAGGCTATCGACTCACGGTGCAGGACGTCGAAGAGGCTCTGCGCCGGCAGAACGTTGATGTTCCGTCAGGGCGCATCGAGAGCCAGCAGCGCGAATTCACCGTCATGTCGCAGACCGATCTGCGCAGTGTCAACGAGTTCGATGACATCGTGATCCGTACTGTCAATGGCTATCCGGTACGGCTGCGGGATGTTGGTCGATCTGAGGTAGCCCCGCTCGACGAGCGGATCAGTGTTCGCTTCAACGGTAACCCCGCGGTCTCGGTGGGACTCATCAAGCAGGCGACAGCGAATCCGCTGGTTCTCGCCAAGGCGCTGCGCGCGGAACTGCCGCGCTTGCGGGATGAACTGCCGCCGGGGTTCGAACTGAACATCGGCTACGACTCGACCCTCTTTATCGACCGCTCGATCCAATCGGTCTATAAGACCATCGCCGAGGCGGCAGCGCTGGTTGCGTTGGTGATCTTCCTGTTCCTGCGAACGATTCGTGCCTCGATCATTCCGCTGGTCACGATTCCCGTGTGCCTGCTCGGCGCTTTTGCAGTGATGTACGCGGCGGGCTTTTCCATCAACACGCTGACGCTGCTTTCGCTGGTACTCGCCATTGGCCTGGTGGTCGATGATGCGATTGTCGTACTTGAAAATATTTATCGCCATATCGAGGAGGGCATGGCGCCGGTTGCCGCCGCCTTCCAGGGGATTCGTGAGGTGGGCTTTGCGGTGGTGGCGATGACGCTCACGCTTGCTGCCGTATATGCGCCCATGGCGTTTGTGACGGGTCGTACCGGGCGCCTGTTCATCGAATTCGCGCTCACGCTCGCCGGCACCGTGCTGGTGTCGGGTTTTGTCGCGCTCACGCTGTCGCCCATGATGTGCGCCAAGCTGCTGCGCCACGATCCCAATCCGGGGTGGTTCGGCCGCTCGGTCGAGTTTGTCCTGGAAGCGATGACCGTGGGCTACCAGCGAGTCGTTGCAGCGCTGCTGCATTTGCGGCCGGTGTGGCGCTGGCTGCTCGCGATTGCGCTCTTTGCCGCGGTCGGTTACTCACTCGACCAGATGTGGCGCTCTGCCAAGAAAGAACTCTCGCCCATCGAAGATCGCGGCATGATCTTTACGATCTTCACGGGGCCCGAGGGCGCTTCCGTCGGCTACACGCAGCGATATGCGCAGGCGATTGAAGCCGTCGGAGCGCCGCTCCTGCCCGAAGCCGATCGCATCTTCATCGTCGCGGGTAACCCGACCTCGACCCAGGGGGCTGTGATCTTCCGCATGGTCGATTGGAACGAGCGGGAGCGCAAAACACAGGACATGGTACGGGTGCTTCAGCCCAGGCTGCAGTCGATTCCGGGCGTATCGGCGTTTGCCGTCGCACCGGCCTCGCTGGGCCAGAGCCCTCGCGAGCGGCCGATCAATTTCGTGATCCTGAGTACGGATACTTATGAAAACATCCAGGCAACTTTGCAGCCGCTGGTTGCGGAGTTGCAGCGCTTCCCTGGAACGACCGGGGTCGATACCGATCTGCGGCTGAACAAGCCGGAGATCAAGGTGTCGATCGACCGCGACCGCGCAGCGGACTCGGGCGTGCAGGTCGAAGCCATCGGGCGGACGTTGGAGACCTTTCTGGGTGGCCGGCAGGTCACGCGGTTCAAGCGTGGGGGCGATCAGTACGACGTGGTCGTGCAGCTCGAGGCAAACAACCGCAACAATCCGAAGGACATCTCCAATATGTTCATGCGGGGCCGTAACGACACGATGGTGCCGCTTTCCAGCCTGGTCACCATCACCGAAACGGTCACGGCGCGCGAACTCAATCACTTCGGACAGCGTCGCGCGGTGACCATTACCGCGAGCCTCTCACCAGGCGCCTCGCTTGGCGAAGCGCTCGATTTCTACGAGCAGGCCGCGCGCAAGCACCTTAAACCCGGCTATGCGGTCGACTACAACGGGCAGACGCGCGAATTCAAACAGTCCTCGTCAACCTTGTTCGTGACCTTCATCCTCGCGCTAGCTTTCATTTATCTTGTTCTGGCGGCTCAGTTCGAGAGTTTCATCGATCCTCTG
>CAZZKA010000025.1:0-20808 GCA_964654745.1 uncultured Bordetella sp. | reverse complement strand
GCTGATCGAACGGGGCTCGCTAAAGGTCACCACGGGTCTGTCGTCGCGGCCGTGCGCCGCTTCGTGTAACCAGGCCCCATAGCTGGTTCCGAATCGTTCGATCAGCATCGCAGGGTCGGCGGCGGCGAGCTCACCGATCGTACGAATTCCGAGCGTGTCGAGCTTTTCCGATGCCTTCGGACCGATTCCATTGATGCGCCGTGCAGGCAACGGCCAGATCCTGCTGGCGATGTCATGGGGACCGAGGAGGGTGAGCCCGTCGGGTTTGTCGAGCTCGGAGGCGATTTTTGAAAGAAGTTTGTTGGGCGTAATTCCGATCGAGCAGCTGAGGCCACAGCGCTCGCGGATACGGGCTTTGAGCGCGAGCCCTATGGCTCTGCCGTCATCGGCTTCGATTCCTGGACAGCCGCTGAGATCGATGTAGATCTCATCGATACCACGGTCCTCGATCACCGGTGCGATCTCTGCCACTGCGGATTTAAACAGCCGGGACATCCGTCGGTATTCGTCGAAATCGGCTGGCAGCAGCAGCGCATCAGGGCAGAGAGCCGCTGCCTTCATGAGGCCCATGCCGGAATGAACGCCGAAGGCCCGGGCTTCGTAGCTGGCCGTGGTGATGACTCCCCGCCCGGCGTAGTCGCGCAGACGCGGGAGCGCCTCGGGCGAGGGCGCGGTCGCGGAGTCAGCTACCTGACGACGCCTGCCGCCCACGACGACCGGTAAGCCGCGCAGCGCGGGATAGCGTAGCAGTTCGACCGAGGCGTAAAAGGCGTCCATGTCGAGATGGCATATCCACCTGCGCTGAGGTTGATGGTCTTTCGCGTTGGCAGTCATCTTGCGCGTCGGTTAGCGCCTCTATGATAGAGACTCGTCGCGCTTCGCTCGCAGACTCCCCCCGCGGGCTGATACGGCCGGAGCGGGAGCGAGTTCATGCTGCGCGCGCGCCGCTTATGATGGCGGTCGTTTGCCCATCGGCACAGGAACTTCAATGGCCCTGATACTTCTGATTCGACACGGTCAGGCGGCTTTCGGTTCGGAGGATTATGACCGGCTCTCCGAGCGCGGCCGCCAGCAGGCGCGCTGGCTTGGCGAACACCTGGCCGCCTTCGGTGTCCGGCCTGCGCGAGTCGTTGCCGGCTCGCTCAGACGTCAGCGCGATACCGCAGCCGAATTGCTCTCGGGTCTGGGGGTCTCAGGTACTGAGGTCATTCAGGACCCCGGCCTCAATGAGTATGACGGCGAGGCGCTCTACCGCAGCCACACCGGGGGCGCTGATCAGCGGGCGCATCAGCAGCGCGACTTCAGGGACTACTGGCGAACTTTTCGCGAGGCTATGCGGCGTTGGTCCGAGGACGACCTTGTTGATATGCCAGAGAGTTGGGCTGGTTTCGGAGCCAGGGTGAGAGACTCGGTCGAGCGTGTTGCCGTCGGCCTTGAGCGAGCAGATGTGGTGATTGCGGTCAGCTCGGGAGGGGCGATCGGACGGCTCATCTCAGACGTGATGCTTGCCCCGCCCGCCACCGCGATCGAGCTCAACCTTCAGTTTCGCAACACGGGGGTCTGTGAGCTGATCACCGGGGGCCCAAGCCTGCGCCTGCTGAGTTACAACGCCGTGCCGCACCTCGACCGGCCTGATCGTCGCGAAGCGATCACTTTCGCCTAGGCATTTCTCTGGCGAAGACGAGGGTCCGCGGGTGAAAGTCCATAATGCGGGTCGAGACCCGTTCCTGCCAGCAATAAGGTGAAACTGATGGCCGATTCTGCTTCCCGCAGCGCAGCGCAGCGCGTGCGATGGTTCGAAGACTATGTTGTCGGGGCAATCCATGAACTGGGCTCGATTCAGGTCGAAGCCGGCGAGGTACAGGGATTTGCGCGACAGTTTGATCCGCAGCCTTTCCATACCGATCCGCAGGCTGCGTCGGCGAGCCATTTTGGGGGGCTGATCGCAAGCGGATGGCATACGGCTGCATTGATGATGCGGCTGTTCGCTCTCAACTATCTTTCTCCCCAATCGAGTCTGGGCTCGCCGGGCATCGAGGAGTTACGCTGGCCCAGGCCGGTTCGGCCTGGCGATGTGCTCGCTGTGCGTGTGACCATCACCGACGCCCGTATCTCGCAGTCCCGGCCGGACCGCGGAATCATCCGTTCCCTGATCGAAGTGTTCAACCAGAACGGTGAGCTTGTGATGTCGGCCAACCCCGCCAATCTCATCCTGCGTAAACCCCAATGAGCACATCACCCCATGCAGCCGGCGCCGCCCGGGCCTTGTTCGAACCTTTTTCCTGCGCGAAGTTCTCACTGCCCAACCGGCTCGTCATGGCTCCGATGACACGATCGTTTGCGACCGGGGGAGTGCCTTCGGCGCTTGCGCCGGAGTACTACGCGCGCCGCGCCCGGGCCGATATCGGACTGATCATCTCGGAGGCGACCCTGATCAACCGTCCTTCGGCTGGCAACGAACCGGATGTGCCGAGATTTCACGGACAGGATGCCTTATCCGAGTGGTCTCCCGTCGTGCGGGCGGTCAAGTCGCAAGGCGCTGCCTTCTGGCCGCAGCTGTGGCATGTCGGGGCGGTCCGCAACCCCGCTGTGAAGTGGCAGCCGCCTGCGCCGCCCGAGAGTCCGTCGGGAGTCGTCAAGCCGGGGCGGGAGTACGGTATCGCGATGAGTGAGGCCGATATTGAGGCGACCGTCGAGGCCTATGCGGCCGCGGCTGCCGAGGCAGTCCGACTCGGCTGCTCGGGCGTGGAAATCCACGGTGCTCACGGCTACCTCATCGATCAATTCTTTTGGGCGGGCAGCAATCTGCGAACGGATCGCTGGGGCGGCTCGACCCTCAGAGAACGCAGTCGTTTTGCGGTGGAGGTCATTCGTGCGATCCGCGCAGCGGTCGGGCCAGATCTGCCGCTGTGCATTCGCCTGTCGCAGTGGAAGCAGCAGGATTTCGCCGCCCGGTTGGCGCTGTCCCCGGAAGAAATGCTCGCCTGGCTGAGGCCCCTGGTCGATGCCGGGATCGATGTGATCCACTGCTCGCAGCGGCGTTTTTGGGAACCGGAGTTTGAGGGATCGGATCTCAACTTTGCGGGCTGGGCGAAAAAACTCACCGGACTACCGACGATCACGGTTGGGTCGGTCGGTCTCTCGGGCGAATTCATCAACTCTTTTGGCGGTGAGGTCTCGCAGCCCGCTTCGCTTGATGAACTGCTCAGACGACTCGAGCGCGGCGACTTTGACCTGGTTGCAGTGGGCCGCGCATTGATCAGCGATGCGGCTTGGGCGAGCAAGGTCAAGGCTGGCCGGCTGGCGGAGATGGGAGCCTACGACCGTAGCGCATTGGCTAATCTCGCCTGAGCGCGTGCGGGGCTGACCCCGGGAGGAGTCCCTGGAACGCGGGGTGTAGGGCGGGTTAAGCGACCGGTGCAGCCGGCGTTTGAGCGATAATCCCGCTTTGCCCCTCACCCCTTTTCAGGAGTCCCCCATGCCTCTGGTTTCGATGCGGCAGCTGCTCGACGACGCTGCCGAGAACGGCTACGGCATCCCCGCATTCAACGTCAATAACCTCGAGCAGGTTCAGGCGATCATGTCGGCGGCAGCGGAATTGGACGCACCGGTGATCATGCAGGCCTCGGCGGGAGCCCGGAAATATGCGGGCGAAGCTTTTCTGAGGCATCTTATCGAGGCTGCGGTCGAAGCCTATCCCAAGGTTCCAGTGGTGATGCATCAGGACCATGGCCAGTCGCCTGAAGTATGCCGAGGCGCGATCGCGCTAGGTTTCTCGTCGGTGATGATGGATGGTTCCCTCGAGGAAGATGGCAAGACCATCGCGAGCTACGACTACAACGTTGCGGTGACCCGTAAGGTGGTCGACATGGCCCATTCCCTTGGCATCACGGTCGAGGGAGAACTTGGCTGCCTGGGTTCTCTTGAGACGATGAAGGGCGACAAGGAAGACGGCCACGGTGCGGACGGGACCATGACGCGCGAGCAGTTGCTCACCGATCCCGAGCAGGCAGCTGATTTTGTTCGCAGGACTCAGGTTGATGCGTTAGCGATAGCTATCGGCACGTCGCACGGCGCGTACAAATTTTCCCGCAAGCCCACCGGAGAGACGCTTGCCATCGGCCGGGTCAAGGAAATTCACGCCCGGATTCCGAACACCCATCTGGTCATGCACGGATCATCGTCGGTGCCTCAGGATCTGCTCGCGGAGATCCGTCGGTTTGGCGGCGATATGAAGGAGACTTACGGTGTGCCTGTTGAGGAGATCCAAGAGGCGATCCGCCACGGTGTTCGCAAAATCAACATCGACACCGACATTCGGCTCGCCATGACCGGAGCGATCCGGCGTTTCATGGCGGAGCACCCCGACAAATTCGATCCGCGTGAATATCTCAAGCCCGCCCGCGAGGCCGCCCGGAAAATTTGCCTGCAGCGCTACCGTGAATTCGGTTGCGAGGGGCGCGGCAGCCAGATCCAGCCAGTTCCGCTCGCGGTAATGGTCCGTCGTTATGCCAGCGGCGAATTGACACAGGCTGCGCACTGAGGATCCGCGAGGGTTCCACGTCTGCGCCCAGCCCCCATGCCTGACGCCGCGCTCTACCAGTCGAACCTTCGGTCGCTCGCGCTGTTGGGGCGCGGCAAGGTGCGAGACAACTACGCGATCGACGCGGAGCGGATGCTGATCCTCACCTCGGATCGCCTGTCCGCGTTCGATGTGGTGATGGCTGAACCGATTCCGGGCAAGGGCCGCGTGCTCAATAGGATGACGCTCCACTGGCTCAAGCTGCTGGGCGGAATCGTTCCAAACCACCTGCTCGATCAACCGCCTGAGAGCGTCGTGAGTGCGGGCGAAGCGAGCGAGGTTCGCGACCGGTCGATGGTGGTGCGCCGCCTCAGGCCGATTCTCGTCGAGGCCGTCGTGAGGGGCTATCTGATCGGCTCCGGATGGAAGGATTACGAGGCGACGTCGGCGGTATGCGGAATCCGACTGCCCGCGGGTATGCGGCTCGCGCAGCAGTTGCCCGCCCCGATCTTTACGCCGGCTGCAAAAGCCGAGTTGGGCGAGCACGATGAAAACATTTCCTTCGACGATATGGTGGGCCGGATCGGAGCGCCGCTGGCTGAACGGATTCGCGCGGTGAGCCTTGAGCTCTACCGCGAAGCGAGCCGGCACGCAGCCGCGCGCGGGATCATCATCGCCGACACCAAGTTCGAATTCGGTCTCGATTCGACCGGCGAGCTCTACCTGATGGATGAGGTGCTCACTGCCGACTCATCGCGTTTTTGGCCGGCGGACCAGTACCGGATCGGTCAATCGCCGCCTTCGTTCGACAAGCAGTTCGTGCGCGATTACCTCGAGACCGTGTCGGGATGGGGCAAACGCCCGCCGCCGCCGCCGCTGCCGCCCGAGGTCATCGCGCGAACCGCTGAAAAATATCGCGAGGCGCTGCTTCGCATCACCGGGGAAAGCCTTGACTGATTCGGCTTGGACTCAAGACGGGATGCCGAGGGTTGGCGTGGTGATGGGATCCGCCAGCGATTGGGAAGTCATGCGCCATGCGGTCGAAGTGCTCAGTGAGTTCGGTATCGCGCATGAGGCGAGGGTAGTCTCTGCGCACCGTATGCCTGACGAAATGTTCGACTATGCAGAAACCGCCCGCAGCAGAGGCCTGCAGGCGATCATTGCAGGCGCGGGCGGCGCTGCCCATCTTCCTGGCATGCTGGCCGCCAAGACCATCGTTCCGGTTTTCGGCGTACCGGTACCGTCGCGTTACCTCGCTGGCGAGGATTCGCTGCTATCGATTGTTCAGATGCCCCGAGGCATCCCGGTCGCCACCTTTGCCATTGGCGAGGCAGGAGCGGCCAATGCCGCGCTGCATGCGGTCGCGACGCTTGCGATGAACGATCGCGCGCTCGCGGCCCGACTCGAGGCATTTCGCGCTACTCAAAACCAGAACGCACGCGGCATGACGCTGCCGCCCTTATGAGTATTCCGGTCCGCGCGCCTGCAGCGCTGCCGGCCCGCAGTTGGCTCGGATTGTTGGGGGGCGGCCAGCTTGGGCGCATGTTTACCCAGGCGGCTCAGGCCATGGGTTACCGGGTCTGCGTTCTTGACACCGATGCGCATGGACCTGCGGCCATGCTCGCAGATCGCCATATTGCAGCGAGCTACGCTGATCAAGCTGCGCTCGCCGAGCTGGCGGACTGTTCCGAGGCGATCACCACCGAATTTGAAAACGTCCCCGCTGCCTCGCTCGAATTTCTCGCGGCACGCAAACCGGTATGTCCCGATGCCGCATCCGTGGCGATTGCACAGGATCGAATCACCGAAAAGGCGTTCGTCCGGAAATGCGGGGTTGCAACAGTGCCTTATCGCGAAATCAGGCGTATGGCTGACCTCGATGTCGTCGAGCCCACCCTGTTTCCGGGAATTCTCAAGGCAGCGCGCCTCGGTTATGACGGCAAGGGGCAGGTGCGTGTTGCAGACATCGCCCAGTCGAAAGCCGCTTTTGCTCGGATGGGCGAGGTCGAATGCGTTCTTGAAAAGCAGGTCGATCTCGATTGCGAGGTGTCAGTGCTCATTGCGCGCAGCCTCGATGGCGCGACCGCCTTGTGGCCGATCGCCCGTAACGTGCATCGGGGCGGGATCCTGCACACGTCGGCAGTCCCGGCGGGGATCGCCGCTGAGCAGTCGAGGCGGGCTATCGATGCGGCGACCGAGATCGCCAGCCGGATGCACTACGTGGGGGTACTCTGCATCGAGTTCTTCATGCTCCGCGACGGTACGCTTTGCGTAAATGAAATGGCCCCGCGACCGCACAATTCCGGCCATTGGACGATTGATGCGAGCCTTACCAGCCAATTTGAGCAGCAGGCGAGAATCCTCGCGCGTATGCCTCTTGGCGATACCCGCGCCTTGTCGCCGGCGGTCATGCTCAATCTGTTGGGAGACCTGTGGATGGCGCCGGGTACGGGTGACGCCGTGCGGGAACCGGACTGGCAGGCGGTGCTGCGTGCGATCCCCAACGCAAAGCTGCACCTCTACGGCAAGGCCGAAGCCAGGCGGGGTCGCAAGATGGGCCACCTGACCTTCGTTGCTGACGATGTAGCCGCCGCCGCCGCCGACTGCGCCAAAGCGGCCAGGATACTGGGGCTCGCGCCTTGACAGGTGCAGGTCGGGATGGCGACCGGTCCGTGCGGGCGGCGCTGCTGCAGCCGGCATCGCCGCAGGCGATTGAGCGGGCGGCGGGCGAACTCATCGCGGGCCGGCTGATCGCTTTTCCCACCGAGACGGTCTACGGGCTAGGTGCCGACGCTGCCAACCCTCTTGCTGTGGCCGAAATCTACCGGCTCAAAGGTCGGCCATCGAACCATCCGCTGATAGTCCATGTTCGCAATGCGGCAGTTGCCGCAGCGTGGGCGCACTGGAGCACAGCGGCCGAGCGTCTTTCGCAAGCTTTCTGGCCCGGACCGCTCACGCTTATTCTGTCGCGCCGCGGGCAGGCGTGTGCGGCAGCCTGCGGAGGGCAACCCACCATAGGTCTTCGCGCACCTGCTCACCCGGTTGCCGTGGCGCTCTTGGAAGCCTTCGAGCGCTTGGGTGGATCCGGCATCGCCGCGCCCTCGGCCAATCGTTTCGGCAGGGTCAGCCCTACACGCGCTGTCCACGTGCTCGACGATCTGGGGGCCGAGTCGCCGCTCGTTCTGGATGGCGGCGATTGCGCAGTCGGCCTGGAGTCGACGATCGTCGATCTGTCGCGCGAGCATCCGGCGTTGCTTCGCCCCGGCGGACTGCCTGCGACAGAGATCGAGCGTGTGCTGGGGCTACCGCTTGCCAAGCCTGATGCGCTCGCGCCGCGGGTATCGGGCTCTCTCGCAGCACACTACGCGCCGCGTACCGCGCTCGAATTGGTCTATGCGGGCGAGATCGACGCGAGGCTTGCAGTTTTATCATCCGAGCAGATCAAAACAGCCGTATGGTCGCGGCGGCGGCCGCAGCGACCCTGCCTGGTCTGGCGGGTATGCAGCGAGGATCCGATGATGTTCGGCTACGAGCTTTATGCGGCTCTGCGGGATTTGGACAGTTGCGGGGCCGACCGCATCCTCGTCGAGCGTCCGCCCTCGGGGGAGTCCTGGCGCGCGATCGCGGATCGGCTGGGGCGAGCGGAGTTCGGATCGACAGGGGAAGACAGTCCGCTTGCCACCTGAGCATGCAGCGATTCGCGTAGCGTCGCGGAGTGGCTGACGGGTACAGGCGACGGGTTGTCCAGCAGTCTGACCGGGTTACCGAGCAGGGCGATCTGGCTGGCTGCGCGCGCGCGCAGCGTGTCCAGCGACGGCGCGGGCCGCAGTCGCCGTCCGGCCCTCATCACGGGTTCGAGCAGCGCTTGCCACCTCCCGCCTGCATTGGCTGGCGCGGGCTCATTATCGAGGCTCACGAGATCCCGGGCGATCTTTCCCGACTCGTCGAGGTGGCGCCAGATCTGTTTCCTGCCTGGAGGCGTTGCTTTGCCGCTTGATCGTTTACCGCAGGGACGCCCGCCGTAATCGACGAGCTTGTAGGAAAAATCGATCGAGGGTGCATCGACCGAGGTGCTGAGCGCGGTTCCCACGCAATACGTGTCGATAGGTGCTGTCGCTGCTCGTAACGCCGCGATTTGCCACTCGTCGAGGTTATTACCCGCAAAAATGCGCACGTGGCTGAGCCCCGCGTTATCCAGAATGGCGCGAACGCGATGGCTCAGTGTCAAAAGGTCGCCGCTGTCGATCCGGACGGCCTTGACCCTGATTCCTTCTCGCGCCAATTCTTCAGCGGCTGAGACAGCACGATAAGCGCCTTGTACCGTATCCCAGGTATCGATGAGGAAGACCACGTCATCCGGATTGGCCCGCGCGAAGTCCAAAAATGCAAGCGTTTCCGCTTCATGGGCGAATACATACGATTGGGCCATAGTGCCCGCCAGCGCGAGCCCGCTTTGCATGCCAGCGAGTACATTGGCTGTGGCTGAAAATCCGGCGATACACGCGGCCCGCGAAGTAATCATCGCCGCTTCGGAACCAGGAGCGCGCTGCAGGCCTAAGTCGACCAGGTCAGCACTGCCTGCGGCTATGACGCAGCGGGCAGCCTTGCTGGCAATGACGCTGTGTACATGGATCAGGTTGAGGAGCCGGCTTTCGACGAGCTGTGCCTGACCGATAGGCGCGGTGATCCGGAGAACCGGTTCGCCGGGAAATACGACCGTACCCTCGGGTACCGCCCAGACCTCGCCGCTGAACCGCCAGTCGCGAAGCCCCTCTATGAAGGCATTCCGGAAGCGCCGGCTTGCCGCAAGCCAGGCGAGTTCGGAGTCTTGGAATCTCAGACCCTCGAGCCAATCGAGTGCAGGTTCCAAGCCGCAACTCATTACAAAACCGCGTGATGCAGGAAGGCTGCTGAGGGACAACTCAAAGCTGGCCTCACCGCGCATCCCGTTGACCTCGCAGGCCTGCAGCATGGTGAGTTGATAAAAATCGGTGAGTAGGATGCTCTTTGATGCATCAACAATGTCCGCAGACGTATGCATAGCGTATTCCCCAGAATGATCGGGCAGGTAAAACGCATGCTGTCTTGATAAGCGGCGGTCTCTTTGATCTTGAGCAGGCTTGAATCGGGCAGTCGCCGTGGCTACGTGCGCATGTTGATGGTGATCAGCCGCCACTTGCAGCACGTGGTGACTTCGCATAAGCAGCGAGGGCGGGTCATAATTCGGCGTCTGCACCTTTTCAGTCAAGGATCATCGATGCGCTGCATTGAACGGCTCGCCGACCTCACGAACTCGGTGGGCGAAGAACTCGCGGTCAGCAACTGGGTGCTAGTTGATCAGGATCGGATCGACCGCTTCGCCCATGCCACGGGAGATCACCAGTGGATTCATGTCGATCCTGTGCGGGCTGCGGGTGGTCCCTTTGGCGCGACCATCGCTCACGGTTATCTCACCTTGTCGATGCTGCCGCTCTTTGTCGATGATGCGCTGAGGTTTGAAGACGTTGCGATGAGCGTCAACTACGGGCTCAATCGCGTTCGTTTCATGGCTCCAGTGCTGGTCGGCAGTGAACTGCGTGCGCGCTTTCGTCTCAAATCGCTCGAGCCCTTGCCCGATAGCGGTATGCAGATGGTGCTCGAGGCGACCATCGAAAAAAAGGGTAGCGAAAAGCCCGTCTGTGTGGCTGAAACAGTCACCCGCCGCTATGTCCGCGCTCACTGATCAGATCTTTCTGCTCGCGCAGCGACTGCTGCCCAAGCGCCTGCTGACCGAGGCGATCGGCCGCCTCGCCGCGCGCGAAGGAGGTCGTCTCACCCACGCCGCAATCCGGCGCTTCGTAGCCCGTTATCGGGTTGATATGGGCGAGGCGGCGTATCCCGACCCAACCGCTTACCGGACGTTCAATGAATTTTTCACGCGTGCGCTCAGCGACGGTGCGCGCGATTTTGCAGAAGCGCGCTGGGTCTGCCCGGTCGACGGTCGGGTTAGCGAGTGCGGGCCGATCGAGGCGGGAACGATCGTGCAGGCCAAGTCCCACCGCTACCGCTGCGATGCCCTGCTAGGAGGCGATGCTGAGCTGGCCGCTTACTTCGAAGGCGGGGCGTTTGCAACGCTCTATCTGAGCCCGCGCGACTACCATCGCATTCACATGCCAGCCGCAGGCCGCCTGCTTTCGATGGCTCATGTTCCAGGCTCGCTGTACTCGGTCAACCCGCTCACCGCGAACAATATCCCCGGCCTCTTCGCCAGAAACGAGCGGGTGGTCTGTGTATTTGAGAGCGGTGACATGCGCTTTGCCATGATCTTGGTTGGCGCGACGATCGTCGGCAGCATGGCGACCGTTTGGCATGGTGTGGTCAATCCTCCGCGGCCTCAGGGCATCCGCCGCTGGGAATACGCGGAACAGCAGATAGACCTGGAGCAGGGCGCTGAGATGGGGCGATTTCTGCTCGGATCCACCGTGATCGTATTGACGCCACAGTCGGAGAGGCCATACTGGCCGCATTGGACTCCGGGGCGGTCCGTGAGGCTCGGCGAGGCGATGTCGCCCCGCTGACTCAGGCTTGATGCACGGATCGCCGGCGGGAGCGATTCAGAAAAAGGCCTGAATGCCCGTCTGCGCTCGACCCAGGATCAGCGCGTGGATATCGTGCGTACCTTCGTAGGTGTTGACGACCTCAAGATTGACTAGATGCCGCGCCACACCGAACTCATCGCTAATGCCGTTACCACCCATCATGTCACGGGCGAGGCGCGCGATGTCGAGTGCTTTGCCGCATGAATTGCGCTTGAGGATCGATGTGATTTCGACCGACGCGGATCCTTCGTCCTTCATCCGGCCAAGCCGCAGACAGCCCTGCAGGCCCAGCGCGATTTCGGTCTGCATGTCGGCAAGTTTTTTCTGAATGAGTTGATTGGCCGCGAGCGGTCGGCCGAACTGCTTGCGATCCATCACATATTGCCGCGACCGGAACCAGCAGTCCTCGGCAGCGCCAAGCGCGCCCCAGGCGATGCCGTATCTGGCACTGTTGAGGCAGGTGAACGGACCGCGCAGGCCCTCCACCCCAGGCAGTAGCGCCGACTCGTCAATGGCGACACGGTCCATCACGATTTCGCCGGTGACTGAAGCGCGCAGGCCCACCTTGCCCTTGATCTTGGGCGCTGACAGACCCTTCATGCCCTTTTCGAGCACGAATCCTTTGATACGGCCGTCGAAATCGCCCCCCTGGCATTTGGCCCAGACTACAAACACATCGGCAAAGGGGCTGTTCGAGATCCACATTTTGCTGCCAGTGAGCTCCCACCCGCCCGGAACTGCCTTAGCGCGGGTCTCCATCGAGGCAGGATCCGACCCGTGGTTCGGTTCGGTCAGACCGAAACAACCGATCCATTCGCCAGTGGCGAGTTTGGGCAGGTAGCGCTTTCGTTGAGCCTCGGTGCCGAATTCGAAAATCGGAAGCATGACGAGCGAACTTTGCACGCTCATCATGGAGCGATAACCGGAGTCGACGCGTTCGACTTCCCGGGCTATCAGCCCATAGGCAACATAGTTGAGTCCCGGGCCGCCATACTCGGCAGGAATCGTCGGGCCAAGCAGCCCGATCTCGCCCATTTCACGAAAAATGCCCGGGTCGGTGGTCTCGGTCCGAAAGGACTCGGTCACGCGCGTGGCGAGCTTTTCCTGGCAGTAGGCCTGTGCGGCATCGCGCACCATGCGCTCATCGTCGCTCAGCTGTGCGTCGAGAAGAAAGGGATCTTGCCAGTTGAACTGGGCCTTGGCGCTGGACATCGCAACTCCTTGGTAAACCGTAATTTTAGCGGTCGGCTCGACACGCTTCAGGGCAGCCCGGAGCCGCAGGCGGGGTATCGGGCCGGCGGCGTCGCCGCTCAGGCATCCGGGATGACCGCAGTCGCCTCGATCTCCACCTTTGCCAGATCCTCGATAAGCGCGGTGACCTGGACGGCCGTCATGGCTGGGTAATGGACGCGGCCGTCGGCGGCCCGCATCAATGCTTTGTAGGCATCACCAAGCGGTTTGCCTGCGCTGAGGTATTCGGACTTATCGGTGACGTACCAGGTCATCCTCACGATGTGTTCAGGGCGGCCCCCGGCCTGCGCAAGAACCTCCAGGATGTTTGCGATCGCCTGTCGCGCCTGCCCAACGAATCCGTCTCCCGCGAATCGGCACTGGGCGTCCCAGCCGATCTGCCCGGCGATCGAAACCAGCGTACCTCGGGCTGCCACGCCGTTTGAGTACCCGCGCGGCTTGGCCCATTCGGGCGGTTGAAGAATCTGCATGGGCAACTCCGGACGGACCAGCATCTATGGGGATAATCCGCGGGAACAAGCCTGCGGGCTTGACCTGGATCAGAGGAATTACTTTAGACTTAAAGCAAATTCCGGACAAGCCGGATCCTGCCGCGCTCCGGCCCGACGCCCTGCCGCGCGACAGTTGTCTCAGACCCGAGGAAAACCATGCGTATTGATGTGATCGGTGGCGGTCCCGCCGGCCTCTACTCGGCGATTTTGCTCAAGAAATCGTTTCCCGATGCCCGTATTGAAATCGTCGAGCGCAACCGCGCCAACGATACCTTCGGATTCGGAATCGTGCTTTCGGATGAGACGCTTAACAACCTGCGTGCGGCTGATCCGGAGAGCCATGCCGACATTGCCGCCAACTTCGCTTACTGGGACGACATTTACGTTCAATACCAGGGGACTGAACTCAAGTCGTCGGGCCATGGTTTTTCCGGGATCCGCCGGCTGACCTTGCTGGAAATCCTGCAGCGCCGGGCGGCGCAACTCGCGATACCCGTTCGCTATCAGACCGAAGACGAGGGCTTGGACGCGCATCGCGGGGCTGATCTGGTGCTCGCCGCCGACGGCATCAACAGTACGATCCGAGAAGGCTGGCGCGAGGCCTTTGGGCCAATGGTGGACCAGCGTACCAACCGTTTTGTCTGGCTCGGCGCCAAGATGAACCTGCCAGGCTTTTACTACAGCTTTAGGGAACATGCCGGTGGCGTCTGGGCGATGCACGCCTATCAGTACACGGAAGGGGAATCGACCATCGTCATTGAGACCACCGACGAAGCCTGGCTTGCGTCGGGTCTGACCGTCACGGATGAAGCAGCAACCGTGGCTCTGGTGGAAAAAGTTTTTGCGGGTGACCTCAAGGGTGTGAAGGTGCTCTCGAACCGGTCCCACTGGCGCCAGTTTCCGACGATCAACTGCCGCACCTGGTGGAGCCGCCTCAACGGCATCCCGTACGTTCTCTTAGGTGATGCTGCGCATACCGCGCATTTTTCGATCGGTTCGGGTACTAAGCTCGCGCTTGAAGACGCGATCACTTTACATGGGGCGCTCGCCAAGCACCTCGGCTCGGGGCGCGGGGCGCTCAACGCGGGATCGATCGACTCTGCGCTTCGTGACTATGAGGCAGTACGCCGCGAGGAGGCGAGCCGCATCCAGCACTCGGCCAACGTATCCCTTGTGTTCTTTGAAAACGTACGCCGCTTCTGGAAGATGGACCCTATCCAGTTCAATGTGTCATTGCTGACACGCAGCAAGCAGATCACCTACGACAATCTGAAGCTGCGCGATTCGGGCCTGGTGAAGGATGCGACGCGGTGGTGGAACCGCACCGAGGCCGCGCGTCTCGGCATTGCGGCAGACGGGCGCGACCCGGTGTCGGGCAAGCGAACCGATTCGCCGGCCTGGCTCGATGCTCCACCCATGTTCGCGCCGTTCAGGCTGCGCGAGATGTGGCTTGCCAACCGCGTGGTGGTATCGCCTATGGCGCAGTACTCGGCGCAGGAAGGTGTCCCCAACGACTGGCACCTGGTGCACTATGGCGCGCGGGCGCAGGGCGGTGCGGGGTTGGTATTTATCGAGATGAGTTGCGTATCCCCGGAGGGCCGCATCACCCCGGGCTGTACCGGCTTGTGGAATCGCAACCAGGCGCGGGCGTTTCGTCGCATCGCGGACTTCGTGCATGCCAACACCAGGGCGAGGCTGTGCATACAACTGGGTCACGCTGGCCGAAAAGGTTCTACCCAGCTGGGTTGGGAACAGATGGACATGCCGCTTGCCGATGTCAAACGCAACTGGCCATTGATCGCGCCGTCCGCGATCCCCTACCGCGAGGGGGTCAATCAGGTCCCGCGGGAGATGAGCCGTGCCGATATGGACCGGCTGATCGGGCAGTTTGTTCACTCAGCCCGTCTTGCGATCGAAGCCGACTTCGACATGCTGGAGCTGCACATGGCGCACGGCTACCTGTTGGCCAGTTTCCTGTCGCCCTATACCAATCGCCGAACGGACGGCTATGGCGGCTCGCTTGCGAATCGGATGAGGTTCCCGCTTGAAGTGTTCGAAGCCGTT
The DNA here is from genome assembly GCA_964654745.1 of uncultured Bordetella sp. Taxonomy (GTDB): domain Bacteria; phylum Pseudomonadota; class Gammaproteobacteria; order Burkholderiales; family Burkholderiaceae_E; genus SYIM01. The sequence goes on along the minus strand of CAZZKA010000025.1, from coordinate 5,902 downwards.
CGAGCTGTTTGGCCTGCCTCACGACCTATGAGCGTTCGTGTTTCGGCAACGGATTGGATTGACGGAGGCCAGACGGCCGCCGACTCGGTTGAAGTGGCGCGCGCGCTGAAGGCCGCGGGTTGCGACCTCATGGATGTCTCGACGGGCCAGACAGATCCTGCTTCCAAGCCGGTCTATGGGCGAATGTACCAGGCCGTGTTCTCCGAACAGATCAGACTCGAGGCGGGCATGCCGACGATGGCGGTTGGTGCGATTACGACTGGTGATCAGGTCAACACACTGTTGCTGTCGGGTCGCGCCGATCTGGTCGCGCTTGCGCGCCCTCATCTGGCTGATCCTTACTTCACACTGCATGCGGCAGCCGAGCAGGACTATCGTGGGATTTCCTGGCCGCTGCAATATCACACGGGTGCCACGCAGCTTCATGCGACGAGTAAGCGCGGCCGTGAAGACCAGTCACGCAAGCGCGGCAGTGCGCGCTGAGTCGCCGGGGGGGGGGCAGGATGCAACGCGAAGCAGTATTTGGGGGGGGCTGTTTTTGGTGCCTCGAGGCGGTCTTCCTCGAGGTGCGCGGAGTCAGTGCGGTCGAATCGGGCTACTGCAACGGCCATGTGGCGTCGCCGACCTACGAGCAGGTTTGCGGGGGCGATACGGGTCATGCTGAAGTGGTGCGGCTGCGCTTCAACGATACGGAAATAAGTTTTCGTGAATTACTCGAAATCTTTTTTTCCATCCATGACCCTACGACGCCTGACCGGCAGGGCAACGACGTTGGCCCGCAGTATCGCTCGGGGGTTTTTGTGCTCGACGATGATCAAAAGACACAGGCGCAGGCGTTTATCGCAGAGCTTGCCAAGGCGCAGGTGTATCGCGATCCCATCGTCACCGAGGTGACGCCCCTCGCCAATTACTCGGCTGCCGAGGCTTATCACCAGCGCTATTTCGAGCGTAATCCCTGGCAGGGCTATTGCCGGATGGTGGTTGCCCCCAAGGTCGCCAAATATCGAAAGGCTTTCGGCGAGCGATTCTCACGAGGCTGAACGACCGGTATCGGCGGCCGCTGAGCCGGCTTCGATAGACCGCGCGATCGCCTCTGCTAGGCGAAGCAGCGTGAGCGGAGCGCTACCCTCTGCCTTGTTGTTGGCGATCACGGTGACCGAGCGGCCTGCGAGAATAGTGGCGGCGGCTCGCTCTGCCAGTATTTGCCGGGTCGCAGGGTCCTCATCGATCAGCCGATTGAACGGGGCGTATTGCCTGCGAGCTGCGGCGTAGCCCAGTCCCTGGTGCAGATTCCATCGCACGATGAGGGGTCCGGGCTCACTCGAGTCGAGCGCATCGAGCGCGCGTAACTGTCGGTCGATGGGCGGCATCCGGTCATGCAGGCTGATGCAATAGCGAGTCGATGTTTCTGCAAGCGTGCGAACCAGCCTTGGGGTGATCAGCGCGGGATCTCTTAGCTCAACCGCGTAACAGGGACCCCTGGGCAGCCGCGACAGAAAATCACCCAGGCGGGCGATCCATCCTGGTGCATCGCTCAGCCATGCTCTGGGAAGGGGCGAGAACTGAAAGACCAATACGCCGGCGCGCTCGCCCAACCCGTTCATACATGGTTCGACGAACTGCGCGATGGCGGCTTGTGCATCGAGGTGCGAGGGATTGGGCGGGCCGTGTCGGCCTGATTCGTCGCGTAGGGTCGCGCCGGTTATCAGGTCTGGAGCTTTGACCAGAAATCGAAAATCACGTGGGACCTGGTCGGCATATTGCTGAAACTGCGTCTGGCTCACCGGCGCGTAGAAGCCTCGGTCTATGCCCGCTGCGTTCAGAAGCGGGTGCTGCGCATAGGCGCTCAACCCGCGCCTCGACAGAATGGATTCGCTGGCGGCCTTGTCGTAGACAAGCCCTTCCCATCCGGGGAAAGACCAGGAAGAGGTACCGAGGAACAGCCTGGTTCGCCATGCCGACAGCGACTCGGGCATATTCAGTCGCGGCTCGCAGGGCAGCGGATCGTTTCGGGAAACCATGGATTCAGGCGAAGCGTACGTTCAAGCTCAAATTCTGAACGGAAATCGACTAGTCTCGCGCCCCTCGTAGATGCGACAATGAATCGCTTTCTCACAATCGGCGCTTGCACGAAGCGCCAACTCATTCAGGGTGCTGCTAAGGTCATGGTCGATCGCCCGCTCAATGTTCTGGGAGGCCCTCTTCAGGCGTGCTCCTTTGATCCGCTCACCGGGTTCACGCGCACGGGTTGTTGCGAGACGGGTCCTGAGGATAGCGGGAGTCACACGGTATGCGCACGGGTGACCCGCGAGTTTCTCGACTTTTCCATGCTGCGCGGCAACGACCTGGTGACGCCCCGGCCTCAGTGGCGGTTTGCCGGGCTCAAACCGGGTGATCGCTGGTGCCTGTGTGCGAGTCGTTGGCTCGAGGCCTGCACTGCCGGGGTAGCGCCTCCGGTGGTACTCGAAGCCACTCACGAAAACGCACTCCGGATCGTCCCGTACGAATTGCTGCGCCAATATGCATGGCAGCCCAGTCAACCGGCAGCTTCGCGAGACTGAGGGGTTGCGTCGGTTATGAAACTTCTCATCGTCCCGGTCACGCCCTTTGAACAGAATTGCTCGGTACTCATTTGCGAGCAGACGGGACGTGCCGCTGCGATCGATCCTGGCGGAGATCTGGATCGCGTCGAACAGGCGATCGCCTCGGAACAGGCTACGCTTGAGAAAGTTTTCCTCACGCATGGGCATATCGATCACTGCGGTCAGTCGGCCCAGTTCGCGCGCGCTCACGGTGTTCCGCTCGAGGGGCCCCACCGGGACGACAAATTCTGGATCGACCAGTTACCGGCTCAGGGACAGCGCTTTGGATTTGCGCGGCTCGAGGCTTTCGAGCCGGATCGCTGGCTGCTTGGGGGGGATACAGTGACATTCGGCGAGCAGACGCTCGAGGTTCGCCACTGCCCGGGACATACCCCGGGCCACGTTATTTTTTTCCATGCCCCCAGTCGGCTTGCGATCGTGGGAGACGTGCTGTTTCAGGGCTCCATCGGTCGCACCGACTTTCCGCGCGGGGATTTCGATACCCTGATCCATTCCATCACACAGCAACTCTGGCCCTTGGGCGAGGATGTTGCCTTTGTACCGGGACATGGCCCCATGTCCAGTTTCGGTGAGGAACGTCGGCACAATCCCTTTGTCTCCGACGCAGCGCTGACGCGTTAGACCTTGCCGCTGCCCCAGGAGTCCTTCAGGCCAACCGCGCGGTTAAATACCGGTTTGCCAGGCTTGGAGTCGAGCCGGTCCGCAACGAAGTAGCCGTGTCGCTCAAACTGGAACCGATCTTCCGGTTGGGCTGATGCAATCGAGGGCTCCAGCATGGCGGTAATGACTTTGAGCGATTCCGGGTTGAGCGACTGTACGGGGTCGCGTCCACCGGACTCGGGCTGGGGGTCCCGATACAGGCGGTCATAGAGCCGAACCGATGCCGCGACCGCGTGTGCAGCGGAGACCCAGTGGATGTTGCCCTTGACCTTATAGTTATCGGCGCCAGGGGTTCCGGACTTTGAGTCAGCGAAGTGCCTGGCGCGCACACAAACGATCCTACCGTCGCTGTCGCGATCGAATCCAGTGCATTCGATGACATAGCCGTAGCGAAGGCGAACCTTATTGCCGGGGAAAAGCCGGAAATAACCTTTGGGCGGATGTTCCGCGAAGTCCTCGCGTTCAATGAACAGGTCTCGTGCGAAGGGGAAGGTACGCCGCCCGCGCTCTGGTTGCTGAGGATGGACGGGGGCGGAGCACTCATCGGCCTCGCCCTCCGGCCAGGTCTCGATCACGAGCTTAAGGGGGTCCAGCACCGCCACGGTGCGCGCGGCACTTGCTTCCAGATCGTCGCGAAGCGCCTGCTCGAGGACGCCCATGTCGATCCACGAGTCGGATTTAGAGACGCCGATCCGTTCAGAAAACAATTGAAGCGACGAGGGTGTATAGCCACGCCGGCGCAGTCCCACGATGGTCGGCATACGCGGGTCGTCCCAGCCCGTGACCAGTCCGCGCTGAACCAGATCCTGCAGCTTTCGCTTGCTAGTGATCGCGTAGGTGAGGTTCAACCTCGCAAATTCGATTTGCTGCGGCAGGGGTTTATCGAAAAATCCGCCATCCGCCAGGCGGGCGAGCAGCCAGTCATATAGCGGACGATGATCGGCGAACTCGAGCGTACAGATGGAGTGGGTGATGTTTTCAAGTGCATCGGAGATCGGGTGCGCGTAGTCGTACATGGGATAGACGCACCACTTGTCACCCGTACGGTGATGTTCGGCAAACCGGATGCGATAGAGCGCCGGATCGCGCATGTTCATATTGGGCGAGGCCATATCGATTTTGGCGCGAACGACATGACTGCCCTCGGCATGCTTGCCTGCGCGCATTTCGTTCATCAGCGTGAGGTTTTCCTCGGCGCTGCGTTCCCGAAAAGGCGAGTTGATTCCGGGCTCCGTGAGCGTGCCTCGATTGATGCGCATGGCCTCGGCCGACTGGGAATCGACGTAGGCGTGGCCGGCCTTTACCAGCCAGAGCGCGAATTCCCAGAGCCGGTCGAAGTAGTCGCTTGCGTAGTAGAGGTTGGCCTCACCCGCGCCCTGCCAGTCAAAACCAAGCCAGCGCACAGCGTCAAGAATCGAGTCGACGTACTCCTGATCTTCTTTGACCGGGTTGGTGTCGTCAAAGCGCATGTGGCATCGACCGCCGTAGTCGCGGGCCAAACCGAAGTTAAGGCAGATCGACTTGGCGTGGCCCACGTGCAGATAGCCGTTGGGCTCAGGGGGAAAACGCGTCCGTATCTTTGCTGTGTCGGGCGGTCCCGCCCGGTGCTCGGCGGCTATGCCCGGGTGCCCGGCCCAGCGCCGACCCGAGTGCTTTCCGTTGGCAAGATCGGCGTCGATCAGGCCGCGGACAAAGTTGACCGGACGGTCTGTGGTGTCAGACACCCAGAAGCTCCACTTCGAAGAGCAAGGTCGCGTTGGGTGGAATAACGCCACCCGCACCGCGCGCGCCATACCCGAGCTGCGGTGGAATGATCAGGCGACGTTTGCCGCCCACCTTCATGCCTGCAACGCCTTCATCCCAGCCACGAATCACATGACCCGCGCCCAGCGGAAAGCTGAAGGGATCGTTGCGGTCTTTGCTTGAGTCGAACTTACGCCCGGCTTCGCCGTTTTCATAGAGCCACCCGGTGTAGTGCACACTCACATAGGTGCCGGAACTCGCCTCCTCGCCGTCTCCGGTCGTGAGGTCTTCGATCTGCAGGCCGGATTCAGTGGTACGGGTGTTCACGCTGGAGACTCCACAAGCAGGGTGAGTTGAAAATCAATCAGGACTTTTTGCGGCGACCGTCGAGACGACAGATCAGGCTGGACGTATCCCACCGCCCGCCACCCATACGTTGCACATCGCCGTAAAACTGGTCAACCAAGGCGGTGACGGGGAGCGGCGCGCCGTTGCGCTTAGCTTCATCGATACAGAGCCCCAGGTCCTTGCGCATCCAGTCCACTGCGAAACCGAACTCGAATTTGTCATCGACCATCGTGCCGCCGCGGTTGTCCATCTGCCAGGACTGGGCTGCGCCTTTGCCGATCACCTCGAGCACGAGCTTCATGTCGATGCCCGCCTTCATGCCGAAGTTAACGCCTTCGGAAAGGCCCTGTACTAAACCTGCGATGCAAATCTGATTCACCATCTTGGCGAGCTGCCCGGCGCCGCTTTCGCCGATGCGGGTGAAGGCACGCGAGAAAGCCATGCCGGTGGGGCGCACCGCATCAAAGGCCTCCTGATCTCCGCCGCACATAACGGTCAAGAGACCGTTGACCGCACCCGCCTGACCGCCGGACACCGGCGCATCGACG
>CAZZKA010000024.1:0-20968 GCA_964654745.1 uncultured Bordetella sp. | reverse complement strand
GGTTGACCTTGTGCGGCATCGTCGAGGACCCAACCTCCCCGGCCTTGAGGCGCTGCCTGAAGTAGCCGAGCGAGATGTAGCCCCACAGGTCGCGGTTGAGATCAATGAGAATGGTATTGACTCTTGCGAGCGCGTCGAAGAGTTCGGCCATGTAGTCGTGGGGCTCGATCTGTATTGTGTGCGCGTTGAAGCCAAGGCCGAGCGACTCAACAACGCGGCGGCAGTGCGACTCCCAGTCGACCTCAGGACACGCGATGAGGTGGGCATTGTAGTTGCCCACCGCGCCGTTCATTTTTGCAAGCAGCACCACTTCGCCGAAACGCGCAACGGCCGGCCTCAGCCGCGCGACCACATTGGCGAGCTCTTTACCGAGGGTTGTCGGCGACGCGGGCTGTCCGTGCGTGCGAGACAGCATCGGTTCATCGGCGAACCGGTGAGCCAGAGCGCGAAGCGCCTCGATCAGCGAGTTCAGCGCCGGCTCGAGCACCTGCCCTCGGGCGGCATGCAGCATCAACGCATGCGAGACGTTGTTGATGTCTTCCGAGGTACAGGCGAAATGGATGAACTCTGCCGCACGCTCGAGCTCCGCGTTCCCCTGCACCGATTCCTTCAGAAAATATTCGACCGCTTTGACATCATGGTTGGTCTGGGCCTCGATTGCCTTGATCCGCGCCGCCTGCTCGAGCCCGAACTCCGCAGCAAGGGCGCGAAGCGTCTGCCTCGCCGACGCTGAAAACGGCGGCAGTTCGGCAAGCCCCGCCTCAGACAGCGCGATCAGCCATTCGACCTCGACCTTCACGCGCTGGCGCATGAAGCCCGCCTCCGACATCAGGGCGCGCAAGGCGCCCAGTTTTGGTGCATACCGTCCGTCGAGAGGCGACAGAGCCGAAAGCGCGTGCGGGTCGGACACAGAATCGGAAGACATGGCGCTGACGGTCGGGTGTGAAGGTGCGTTTATCCTAGCATCGACGCTCCGAAAGACTGATTCTGTCAGGCTTGGTCAGGCCTTCGCGCTTGCAGGGCGGACGTCGAGACCGATTTCGCACAGCAACCGGCTGCAGCGCTCGCCGCACTGAGCGCTCTCTGAGGCGCCGCAGACCCGCCTTGATATACTCAGCGCTGATTGCTTCCACGATAGCGTCCTCATGAAACTGATTGGTTCGGCAGGGAGTCCCTACGCGCGCAAAGTGCGGGTAGTGTTGGCGGAAAAAAAGATCGATTTCCAGTTCGAAACGGTCAATGTCACGGAGAGCCACTCGCTCATTCAGCAATCCAACCCGCTTGGAAAGGTTCCCTACCTGGTGTTGGATGACGGCGACATTCTTTTCGACTCGCGTGTGATCGTCGAGTATCTGGACAACATCACGCCGGTAAATCGATTGATCCCTGCTAACGGACGCCCGCGCGCCGAGGTCAGGGTGTGGGAGGCTTTGGCCGACGGAACGGTAGACGCTGCCGGTCTCATTCGCATGGAGAGCCTGCGCGCGCCAAACCGTCAGGATGCCGCCTGGGTTGCTAAACAACAGAGCAAGATCGACGCCGCCCTGGCAGCGATGGCTGCGCGCCTCGGCGACAAAGCCTTTTGTGTCGACGGCCGGTACTCGCTCGCGGACATCGCGCTTGGCTGTGCGATCGGCTATCTCGACTGGCGCTTTCCGGAATTGGGCTGGAAGGACGAGTTTCCCAATCTGGCCCGACACATCAAAAAACTGGCTGCAAGGCCGAGCTTCGCCGCGACGGTCCCTCCCCCAGCCTGAAACACCCGCTCCCACTGCAGGCGTAAAGCTGCAGGTCCCTGCGCAGGCTAAAAGCCGTAGTCGCCCGGCAGGGCGAGCGTCAGCCTGGTAGTGCCGCGCGCCGCTTGGGCCCGCGCAGTGGCGTAACCGCCCCGGTCACCCACGCTCGCGCAGTGCCCATCTCCAGAGCGATTGTGGCGGCATAGGGAGGATCAGGAGCCAGTGCTCAACGATCGCGAGTACGAGTAGCGAACCGACCAGTCCCATCGCTGTTTCGGTAAATGCACTGTCGGCGCGGACTGCCGCCGCCCAAACGAGCACGGCGATCACCGTCGCAACCCCAACGCTGAATGGAAACAGCACATTGAAGCGTTTGCGTGAAAAATAGCTCAACAAATAGTGCAGCGATGCCGGCAGAAAGGGCTCATAGAAATTTTTCACGCCGAGAAAGATATTGAGCTTGGCGCTCAAACGCATGATCCATAAAACCAACCAGGTCTGCGCAGCCACCTGATTAGGCGCGCCAAGGCTGGGGAGCAGCACGGCGGCGGCGAGCAGCAACAGCGCGATTTCGTGGTGGGCAATGGCGGTAAACGCATACCAGGCGCGCCGCCAACCGGCTACTGGCGGACACGGTGAGCGATTTGGCCCGGTCACCAGGCCCAACAGGAAGGCAACCTCCTGCCACGCCCAAACCAACAGGACCGACACGAAGGCAAGGTACGCACCGAGCTGCGTTGCCATATCTCGGGTGATGACGACGCCCGCCACCCCGCATAACAGCAGCAGCGAAGCGACAGCCATCGCACCGCGCTGGCGCCCGGCCTGCGGGTCGACCGCGCGCAGCACAAGACCCGTCGAGAGCCACCATAGCCCGACCGCAAAGATGGCAGCCAGCGCAAGCGTCATCGCCGTTTAGCCTCGCGCAGGGCGCCGGACAAAGCTCACCAGCTCGGCGCAAGTCGCGCGCTATCTGGCAGCCGGTTTTCGCGCACCGGCAGCAAATACATGCGAGCGAAAACCGCCGCTGCCTGAGCTGCCAGCAGCCCGCGTTTGATAGTCGAAAGCACTCCGCCACGGGCTTTTTCGCGCTCGACGGCATCCTGGATCGCACACAGCTTGTTGAGCCCGGCGAGAAATCGCGGGTCGTCCCAGCAGAGCGTGACAGGAAATACCTGTTTGCAGATCTCGGTAGTGATCGCGAACACTTTGAGGTCGTACTCGGTCGGATTAAGACCCAGCGCACGGTGCAGAACCGGCCGTGTATGGTCTCGGACATACATCGTCGCAAAGACCGCGAGCTGGAAAAATCGTATCCACAGCCGATTGATACCGGTGAGCAGCTTTGGGTTAGCGCGCATCAGCAGAGCAAACGCCTCACCGTGGCGAAACTCGTCATTGCACCATTTCTCGAACCAGAGAAAGATCGGGTGGAAGCGTAGTTCCGGATGCCGCTCGATCTGCCGATAGATCGTGATGTAGCGCGCGTAACCGATCTTCTCCGACAGATACGTCGCATAGAAGATGAACTTTGGCTTGAAGTAGGTGTACTGCTTGACCTTGGTGAGCAGACCCAGGTCGACCCCGATACCGAAATCTTTGAGCCATTGATTGATGAATCCGGCATGCCTGGACTCATCCCGGGCCATGTAGCCGAAAAGCGCCTTGATATCGGGGTTGTCGACCTTGCGGCGCAGTTCCGCATAGAGCACGCAGCCCGAAAACTCGGAGGTGATCGAGCTGATGAGAAAGTCCGTAAACTCGGCGTAGAGCTCAGCCTCAAGCCCGGAATAGTCCTTATCCATGTCGGCCGGGCGTTGGAAGTGGTCGATGTTGTTATCACCCTCGAATTCGGTCATCAGCGCATTCCACTCCGCGCGGATGTTGTCGACCGAGATCCGGTTGATGGCTGCCGCATCGGTTGTATAAAAACGCGGCGAGATGATCGACTCGGTCATTGCCTTACGGGTCGATTCACTGATCGGGCCGCGGACGCGGTCGGCTGCTTGCGGGATGCTCATCGGCGGGCCTCCGAAGAAGAATGTTGTCGAATATCGAGATAGACGAGGAAGGTAGATGCGTTCGCCGGTCCGAAGACGGTGAGATCGACGCTTCGGCCGGTGGTCGGATCGCTCAGCCGCAGCGCGCCATCCGACTCGCGACGCAATTCAAACGGCGCGGCGGGATGGCCGCCCTGACGTAATCGCGCCTGAGCAAGCCCTCGCAAGGCTCCACGCGCAAACCCGGCCTCGCCGACGATGGGCTGCAGCAGCTCGCCCGTAGGGGCATCGCGGACCTCGACATCGCCGTTGCGGCTATCGCTGAAGATCAACTGCCGCGACTCCAGCACGGCGACGACGGGCGGGGCAGAGGGCGCCCGGCTCTTTTCAAACTGCACCCACGCCGTGTAGGCGAGGCTCGCAAGCAGCGCCGCGGCGATCAAGGCAAGCGGCCAGCCCTCGACGCGCGGCGTCGAGGTCAGACGATCAGAAATTTCACGCTGCATGGGCGGTCGCAAAGCCAAGCGGCGGGCGGGTATTCGAGGCGGTAGCGGCGCCAAGCGCCACCTGCTCGGGGTCTTGCTGAGCGAGCCAGGCGGTCGTGAGAAGCCGCGCCGGTTCATCGACCTCGGCCAGGCAGCGCAGCGACGGCTGCGGATGACGCAAGTGCCAGGCGCGCGCGTGCGGCCAGAGATGCACGTACGCGATCTTGTCCTCGGGCATGAGTTCGACAAGCAGATCGCCGCTGCCGTCTTTGCGTCGCCGCGCCTGGGCCGAAGCGATACGGTTGAACGGGAGATTGAAGGTGAGGCTCAACACGATGCCGATCCGCATCACCACCCGGCGGTCAGTGATGGTGTAGACCGTCGTACGGGCCACCAGATCGGCAAGCACCCAGAGGATCAACAGCGCGATACCGAAGACGGCAGCCGACCAGCTGGTTGCCGCAAGGGCTTCAGCGACCGATCCGCCTTCATGCCGGACAAAGGCAAAACGCGCGATCAGGATCAGCAAAAAATACACCGCCACAGCGCGAAGGTGGAAGACATCCCAGGCAACTCGGCGTCGTTCGGGCGAGCCCTGCCAGATGATGTGTTCACCTGCCGGTAGCGCCTCGGGAAGGCCGAGCTGCGGCTCGAGTTCGTGCTCGTGCCCCAGACTATGGCGGTGCGTACTCACAGCAGCGGCCCCCGGCGCTCCGGTGTGGCGAACAGCGTACCCGCACCGTAGTAGCCCATGATGCGCTCCTCTTCGTAGAGGGTGATCTGATCGGGCCTGCGCGTCGCCGGTACGCCCTCGAGTTGGCTGCCGCGGATCGCACGCACAATGACTTTGCGGCCATGGACCCGATCTGAGATCACGCGGGCAAAGCCCATGGGCAGCATGACTCGGCGGCCGCCGTTAGTCCGGACCTCGAGGAAGCGGATCATATGCTCCGACTGGTCCACCCAGATATCGACCACCGTACCGCCTGTTTCATCGTCGACGCCTATCACCGGCATACCGCGCGGATCCGGATCCCCCTCGACCAGACCAAACCCCGCCGCCGCGGCGAGCGGGACGATCTTGATCGCACCGTCCACCGTCAGATCTGGATGGTCGCTGCGGCGCGTGTAGGCGCCCGGGCCGATGCCGCTTGTCATCGGGTCGCCAGTGGGCTCGTAGGGCATGCCCGATACGGGCAGCGCGCGCTCACCCTGTACAGCGGGCTCGCTGAAGTCGCGCTCGTGCGGGGAATCAAAGTCCCCGTGGAACCTGGTCCGGTACACCTTGACCCGCGGCATGGGCAAAATGCCGGCGTCGCGCCTCACCGACCCGTCCGGGCGATCGGTTTCCAGCGGAAAGCCCTCGCGCTTGCTCTCATAGATCAGATAAAAGACGAGCGCGGCAAAGAATACCCAGAACACATAAAGAACCACCTGGGCCACGTCGATGTACTGGGTGATTGCACCTTTTCCCATTGTTATCTCCTCGAGAAGGAAACCTTGTCAGCCAGGAAACTCGGCGAGCCCGAATTTCTGGCCGCCCGAACCATCGCCACGTGCATGCCGAACCAGCGGGCCTACCGCTGCCAGCGTGGCAAACAAAAGAATCAATTCGATGTGGTAGACCGCGCTGTAACCCACCCCGGGGTAGTCGAGCACAGGCCCCAGACCGCCCGAGGTCGCCAGACCGCTCACCAAGTCACGCAGCAATCCGCCCGCCGCGATCGCAAGCCCGGCAGCAGTCGCCTGAACCGCGCCCCAGGCGCCGATCGCCAGGCCGTTCATCCCTTGCAACTCGAGCGTCATTGCAGCCGACAACGTACCCACCGAAAAAAACCCGCCGCCCAGCCCGATCAGAACCGTCCCGGCGCGAAACAGCCAGGGCGCCTCCAGCGGTTCGGCAAAGATCACAAACGAAAATGCGACGACGCCCACCAGCGCGCCGAGCGCGGCGAGCCGGTGCGGATTGAGGCCACGGCGAAGCATGCCCGCCGACAGCGCAAAAGCCGCCAAGGCTCCGCCCGACATCAGCGCAGTCAGCATGCTGGTCGCCGATACCGATAGCCCCAGCACCTCGCCGCCATAGGGTTCGAGAATGATGTCCTGCATCGTGAACGCAGCGGTCCCCATGAAAAGGGCAATCAGAAAGCGCCGCTGCCCAGGCTGCGCCGCAAACGCTCGCCATGAGTCGCGAAAGTGCGGGCGCGTGAGCGACGGATGCGTGCGCGAGGGATCGCGCGCTTCCTGCTTCCAGAGCGCAATAACGTTGCAGACAAAGGCGACAAAAGCCGCACCCTGCACGACCTGAATGAGTTTGACCTTGTTGAAGTCGGCAAGCAGCAGGCTGAACACAACCCCGCTGACAACCATCCCGACCAGCAGCATGGTGTACATCAGCGCGACCACACGCGGCCGGGTCGTCTCAGCCGCCAGGTCGGTCGCCAGCGCGAGGCCTGCTGTCTGAACGGTCTGAATACCGGCTCCCACCATGAGAAAGGCAAGGGCCGCCGATATGGGTCCGATCCAAAGCGGCCAATGGGTATCGCCGGAAAGCAGAATCAGCGAAAAAGGCATGATCGCGAGGCCACCGAACTGCAACATCGTCCCGGCCCAGATGTAGGGCACGCGCCTCCAGCCCAAGACCGACCGGTGCACATCGGACCTGAATCCGACCAGCGCGCGAAACGGCGCGAACACGAGCGGGAGCGCGACCATCGCTGCGACCAGCCACGCCGCCACCCCCAATTCGACAATGAGGACGCGGTTGAGCGTGCCCACCAGAAGCGCCGTGGCCATCCCGACCGATACCTGAAAGAGCGCAAGCCGCATCAGCCGCGCCATCGGGAGGTCAGCGCTACCCAGGTCGGCAAACGGCAGCCATCGCGGATCGATCTGTGACCAGCGCCGGGGCGAGAGCAGATCCAGGAGCATCATCCCCGTACGAGCTCCTGCGCCTGCGAGGTGTAGAAGCCACGCGATACGCGTTCGCTTCGGCCCAGACGCCAGCCAAGCGGCCCAAGCGCGTCGCCCAGCAGGCGCTGCATCCGCTCGGGCGCGACGGGAACGATCGAAGGCGATCGGTCGCCGCGGGGGAAAAGCCGTCCCACTGCGATCATCGCGCGAAGCGGCAAATTTCCCGGTGCAAAAGTGAAAACCATCGATGACCCGATACGCGGTGCCAGAGTGACGAGTGCACTCACCGCCTGCTCGGGGGCATAGTGGATCAGCGAATCCATAGCCACGAGGTGATCAAACTCGCCGAGTGCCGGATCGAGCATATCGCCCGAGAGCAGGCGCACCGATCCCGGCGCGAGGTCAGCGGGCAGGCGCTCTCGAGCCAGATCAACCAGGGTGGGCGAAAGATCAATCGCCGTCACCGCAGCGCCCAGGCGGGCGCAATCGATGGCCAGCAATCCGGTTCCACAGCCGGCATCCAGGATGGCTTTTGAAAGGAGGGGCGTTGCCGGGCCCGCTCCGTGCGCATGCTCGTGATCAGCGCTCAAGGCTGGGTGTGGCACTCTCGCATGCGATGCGCTTTGCGGGAGGCCCGGACCTGAGGCGCCATAGCGGTCCGCAGCGCCCGCCGAGGCGACCCAGCCGACCAGCAAGCGCCGCATCTGTTCGCGCCCGGCCCGCACCGTCGCCCGCACGCCGCTCACCGGGGCGTCCGAGGTAAGCCGCGCCCAGGCATCGGCCGCAGTCCGATCGAAGTAGGCCTCGATCTGGCCGCGGCGCTCGAGGTAGCTCGACTGCGCCATCAGTCGAATCCCAACAGATCAAAGATCTCACGATCCTTGAGCGAGGCGGGCGCACTGCCCGGCGTACCCGCCCAAAGCGAAGCGGCGAGCCGCAGGTACTCCTGCTGCACCGCCTCGAGTTCAGGGGAGGACTCCATCTCGAAGAGCGTTGATTTCTTGAGCCGGCTGCGGCGAATCACATCGAGATCGGGAAAATGCGCGAGGCGGTTGAGCCCGACCGTATCGGCGAACCGGTCGATCTGATCAGTTTGCGCGCTGCGATTGGCAATCACGCCGCCCAGCCGTACCTTGTAGTTTTTCGCCTTGGCGGCGATGGCCTGAACGATGCGGTTCATCGCAAAGATCGAGTCAAAGTCGTTGGCCGCAACGATCAACGCCCGCTCGGCATGCTGGAGCGGCGCCGCAAAGCCGCCACACACCACATCGCCCAACACGTCGAAGATCACCACATCGGTTTCGTCGAGCAGGTGATGCTCCTTGAGCAGCTTGACTGTCTGCCCCACGACGTAGCCGCCGCAACCCGTACCGGCAGGCGGTCCGCCCGCCTCGACGCACATCACACCGTTATAGCCCTCGTAGACGAAATCTTCGACGCGGAGCTCTTCGGGGTGAAAGTCCACGGTCTCGAGCACATCGATCACTGTCGGAACCAGCCGCTTGGTCAGCGTAAAGGTCGAGTCATGCTTGGGATCGCAGCCAATCTGCAGGACCCGCTTGCCAAGCTTGGAGAAAGCAACCGACAGGTTCGATGAGGTCGTGCTCTTGCCGATACCGCCTTTGCCGTACACGGCAAAGACCTTGGCATTGCCAATGCGCATCGAGGGGTCGAGCTCAACCTGAAGGCTTCCCTCCCCATCGGGGGGCGCAGGACGGCTGCGCCGGATTTCGGTGACGGGGACAGTGGCTACGTTCATGGTGCGGCTCCCGAGGTAACGCCCTCGATTCGGTCTTCAAATTCTTCGCCCGCGCGCCGCAGCGCCTCGAGCAGTTCAGCATCCGGCTTCCAGTACTGGCGCTCGGAGGCCTCGATCAGCCTGTTGGCGACCTTGGCCGAGGCGGCAGGGTTGAGCCTCGCAAGGCGGTCCCGCATTTCGGGATCGAGCATGAAGGTGCGGGTCATCTGCTGGTAGACCCAGGGCTGCACCTGCCCGGTTGTGGCCGACCAGCCCATGGTGTTGGTGAGATGGGCCTCGATCTGCCGCACGCCTTCGTAGCCGTGCGCGAGCATGCCCTCATACCACTTGGGGTTGAGCACGCGAGTCCGAGTCTCCAGCGCGACCTGCTCGGAAAGCGTGCGGATCTTTCCGGAGCCGGTTGTCTGGTCACCGATATAGACCGGCAGGTCGCCGGTCGCGGATGGAGCCTGACCCTGCCGCGGCACTGCACCCTCGGCAGCCTGAGCGGCGCGCGCGCGGCGCACCGCGCGGGTTACGCCGCCGAGCGTATCGAAGTAGGTGTCGACTGTGGTGACACCGACTTCGATCGAATCGAGGTTCTGATAGGCGAGTCCGACATCGCGAAGCACCGACTGCAGCAGCACCGGTTGCTCGAGGGGTTTACCGGCTCGGCCGTAAGCAAAGCCCTTACGCCGCGTGTAGGACTCGGCGAGCTCATCCTCGTCCTGCCAGGCGCCCTGCTCGATCAGGTGATTGACGTTCGCTCCATAGGCGCCATCGGCATTGCCAAAAACCCTGAGAGCAGCCGTCTCCATGTCGCAGCCATGCTCGGCCATGTAGGCCAGCGCATGCTTGCGGACAAAATTGTGCGTAACGGGCTCGTCCGCGTTTGCGGCCAGAAAGGTCGCCTCAGCAAGCATGCGGATCTGAAGCGGCAACAAATCCCGGAAGATTCCGGAGAGCGTCACCACGACGTCGATTCGGGGGCGACCTAACGTTTCGAGCGGAATAAGCGTCGCGCCTGCCAACCGGCCGAACGAATCAAACCGCGGGCTTGCACCGACAAGCGCGAGCACCTGTCCGATCGGGCCGCCCTCGGTCTTGAGGTTGTCGGTGCCCCAGAGCACCATCGCGACGGTCTCGGGCAGAGCATGGCCATCAGCAGCATGACGCTCGAGCAGACGCTCAGCCTGGCGCGCGCCGTCCATCACCGCAAAACGGCTCGGCATGCGAAACGGATCAAAGCCATGAAGGTTGCGGCCGGTGGGCATCGTCTCGGGCGTGCGCAGCACATCGCCCCCGGGCGCCGGCCGGATGAAGCGGCCATCGAGGGCCTGCAGCAGGGCCTCGATTTCGCGGTTGTTGCCCATTTGTGTGTTGGCTAGCGCGAGTATCTTGGCAAGCGCCTGAGCGTTATCGCCCGCGCCGAGCGCCGACTGCGCAAGCCGCAAGCCCTCAGACTCCGACGGTGCGTCGAGCAAAGCCTCGACCGCTGCAGCGACGCGTTCGGGCTCAAGGCCCTCAGCCATCGGCTGGTGCGCGCGCGCCATAGCGGCAAGCACATCACGGCGGGCCTCGCGCGAAAAGGCTTCGCCCAAGACATGCAAACCACAGGGAATAATGGTGCGCTCCATTTCTTCGAGCGATCGCAACAGCGCGAGCACCGCACGATCAGCCGCGGCGAGCGTGGGCGCAGACAACCCGGATGCTTCGAGATCGATCGCAGCCGCCTGCTCGGCCATCAGTTCGATCAGCCCCGCATGCTCAGAGTCGGCTGCGGGCGGCAGGTCGGGCGCGGGCAGCGCGAGCGCTCGCCAGCGATCGATCGATTGCCTGAGTTCGCGAAGGCCCGCATACAGCCCCGCCTCCGACACCGGGGGCGTCATATAGCTCAGCAGTGTTGCCGCCGAGCGGCGCTTGGCAATCGTCCCCTCAGAGGGATTGTTGCTGGCATAGACGTAGAAATTGGGTGTGTCGGCGATCAGACGATCGGGCCAGCAGCGACCCGAGGCACCGACCTGCTTGCCCGGCATGAACTCAAGCGCGCCGTGCGTGCCGAAATGGACCACCGCGTCCGCGCGGAATTGTTCGCGCAGCCACCGGTAGAACGCACAAAACGCATGGGTGGGCGCGAGGCCTTTTTCGAACAGCAAGCGCATCGGGTCGCCTTCGTAGCCAAAGCCTGGCTGTACAGCGACGACCACTTCGCCCAGATCGACACCCAGCACGAAGAGGTCACGGCCATCGGTCAGCACGCGGCCCGGCGCGGGGCCCCAGGTGCGTTCGATATCGGCGAGATAACGCTCGCGTTGCACATGTTCAGCCACCGGGATACGCGCGAGCACGTTGGCATCGGTGCCATGGCGCCCGGCATTACCGCCGAGAAGTGCTGTACGCAGCGCCTCGGCGGACTCGGGCAGCGCAATGCGGTAGCCATCTTTTTGCATTGCAACCAGCGTTGCCTGTACCGATTCGAATACCGACAGATGCGCGGCCGTTCCCACCGAACCTGCGTTGGGCGGAAAATTGAATATCACCAGCGCGACCCGACGCTCGGCTGCACGCTTACGACGCAAAGCAACCAGTTTGGCCACACGCGCAGCGAGCATTTCAGCGCGGTCCGGGCACGACACCATATCCTGATGACTGCGCACATCATCGAAACGGCAGGCGCGCTCGCAACCCACGCACACCGCGCCCTTGGCGCCCGGGCGACCACCGAACACAATGGGCGAGGTTGCACCGTCGAGTTCGGGGATCGCCACCATGATGGTCGACTCAACCGGCAGCAGCCCCCGGTCGGAACCACCCCATTCGGAAAGCGTCTGAAACTCCACTGGATGCGCGGCAAGATAGGGGACATCAAGCTCGGCAAGCATTGCCTCGGCAGCCTGCGAATCGTTGTAGGCTGGGCCGCCCACCAATGAGAAGCCGGTGAGCGACACCACCGTATCGACCAGAACCTTGCCGTCACGGTGAAAGAAAGCGTTGATCGCAGGGCGGGAATCGAGTCCGGTCGCAAAGGCGGGAATGACAGACAGACCCTGCGCTTCAAGCGCATCAATCACGCCGTCATAGTGCGCAGTGTTGCCGGCCAGCAAATAGGAGCGCAGCATCAGCACTCCCACTGTTCCGCCGGCTGTAGCCTTGGACGCAGACGGCAGTTGTCGCGCCTCGGAGGCGATGCGACCGGGCATGCGCGGGTGATACACGCCAACCTCGGGATACTCGACCGGATCGGCGGCCTCCAACACACCGCGCAAGGCTTGCCGGGGTCCACCGGCGTAGCGGTTGACCAGACTCAGGACCATATTGGCCATATTGTCTTCGGAGCCACCCAGCCAATATTGCAGACAGAGAAAATACGCCCGCAGGTCCTGCGCCGTGCCTGGGATGAAGCGCAGAATGCGCGGCAGGCGGCGCAGCATCTTCATCTGCTTTTCACCGGAGCCTCCCGCTGCGCCGGGCTTGGCGCTGCCGCGCAAGCGTTTGATGAACGCGAGTGCGCCGCTTGCGGGTTTGGACATATCGAGCTTACCCAGCCGGGTAAGTCGCACCACCTCGGGCGCCGACATCGCGCACACCATTGCGTCAACCTCATTGCGGCGGCGCTCGAGGAGATCCATGACCGGCAGGAAGTGCTCCTCCATGAAGAGCATAGTGACGATCAGTACATCAGCTGATTCGATGGCCGCGCGGCAGGCCGCGAGCCTCTCGCTGCTCGCCGCGTATTCGCTTGCGGCGTGCATTTCGAGCGTAACGCCAGGCAGGCGCGCTGCAAGATGACTCGCAGCGGCGAGGGTGGCCGACGACAAATGCGTATCCATGGTGACCACCACCACCCGCATGGGCACACGCGATGCTGCAGCCCGGCGCAGAGAGCGTTGGTCAGCGGCCATAGTGTGCCTTGGCCTCATAGAGCGTGTCGCGCGTGATGAGGGCTACGCCGCGGTCGGCGGCAAAACGCTCGGTGTTGCGCCGCGCCTTGCCGCGGACGAAGAACGGAATCTTGCCGAGTTCGCGCTCAGCCTCGGGCGCCCAAGCGGGCTGAGCCGGGGCTGCCGCCGCAGCGCTCGCCGCGGCTGCGGCAGTGACAGTGACCGTTGCGGCGACGGGATCGCCCGCACCAACCGAAGCGGTCGCGGCGACAGGCTTTGCCTCGACGGGCGCCGTCACTGCAATATCGCCCACCGGTTGCGCGACGATGATCGGCGCGCTCGCGGCAGCGGCTGCCATCGCCTCGCCCGGGTCGCGCCGCGGCATAGGAGATTCGCCCGAGCGCGCCGCTGACGCATGACCCAGGTGCGAGGCGGCCGCGCCCTCGTGAAACTCAAAGTCCTCACGGAACATCCCGAGGAGGTGCTCCTCCAGACCCATCATCAGCGGATGGACCCAGGTATCGAAGAGGACATTGGCACCTTCATAGCCCATCTGAGGCGAATGCCGCGCAGGAAAATCCTGCACATGGACCGGCGCGGAGATCACCGCGCAGGGCAATCCCAATCGCTTCGCAATGTGGCGCTCCATCTGTGTACCGAGCACCAGATCCGGCCGCGCCGCATCGACCGCCTGTTCGACTTCGAGATAGTCATCGGTAATGAGCGGCTCCACCGCGTAGCCGGCTGCCGCCTCGCGGACCTCGCGGGCAAACTCACGGCTGTAGGTGCCCAGCCCCACCACGGTAAAGCCGAGCTCAGCACTCGCATAACGCGCAGCTGCCAGCGCGTGGGTCGCATCCCCAAATACAAACACTCTTTTGCCGGTGAGATAGGTGGCATCGACCGAAGCGCTATACCAGGCCGACCGCCCGGGGCTTGCTTCGCGGCAGCGCTCAAGCGCCGCCTCGGGCTCTATCGCGGCAAGCGCGCAGACCTCGCGTACGAACGCCTCGGTACCTTGTACACCGATGGGCACCGTGCGCGTAAACGCCTGCTTGTACTGGCGCTGCAACCAGCTCGCTGCAAGGCCCGCGGTTTCGGGGTACATGACGACATTGAAATGCGCGCGTGCGAGCCGGCCGAGATCGTCCGGCGTCGCCTGCCATGGGGCGATCACGTTGATGTCGACACCAATCGCCTGCAACAAACGACGAATCTCCACCAGATCGTCGCGATGCCTGAAACCGAGCGCCGTGGGGCCGAGTACATTGCAGAGCGGCCTCACCCCCTCTGCGGGTTCGCTGCGCGGCGCGGCCAGCGGGCGAACAAGCGCGCGGGTCATCTGCAGAAAAGTCTCGGCTGCGCCCCAGTTTTCCTTACGCTGATACGAGGGCAGCTCGAGCGGCACCACCGGAATGGGCAGCCCGATAGTTTGGGCAAGCCCCCCTGGATCATCCTGAATGAGCTCGGCGGTGCAGGAGGCGCCCACCATCATCGCCTGTGGCGCGAAGCGCTCATAGGCCTCGCGCGCGGCGCGCTTGAATAGTTCAGCTGTATCGCCCCCCAGATCGCGGGCCTGAAAAGTGGTGTAGGTGACCGGCGGACGGACCTTGCGCCGCTCGATCATGGTGAACAGCAGATCGGCATAGGTGTCGCCCTGGGGCGCATGGAGCACATAGTGCACCCCGCGCATGGCGGTGGCGATCCGCATCGCGCCCACATGCGGCGGGCCCTCATAGGTCCAGAGCGCGAGTTTCATCGCCTCGCCTCCGTCATCAGGCCAGCGATACGCTCACGCCGCACGAAGGGGCGGGCAAAAAGCTCAGCGAGGTCGCCGGCCTGCTCGTAACCGTGAATGGGGCTGAAAACGAGTTCGATCGACCATTTGGTGGTGAAGCCCTCAGCCTCCAGCGGGTTGGCCAGGCCCAGCCCGCACACCACCAGATCGGCACCCTCGTCTCGCAGCCGTGCGATCTGTCGCTCAACATCCTGACCTTCGACGATTCGAACGCCTTCGGGCAGCGCCTGCAGATCCGCCCCATGGTGAGCGCGGTGAAGGTAGGGGGTACCCACCTCGGTCGGACGCATGCCGAGCTCGCACGCGAGGAAACGCGCCAGCGGTAATTCGAGCTGCGAATCGGGAAAGAAAAATACGCGCTTGCCCGAGAGCTGCTCACGGAACCGTCCGAGCGATTTCTGCGCCCGCGCGCGCGGGGCCGCGGTAACCGACTCGAATATATCGTCGGAAACACCAAAGGCTTTCGCGGCGGCATGCAACCATCCGGTGGTGCCCGCTTCGCCAAGGGGAAAGGGCGCGGGCAGATGTTTGGCGCCGCGTGCTTCGAGTGCGCGCGCGGTGTCACTGAGGAAGGGTTGCGCGAGCAGGAAATGCGTGGCCGATGACACGCCGGGCAGCGCGGCTGCACGTCGAGGCGGCAGACAGCTCACCCGCGCGATACCGAGTTCATTAAGTAAGCCCACGAGCTGATCTTCGACAATGTCAGCAAGCGAGCCCACGATCAACAGCTGCGGCTCGCTGGTATCGGCCTGCGGCATCTGCGGCACAAGCGCAGCCAGGCAGGCATCCTCACCCTGAGTGAAGGTGGTCTCGATGCCACTACCCGAGTAGCTGAGCACCCGGGTACCGGCGCGGTGCCTGGCATCGAGCCGCTCGGCTGCTCGCGCCAGGTCTAGCTTGATGACTTCGGAGGGGCAGGAGCCGACCAGAAAGAGCAGGCGGATGTCGGGCCGGCGGGCAAGCAACTGACCCACCACCCGGTCGACCTCATCGTGCACATCGACCAGGCCCGCGAGGTCACGATCGTCGATGATCGCAGTGGCAAAGCGCGGCTCGGCGAAGATCATCACGCCGGCGGCCGATTGCAGCAGGTGCGCGCAGGTGCGCGAACCGATCACCAGGAAAAAGGCATCCTGGATTTTGCGATGCAGCCAGATGATGCCGGTGAGTCCGCAGAACACTTCACGCTGGCCCCGTTCACGCAGGACCTCGGGCTCGGGCCGCGAGCAGGCTTCAACCGCGATCGGGATACGGGCATTCATGCAGCACGCTCGCGGCGCGCGCGTCTGAGCTTAAACAGAAACTGCGCAGCATTGACCACATAGGCGGCATAGGCAGCGAGCGCGAGCAGCATCTGCGCGCGCGGCTCAAGCCAGGCGTCTGCCGCGAACCAGGCGACGAGGCAGGCAGTGTGGAGCGCAATCACGAGCATGCTCACCGCGTCTTCCCAGAAAAATGACGGGGCGAACAGGTACTGGCCGAACACCACTTTTTCCCAGATCGCGCCGGTGATCATGATCAGATAGAGGACCAGAGTCTTGGCGACCACCGACAGCGCAGCCGCCACCCAACCCTCGCCGGTCGTGAGATAGCGCACGATCAGCGCGAGGCTGACCAGGAACACGACGAACTGCAGCGGCGCGAGCACCCCCTGGACCAGAGTCCAGCGGGTCGAATCGCGGCGCGTGCGTTCCTCGTCGGTGTAGACGGGGCGCAGTCCTGCCGAACGCACTGGCGACGGGACCACCCCGGCCATCGATCGCGACATCGACTTCTCCGGCCTTACCCGGCTCGATCTGGCCGGGAATCTGTCCGACCGACTGTAGGACTGCCGGTTTAAAATGTCAACCTATCTTTACGTCCAGAAAGATTGACATTTTTGGGCCCGGCGCGGATAGTACTGTCCAAGACATTCAAGAACATTCGTTGGACAGGAATTCCCTCGATGAGGATGCCGTTTTTCGGTGACGCCGCCGCGACTGGACAGCCGGGCAGGAATCGGCAACAGTTGCTGTTAGACAGGGGCAGTGTCAACCGACCGCGATCAAGTGGGAGGGTGCCCCGCGGGGAGAAGGCAATGGGGGCAGGGCCATCCGGCATACCGGACCAGCCCGACGGGTCGTTGCTGGATCTGCTTCTGAACGAAGTGGTACCCAGACTGAATCGACTCGCCTGCGGGCCGGAGTCTTTCGCGCCTATTTCGGGCAATCCCGCCGAGCCGGGCCGCGCCGTCACCGCGATGCAGGCCGACGCCGAACCGGCGCGATCCGGTCCATTGTTCGTCCAGGCTCTCGAATTGGCCGAGCACTGCGAGCGGGCCGATGCCAAGGCGGCCACCGGCCTGGTTGCGCGCCTGCGCGCCGACGGCGTGCCCGCCGAGGCGCTGATGCTGCAACTGATCACCCCAGCCGCGCAGCACCTCGGGCAGGGGTGGGTCGATGACCGGATCAGCTTCACCGATGTGACGATTGGCGCCGGACTGCTGCAGGAAATCTTCAGCTCTCTGATGGACGACTTCCACGCCCAGGGCGCTCTGGCCGAGCGCGACGCCGCCGACGCGCCGCGCGGTTTTTTCTGCACCATGCCCGGCGCGAGCCATCGACTCGGGGTGCAGATGGTGCGCGCTTTCTTCGCCCGCGCAGGTTGGCAGACCCGGCTCGGCCACGGAGACGAGGCGGCGCTCATCAGCCAGATGCTTGCCGCCCGGCCCGGGCTGATTGCACTGTCCCTGGGGTCGGAAACTGACCTGCGCAACGCGACCGGCTTTATACTCCGCGCCCGTCATGCTTGTCGCAGCTTTGAACCCGTCATCATGGTGGGCGGCGCCGCCGTCCCGTTCTTCCCGTCTCTCGTCGACCGGCTCGATGCAGATATCGTTTCGGGCGACGCGCTCGACGCGCTCGCGCGAGCGACCGAGTTGGTGAAGGAGCGCGCGGTTGGGACACGCTGACGGATCGCGCGGCAAGCTTGCCGCCCTGGACGCCGAGGCCAGCGCCGCGCTGGTCGAGGCCGCCTCCGACATCGCTCTGGTGCTCGACGCCAACGGCGTGATCACCAGTGTCTCGATGGGAACCGAGGACTGGCCGGCGCAGGATATTCAACACTGGAAAGGCCAGCCCTGGGTCCAGGTGGTCACGAGCGAGAGCCGGCCCAAGGTCGAGGAGCTGCTGCGCGAGGCCGGAGCTGGCCGCAGAACCTCGCGGTGGCGCCACATCAACCACATCGACGCCGGTGGCCGTGACATCCCCATCCTGTTCTCGCTGATCCGGGTAGGCGACTCGGGACAGCTGGTGGCCGTGGGCCGCGATCTGCGCGTGGTCGCTTCGCTGCAGGCACGGCTGCTCGAGGCCCAGCAGCGTATGGAAGCCGACTATCTTCGGTTGCGGCGTATCGAAAATCAGCATAGACAGCTGCTGGACGTCATCCGGGATCCGATCCTGATCCTCAACCCCTTGAGTCATGCCGTGGTGGACGCCAACCGCGCCGCGGCACTTTATTTCGGTCTGGACCGCGAAGGACTTTCGAGCCGCACGCTCGACAGTTTCCTCGGGCCCAAGGCAACCGCCACCTTCGGTATCACCGTCGAGCAGGTGATCGGCTCGGGGCGGCCCGCCGAACTCACCCTCAAGTTCGGCCACGACCGAAAGCCTGCGCATCTCTTCATTTCCAGCCTGCGCCAGGAAGAGGACACCATGGTGCTTTTGCGGCTCGAGCCCGAGTCGCGCCTGGCCTTCACCGGAGACGACGCATCGCTGCTTGAAGCGATGCGCCAGTTCACTGACGGCATCGTCCTCACCGACGCCAAGGGGCTGATCCAGAGCGCCAACCCTGCTTTCGTCGAGATGATCCAGATGGCGCACGCCGGGCAGATCATCGGCGAGCCGCTCAACCGCTGGCTGGGCCGCTCGAATACCGACCTCGCGGTGCTGATTAACAGCTTGGCTCAGGGCGGCACGATCCGACTCTTTTCAACGCGACTCGTCGGCAGCGGTGGCATTCCGGTGCCGGTCGAGATCTCGGGCGTCGCGGTCGCCTCCGAAAGCGATCCCTATCTGGCTTTCATCGTTCGCGACACCGGCAGGCGCCTGGGCGGACAGGATGAGCCGACCGCCGTCACCCGCTCGAGCGGGGATCTGGCCGCGCTCGTCGGCCGCATGCCGCTCAAGGACATCGTGGGCGAAACCGTCGATCTGATCGAGCGACTGTGTATCGAGGCCGCGCTCAAGATCACGCGCAACAATCGCGCGTCGGCCGCCGACATGCTTGGCCTGTCGCGGCAAAGCCTTTACGTCAAACTGCGCCGCTACGGGATCGAGGGTCCCGACCCCGACGAGCAAGTTGACTGACCAGTCGGCCACGCCCTTGGCTGCGCGCTGCGCGGTGCTGTTGCTCGCGGTCTGGCGGCCTGCCTACATTCCCTGGGGTCTGCTGCAACTCATGCGGGGGCCCTTCATCGTGCCGCGGGCACGCGGCATGCAGTGGCGCAAGGTCTTGGGCAGTGGTCATCAGGGCGGATTCGGGTTGCGACCCGGACTCAACCGGCTCGGCCTTTTTTGCGCCTTCAGCAGCGAGGCGCTCGCGAGGGACTGGCTCGCGAACGATCCCGAGCCTGAGCGATGGCGGGGCCGCGCGCGCGAGTTCCTCTGTCTGATTCTCGAACCGACCAGCAGCCGCGGGAGCTGGTCCGGACACGCGCTCGCCGCCCAAGCCGATACGCGCGCCCCGGCCGACCCCGATTCTCCTTCCGCGCGGGCGGCCCAACCGATCGCCTCGCTCACCCGCGCATCGATTCGGCCGGGCAAGGCCGCCCGGTTCTGGTCATTGTCTCCCGCAGCCGAGACCTCGCTTGCCTCAGCACCGGGTTGCATGCTCGCCGTCGGCCTGGGCGAAGCGCCGCTCCTGAGACAGGCGACCTTCAGCTTGTGGCGCGATCAGGCAAGCATGGATGCCTATGCCCGCACCGGTGCCCATCAACAGGCAATCCGCGAGGCGTACTCGCAGGGTTTTTTTTCCGAATCGATGTTCGTACGGTTTCGGGTCATCGAGAGGTCGGGCGAGGTCGGCGCGTTCGGCGCAGCGGGTGAGCCCAGGTGAGCGAGCGTCGCGTCATCGTTATCGGTGCCGGCATGGGCGGGCTCGCAGCGGCCTGCGATCTTGCCAGGCAGGGCGTAGCGGTGACGCTGCTCGAACGCGCGGAGGCGACCGGCGGCAAGATCCATCAACGCGAGGTGGGTCCGGCACGGATCGACTCTGGCCCCACGGTCTTCACCATGCGCTGGGTGTTCGACGATCTGCTCGGCGCCTGCGGCGAGACACTCGAGGACGGTACGCTAGAGCTGCTCCGGCTGCCGATCATCGCGCGCCATGCCTGGTCGGCTGAGGCTCAGCTCGATCTCCACGCGGATCGAGATGCTTCAATCGAGGCGGTCGCCGGATTTGCCGGGGCCTCCGAGGCATCGCGTTTTGCCGCCTTCTGCGATGAAGCGGAACGCCTCTATCACGCGCTGGAACACGCTTATATCCGCTCTGAACGCCCCTCGCTCGTGTCGATGAGCACAGACCTCGGGGTACGCGGGCTCGCGCTACTGGGCGGGCTCGGCCCCTTTGCGAGTCTCTGGCAAAGCCTGGGCCGGCATTTCCATGACCCGCGGCTGCGACAGCTGTTTGCGCGCTACGCCACCTATTGCGGTGGTTCGCCGTGGCAGGCGCCGGCAACGCTCGCGCTGATCGCGCATGTGGAAATGCGCGGCGTATGGGCTGCGCGCGGCGGGATGCAGTCGATCGCAGCGCGGCTCGAGCGGTGCGCTCGCCGGCTCGGGGTGACCGTTCGCCTCAACCGTGAAGTCGCTGCGATCGAAACCGCTGCCGGGCGGGCCATCGGCGCGCGGCTGGCCGACGGCGAGACGCTCGCCGCCGACGCGGTTATCTTTAATGGCGACGCTCAGGCGCTCGCAGCCGGGCTGCTCGGAGAAGGCGCGCGCCGCGCCGTATCCCGCGAAGGGCTTGCGCCGCGCTCGCTCTCGGCCCTCACGCTCGGTATCCTCGGTAAAGCCAGCGGCTTTGATCTCAGTTATCACAATGTCTTTTTTCAAACCGACTACGCGAGCGAGTTTCGCGACGTCTTTGAGCAGGCAAGACTGCCGCAGCACCCGACCCTCTATCTCTGCGCCCAGGACCGTCTGCCCGGAGCAGCCCATCTCAACAACGCGGACGAGCGGCTGTTCTGTCTGATCAATGCCCCGGCGCGCGGCGACACCGCGCCGCTTGCGCAAGAGGAGATTCAACCGTGCGTGCAACAAGCCTTCACCCACCTGCAACGCTGTGGCCTGACCATCGACGCGCCGGCGATACAAACGGTGGTGACCGCGCCCCAGCACTTTCACGATCGCTTTCCGGGCAGTGGCGGGGCCCTCTACG
>CAZZKA010000023.1:0-21922 GCA_964654745.1 uncultured Bordetella sp. | reverse complement strand
TGGTGGCCAAGGGCAATCGCCTTGACCATCGATTTTGCTCGCTGACGCTCGCCAAATCGCTGGTGGCCAAGGGCGGAATCGAACCACCGACACGCGGATTTTCAGTCCGCTGCTCTACCAACTGAGCTACTTGGCCAGGAAACTCGCGTAGTTCAAAAAAAGCAGACAACTCTCGGATTTTAGCAGAGTCACTCAGGCCTCGCGGAGCCCCGCCCGCCGGCGGCTCGAACCCCCGTCTCACAGCCTGGTGGAACCGGCTTCAGGGGGCGCCGGTAGCGTGTAGATTTCGCTGATGATGGTCGGAAAAAAGGTCATGCTGCTGGGGGCAACTGGCACCATCGGCCGGGCGGTTGCGCAAGCGCTCGTTCGCCGCGGGCACGCGGTGACGGCCCCGGTGCGTTCGCTGGCTGGCGGGGCGGGCGCTGGTTTGCTCGCGCTTTCAAATTCGGCGACGTCTCCGATCGAAGTTCGGGAAGCTCAAGTGACCGATGCCGCATCGCTGGAGAGGGATGGCTTCAGGGGCGAACGGTTCGATGCCCTGGTGTCTTGCCTCGCCTCGCGAACCGGTGCGCCTCAAGATGCCTGGGCGATCGATCATCGGGCGCATCTCCAGGCGTTAGCGGTTGCGAGGCGGCACGGGGTCGGACAGATGGTGTTGCTGTCTGCGATCTGCGTACAAAAGCCTCGCCTGGAGTTTCAGCGCGCAAAATTAGCCTTTGAGACCGCGCTGATCGACTCGGGGATGCCTTATTCCATCGTCCGGCCCACCGCGTTTTTCAAATCCCTGAGTGGGCAGTTTGAGCGCGTACGCCGCGGCAAGTCCTATCTGCTGTTTGGCAACGGGGCATTGACCCGGTGTAAACCCATCAGCGATCGGGACTTGGGGGACTACATCGCCGACTGCCTGGAGGACCCCGCGCGGATCAATAAAGTTCTCCCGATCGGCGGGCCCGGGCCTGCCATTTCACCCATCGAGCAAGCCCGAAAACTATTTGAGATTCTGGGCCGCGAGCCGAAATTCAGTCGTGTTCCAGTCGGCATGCTCGACACGGTGATTGCCGCGCTGTCGCTCGCGGGGCGCCTGTCGCGGGCTGCAGCCGACAAAGCAGAACTCGCGCGCATTGGCCGCTACTACGCAACGGAGTCGATGCTTCTGCTGGACCCGGCAACCGGCCAGTACAACGAAGATCTGACGCCCTCGACCGGAGCCGAAACGCTCTTCGACTACTTCGCGGAACTCGCTCTCGGCGGTGCTCCGCCCGATCGTGGCGACCACGCAGTGTTTTAGGAATTAACCGGCTTGTCTCTGTGCAATTTGAGTAGGTCGGGGCGGGCGGTCTCAAACCCTTGCCGCAGGCGCTCACGCGCCCGGTCAGCCAGAAGCGATTCGCAGAGCGGCAACGCTCCCTGTTCAAGTCCTGGCAGCAAAGCTGGTCCGGGGCGCGGCACCAGCGTCTTTTGAACTGATCCCGAATTCGGCCGAAACACCACGCACTGGGCCACTATCGAAACCCATCCCACCCCCAGGGTATTGACCGCCTGCGCCCAAACGCTCATAGTCGCGCCGCACTACCCCGCTTCCGCGTCCCCTGTGCCAGCGAAAGGGTCAGCATGCCTGCCTCGAATGCCGCACCAGCCCCGCCGATGTCCTCTGGCAAACCAACGCCCGCCGACATCATTTTTTTGATTGTCCTGACCGGCCTGTTGGTGGTGGTGGTGTTTTTGGGCCGCCTGACTTTCAAAGAGGGACTCAAGACCGAGGGCACCAAAGCGCAGGCGGAATCTCTGATGACCTGGATGAAAGACTCGTCCGCAGCAAGGCTCTCAGCGGCAGATTTTTCGCCATCCGCGTGTGCAGCGAAGCCGGCGAATGCCTCCGAACCGAACACCTGGGCGGGATGCCTGGCGGCCATCCTTGCAAGCGGCGGCGCCCTGGGCGGGGCGCACAATACCTTCAGCGGTGAGCCGATTCAGGTGATCGAGCGTTGCATCGCCGGGGACCTCGCTACGGTCGGCCAGCTGGTTGTCGACAAGGTCGTCCCGACTCCCCCCGGGTCGGCCGTTCCCGTCGTCGTAAGCCCGCTTGCGGGTGAAGACCGTATCGACCAGCGTCTGCAAGTCAGGTTACTGGTCTGCGACAAGGGTGGCTATGCCATCCGGGTTGGCGAGACTGACTTCTGAAGGGAAAGCCATGACCGACACAAGAAGCGACGGACCGGCAAATCCCCACTCTGCCGAGCCGTTGCGCTCCTACCGGCACCTTGAAACGGATGAGGTCCCTGCGATTGTTGGCGCGCGTGCGGCGCGAGAACACGATGCTTTGGCCAACCCAACCGGGCCACGGCAATTTCTCTATGCGTGGCTCTTTGATACCTCGAACAGCCAGAACTATCACAGGAGCTTTGATCGCTTCATCGTCTGGATGATCGTACTCAACGTGCTGGCTCTGATCATCGAACTCGTTCCGCAGATCCACGAACCCTACAAGATCTGGTTTGATCGTTTCGAGATTTTCTCGGTGGTCGTATTCAGCCTCGAGTATTTGTTGCGCCTTTACACGGCGCCCGAGGACCCGCATTTTCGCTCTTCCGCCTCGCCAAGGCTCGCCTTCGCCAAAAACCCGTTCGCAGTCGTCGACCTGCTTGCGGTCTTGCCGTTTTACTTGCAGGCATTCATCCCGATCGATTTGCGGGCGCTCCGAGTACTGCGGCTGCTGAGGCTCCTCAAGCTCTTCCGCCTCCTCGTCCCGGCGTGGCACGAATTCATCGAATTGAATCGCGGCCGGACTTTCCGGCAAAAAATGCATGCGCTGGTATTCCCGAGCGACTACGGCGGCAAGCTTCACGGCTACTTCGATGTCTTCATCGCAGCCTGGGTCCTGATCTCGGTCGTATGCGTGATCCTCGAATCGGTACATTCTGTCAATTACCTGCTCCATATGGAGTTGATCGTCATCGATGCGATCGCGGTAGCGATCTTCACAGCGGAATACTGTGTGCGCCTCTATTGCTGTGTCGAGGAGAAGCAGTTTTCCTCGCCGATTCTAGGCAGGTTCAGGCAGGCGAAGAGCCCGTCAATGCTGATCGACCTCCTGGCGATTCTGCCCTTTTTCCTCGAGGCATTGCTCCACCACCTCATCGACCTGCGGTTCCTGCGGATATTCCGCCTGCTGCGGCTGCTCAAGCTCACCCGCTACACAGGGGCCACCCGAACCCTTGCCAAAGTGATCGTCCGGGAGTGGCCCGTGATGGCTGCGGCTGCCTTCATCATGGTGCTGCTGGTGATTCTGACTGCCAGTCTGGGTTACCTGTTCGAGCACGAAGCCCAACCCGATAAATTCGAAAATATTCCGCAGTCCATCTACTGGGCGGTCATCACCCTGGCCTCGGTAGGCTACGGCGATATCTCGCCAGTCACCCCTGCGGGGCGTGCGATCACGATAGTGCTTGCGCTGATCGGGATCGGTATTTTTGCCATTCCGGCCGCGTTGCTGTCGTCAGCGTTCTCCGACCAACTGCACAAAGAGCGCGATGCGCTCAAGCAGGAACTCTTCGACATGCTGGCCGACGGCAAACTCTCCGAGGAAGAAGAGGAAATCATCAACCGCGAGGCCAAGCGCCTGCACCTGTCGGCCGAGGATGTGCAGGTGCTTATCGACCAGGCGCGGCGCGAGCGCGAGGTCGCGGATGACCTCGCCAAATTGCCTCTCCACCTGATCGCCTCCAGACCCGAGCATGCAGTCGAGCATTTCAAAACTCTGGTGAGCGAAATCCGGCAGTTGGGGTTGCTCACTGACGCTGCGAAATTCAAAGCGGTGGCAGAAGGCGATGACCGACTGACCGCCTCGGAGTGGCAGATCTGGCGGCAGCTTAATTCGGGCAGCAGCGCTGTGCCGGGCGCCGCGGGCGAGCCATCTATAACCGGGCCGCGCGAAGGCTGAGTCTGGCATTGGCCCTGGCGCGGGCGGACTCGCCTGCGGTGCCTGACCCGCGGTTGGGGTATTGCCAAAGCGACCACGGATTTTCCCGGTGAGAGTCGGCACGCCTGCGTATCGGTCTGAGCGACTCGGGGGCCACTACTTATAATCGCGAGATGATCGCGTCATCCATATCCCCGATCGCGGCCGATGTGCTGGTCGTCGGCAGCGGTGCCATCGGTGCAAGTGCTGCGCTCGCGATGTCTCGCCTGGGACGTAGGGTTGCGCTGATAGGCCCCCCGTCCGCGGTTGCTCAGCAGCCTGAGCCCGGCAGGGACAACCGGGTCTATGCGCTGTCGGCGCCCTCCATCGCTTTTCTGCGCGATCTTGGTGTCTGGCAGGCGCTTGATCCCGGGCGGACGTGTCCGATTGCGCGCATGCGAGTATGGCCGTCGGCCGGCCGCAGCGACCCGAAACTTGAATTCGATGCTCACGACAGCGCTGTCGAGTCGCTTGCAGTCATCGTTGAGGGGGCCGAACTTGGCCGGGTGCTCGGACAGGCGCTGCAATTTTCGGCGGTTCAACGGGTTGAAACCGAGGTTATCGGCTGGCGGGGAGAACTTTCCGGGCGCGCCCAACTCACGCTGGGAGACGGTCGCCTCGCGCAGGGTCGACTCGTTGTTGCCTGCGACGGCGCGGAGTCCGCAGTGAGAGCCCTGGCAGGGATTCAGGCGGACTTCAATGACTACGGCCAGCTTGCGATCGTTGCCAATTTCGAAACTGAAAAGCCTCACCGCGATACTGCCTATCAATGGTTTGGTGAGCATGGGGTCCTCGCACTTTTGCCACTTGCTCCGCCCGCCGCGCAGGCCGGCGTCGATGCAGCTGGCCGGGTAAGCATCGTCTGGTCTGCGCCGCTGGCGCTTGCAAAAGAGCTGTCTGCGCTTGATCCGCAGATGCTCGCTGCGCGGGTCGCCGAGGCGAGCGGCATGGCGCTGGGCGAGCTCAAGCCTTTGTCGCCGATAGCCGTGCATCCTCTGCGCCTGGGGCGGGTCGCGACGATGATCGGCGCGCGCCTTGCGCTGGCCGGCGATTCTGCTCACGTCGTGCATCCGCTTGCCGGGCAGGGCATGAATCTGGGCTTTGGCGATGTCGCGGCGCTGTGCGCGGCCGTTCGGGTGGCGGCCGACCCCGGGTCGCGAATCGTGCTCCGACGATATGAGCGAAGCCGCGCAGAACCGGTGCTCGCGATGCGTATGGTGACCGACGGCCTGCAGCGTCTTTTCGACCCCGCGCAAATCACATCGCTGGGCGCTCTCGGCGCGCCGCTCGTCGCAATCCGGGATCTCGGTTGGCGCGCTGTGGCATCGTCCTCCTGGTTGCGGCGACAATTGGTTGCGCAGGCGGGCAGACGATAGACTCCAGGCTACCGCGCAACGATCGATCGCGAGTCTTCCCGCGGGTACGGGCCGCATCGCTCAGCTGACCCTCGACCACCTTGCCCCAAGGCCACGACATGACCACCAGAAACGTTATTCGATCAGTCCTCCTTCTTCTGGTCTGTGCGGTTTTCGCGCTGGTGACGGCCCCCGTGCGTGCGCAAAGCGCCGATACGATTCAGCGAATCCGAGCGGCAGTCGAGGGCTTCAGCGGGGGTCGGCTCAAGGTCGAGGAGGTAAGGCGCACGCCTCTGACCGGTATCTTTGAGGTACGGATCCAAAACGAGCTTTTCTACGTCGACGAGCGCGGGCAGTACCTTTTTTATTCAGGCGATCTCATCGATATGAAATCGCAACGCAACCTCACGCGCGAGCGCGTCGAAGAATTGCTCACCATCGATTTTCGCGAGCTTCCGCTCGACCTCGCGATCGCGCAGAAAATCGGTAACGGCCGGCGCGTGGTGGCGGTTTTCGAAGATCCGAATTGCGGCTACTGCCGAAAGCTCCGGGCGGATTTGCTCAAGCTCGATGACGTGACGCTGTACACCTTTCCGATGGCCTTTCTCGCGGCAGACTCGGCAAGCAAGGCAAATCGGGCGCTCTGTGCAGCGGATCCTCCGAGGGCCTGGAATGAACTGATGATCAACGGCCGAGCCCCTGCAAACGATGGCAAGTGCGACACCTCGCTAAGCAAAGTCGCCGATCTCGCCCGCAAGCTGGGCATCACCGGGACGCCGGTTGTCTTTTTTGCCAACGGCAAGCGGTTACAAGGGTACGCGCCGCCGGAAACTTTCGAGCGGATGCTCGCCGAAGCGGCAAAGCGCTGACCGCCGCTGCGGTCAGCGTGGCGGTGCTGAGGCTGCCGACTCCGGCGGCGGGACGTCCCGGGGCCACAGCAGCCACAACCTTCCGGTCTCGCGCATCAGGCCTGCTCGCTGCTCGGCCTCCTCCCCGGCACCCCAAAAAACATCGGCCCTGACGGTGCCGATGATCGCCCCGCCGGTGTCCTGGCTCACGACCGCGCGCTGCAATGGCCTTCGGGTGATCGGGTCGATGCCATCCAAAAACATGAGGGCACCTGGCGGGATCCGGGTTCTATCCGTGGCGATCGAGCGGCCCGCTGTGAGGGCAACGCCGAGCGAGCCGGTCGGTCCGTCGGCGGCGGCCGTGGAGAGTTTCCGAAAAAAAACATAGCGAGGGTTGGATTGCATCACCTCGGCAGCCGACTGCGGATTGGCCCTCAGCCAGGCCTTTATCCCCGGAGCGGTAGCGTCTTCGCGGCTGAGCGCACCGCGGTCGATCAGCACCCTGCCGATGGCGCGGTAGGTATGCCCGTTGTGGCCCGCATAGCCTACCCGGAGCCATGAGCCGTCCCGTAGTCGGACCCGCGCTGAGCCCTGTACATGGAGAAAAAAGGCTTCGACCGGATCGTCAATGAAGGCGATCGCCTCAAGCCCCTCGGCCTTTCCCGATTCAATTTCCGCACGCGTGTGCCAGCGCTGTACGCGCTCTCGGGGGTCGGCAGCGCTTTTGGAGATCGACTGCACAGCCGCCGGTGGAGCAAAGAGCGGGGTCTGCTTTTCGCTCTCGCGCTGCAGGCTTCCGGTGAGCAGCGGTTCGTGGTAGCCGGTGATCAGTCCTTCGCGCCGGCCGTGCTCATCGGCAAGCGGCCAGGCGATGAAGCGACGCTCGACCCAGGCCCGCAAGTCGGACTCCGCAGGCAGTTCGCGGCAAAGATGGTCCCAGGGCGCGGGCGGAGTCCTCATCGCGCACTGTCGCGCGAGCGCGGCGCGCAGGCCGTCGAGCTTGTCGTGCGCCCAGCCGGCGAGTTGGTTGACCGGGATGGGCTGCCGACTATCCGGTTGCGCGGCGAGCGCCTTGGTTAGTTCGGCGGAATCGCTTGCGAGCGCTCGCGTGGGCGGTAAGCCCGCAACGGCAACCGCGACTGCGACGGCGAGCAAAGGCCACTCCGGGCGCTTTGACCGCGACGTCAGGCTACACTGCGCCATCAACTCGAGGCCCACTTGAGCGATGGACGGAACCTGGATTTTGCTGGCCGAAGCGGGCGGTATTCTCGCCCTGGTACTGGGACTGGTCTGGTGGACGATGCGCGGCAAGAAATAGCGCTGTCGGTCCCAGACATCATGCTCAGTGGAGCGTGCGCGGGACCGCGAGCGTGAACTCGTCAATGGTCTGGTCAAAGCGGTGCCCGTCTTCGGCGACGAAAAAATAGCTTCCTTTCATCGACCCGACCGGCGTGGCGATCCTGCTGCCGCTCGTGTATTC
Organism: uncultured Bordetella sp.; assembly: GCA_964654745.1. Taxonomy (GTDB): domain Bacteria; phylum Pseudomonadota; class Gammaproteobacteria; order Burkholderiales; family Burkholderiaceae_E; genus SYIM01. Next base: position 14,281 of record CAZZKA010000023.1, on the reverse strand, counting down.
GAACTTTTCGCCGGGTCCGAGAAGAGGCTGTTGGCCGACTACGCCTAAGCCCTGCACTTCGACAACCTCTCCGTTCTCGTCTCTGATGATCCAGTGGCGGCTGATGAGTTGCGCTGCGACGTTTCCCGTATTGGTTATGGTGATGGTGTAAGCGAACGCGTACTGGCCCGCCGAAGGCTCCGACTGGTCGGATAGAAATCGGGTCTGCACACTGATGCGCAGCTGATAGCGTTTTTCGGCCACGGTGACTAAGACTCTCGCCGCGCCCGAAGGCGCAGACTTCCAAGGAGGTTTAAACTTCCATTCTATGTCACGCGAGTTCCGGATCGCCCCCAGTATCCTGTCGGCCGACTTCGCCCGACTGGGCGAGGAAGTTCGTGCAGTCGAGCGGGCGGGCGCTGATCTGATCCACTTCGACGTCATGGACAACCACTACGTGCCCAACCTCACCGTCGGTCCGTTGGTGTGCGAAGCGATCCGCCCGCATGTTCAGATCCCCATCGATGTCCATCTGATGGTGAGCCCTGTCGACCGACTGGTCGCCGATTTTGCGCGAGCCGGGGCGAACCTCATCTCTTTTCACCCTGAGGCCTCCGACCATGTCGATCGGACTTTGCAACTTATCCGCGACAGCGGTTGCAAGGCCGGCCTTGTTTTCAATCCCGCCACGCCCCTGCACCATCTCGATCACGTCATGGAGAGGGTCGACCTCATCCTGCTGATGTCGGTCAACCCCGGTTTTGGCGGTCAGCGATTCATCGGTTCAACGCTTGCCAAGCTTCGTTTGGTGCGTGAACGCATAGACAGGCACACGCAGGGCGGTGGTCAGCCAATATGGCTGGAGGTCGACGGCGGGATCAAGGCCGACAACATTGCGGAGATCGCCCGCGCCGGGGCCGATACCTTTGTGGCCGGCTCCGCGATTTTCGGTTCACCCGATCCGGACGGAGGCTACCGGGCGGTGATCGCTTCAATGCGACGCGCCCTGAGCGGCGACTGACGTGGCCCTCCATCTGACCGTGGGCGATGGAGGGACCGGCTGGAAGCCGAAGGCCGTTCTTATCGATCTCGACGGAACCCTGCTCGACACTATCGACGATCTCGCTGCGGCGGCCAATGCGGTGCGCACCGAATTTGGCCTTTTGCCGCTGGCGATTTCCCGCGTCCGCGATTTCGTGGGCAAGGGGGCCGAGGTGCTGGTGCAACGCACGCTCACCGACTCGATGGATGCGCCTCTTGACCCTGCGCGGCTCGCCGAGGCACTCGCTTCCTACCGGAACCACTATGCCCTGCTGAACGGTGTCCACGCGCGCTGCTACCCGGGGGTAAGGGAGGGGCTGCAGGGCATGCGGCAGCGCGGACTCAAGCTTGCCTGCGTGACCAACAAGCCGATCGGTTTCACTGTCCCGCTGCTCGAGCGAACCGGGCTTTTCGCAGAATTCGACGTGGTTGTGGGCGGGGACTCCCTGCCTGTGAAAAAACCGCATCCCGCTCCGCTGCTCCACGCCTGCGAGGGGCTACAGGTTTCGCCGTTTGAGGCGCTCATGATCGGCGACTCGGGCAACGACGCGCTCGCGGCCCGGGCTGCGGGGATGCCGGTCTTTATCGTCCCGTACGGCTACAACGAGGGCCATCCCGTCGAGAGCCTCGAGGCCGACGCGGTGGTCGACTCGCTTGAGCACGCCCTCGCGCTGATCCCTGCGCAATGACCGCTGCCGCCCCGGGAACTGGGGGTAATTAGGCCGGTTTTCCCGTCCTGAGCTAGAGTTTCGGGCTCCAGGCAGGGAGGTTTTCATCGCCCCCTGACTTCCATCCGGATCTCGAGGAAACCGTCATGACCCCGATCGGCTCGGCTATACAAGCGAGCAGTGCCCTGCGCGGTATCCGCGTGCTTGATTTTTCGCGTGTCCGCGCTGGCCCGACCTGTGTGCGGATGCTCGCCGATTTCGGCGCCGACGTGATTCGGATCGAGCCGCCGAAGGGCGTGGATCCGAATGAGGGCATGTTCGCAGCTGACCGCATGGGCGGAGATTTTCAAAATCTCAATCGCAACAAGCGCTCCCTGACCTTGAACATGAAAAAGCCGGGCGCGATGGCCCTGCTTGAAAAACTGATCAGGCAGGCCGATGTCGTCGTCGAAAACTGGCGTCCCGATGTCAAGGCGAGGCTGGGTCTTGATTACGAGAGCCTCAAAAAGATCAACCCCCGGATCATTCTCGCGAGCATTTCAGGCTTCGGTCAGGATGGCCCGTACGCGGGGCGACCTGGGTTTGATCAGATCGCACAGGGTATGGGCGGGATCATGTCGGTAACGGGCTTCCCCGGCCAGGGCCCGGTGCGGGCCGGGCTTGCCGTCGCGGACTCGAGTACGGGCCTGTACGCTTCGATCGGCATCATGGTGGCGCTCCTCGAGCGTCAGCAATCGGGGCAAGGGCAGTGGGTGCACGCGTCTTTGCTGCACAGCATGATCGCGATGATGGACTTCCAGGCGGCGCGGTACCTGAATGACAACGACGTTCCGGTTCAGGTCGGAAACTCCCATCCGACCAGCTCGCCGATGGGCCTGTTCGAAGCTTCCGATGGCCATTTCAACCTTGGCGCATCGGGCAACGGGAGCTGGATCCGTCTGTGCGAATTACTGGACCGGCCCGAATGGATCAAGGATCCCGAATTCGCCACCGAAAAGCTCCGGGTCAAGAACCGCGCCCGCTGCGATGCGCTCCTCAACGAGGTGTTTCGCACCAAGACTGTGGCGCACTGGGTGGATGCACTCAACGAGGCGGGTGTTCCCGCCGGCCCCGTCTACAGCATCCCGCAGATGTTCGAGGACAGGCAGGTGCAGCACCTCGGCGTGGTCAAGCCGATGCTCAGTCCGCAGGGGCCCGAGCGTTACTTTCTGACCCAACCGGTCACGCTGTCGCGTACTCCCGCTGACGTGGTGCGGACCGCTCCCGGATGGGGTGAGCACACCGACGAAATCCTCAAAGGCGTCGGTTATGACGACTCGGGCATTGCGGCGCTTCGCGATCAGGGTGTGATCTGATGCCGTCGATGTCACTGGGTTGAGCCGCTGCGGCCCGGTTTTGAAAAGGTTTCTCTCCGTCCTCTTATTTCCAAGGAATTGCCATGAAACACATGATCAGGAAACTGGCTGCGGGGCTCGCGCTTGCCGCGGCAGCAGGTGCGCAGGCGCAGGCTCCCGCTCCGCTCGCCCAACCGGTGACGCTCAATGTCGGATACGTCAAGGTCGGCCACCTCGCCTCGATGCTCTTCGTCGCTGACGAACTCAAGAAACTCAATATCGAAGTCAAGCCGGTTGAATTCGTTCGCTATGCCGATTCCCGCACCGCGCTGATCGGCGGCTCAGTGGACGTGTCAGCGGTTGGCCCCGGCGACCTCGCGATCGCTGCCTCGCAGGGCAGTCGCAATCTGGTCGGCCTGGTCGGCGTTGCTGCCTCGCCCAAGAAACTTGTGGTCCGCAAGGGCGTCACCATCAATGACTGGAAAGATCTCGCCGGCAAGAAGATCGGTATTGCTCCGGGATCGGCGGTCTGGTTCCAGTTCGCTGCGACCATGATTGAAAAGGGCATCCCCTATAACACCTTCCAGGAGATCAAGATCCAGGGCGGCGGCACAGCCTTCGTCCAGGCGCTCAAGCGCGGTGATATCGATGCCTTCGTCTGCTGGGAGCCGTTCGAGTCGCAGGTTGTTGCCGACGGCACTGCAACTTTCGCCGACCTGGTTGAATACAGCCAATCCAAGGCGGTAGGCGCCGAACTGGGTCTGATCGCCGCGAGCCGCACTGCCCTCGAACAGAAGCGCGAGGCCGTATCGCGCTTTCTCTGGGTCTACCTCCAGGCTGAGAAACGACTCGCAGCCGACAAGGGTGCGTTCGCTGACGCCTACTCCAAGTACACGGGTCTACCGATCGAGGTGGCTCGCGATTCGGTCAAGCTGATCACCCTGGGTGGTGTCATCAACGCCGAGCAGGCTGCGGCTCAGGCGACGGCTTTCCACAAGCTTGGCGTTCTGCAGCGCGATGTGAGCGCCGATGTCCGGGCCCTGTTTGACGACTCGCTCGCCCGGGCGGTTCGCTAAAGCCTCTTAATCCTCTGTCTGAGGCCGGCGCTGCGGGTTACCGCCGCCGGTTTTGTTCATGGCGTTTGTGTCCAAAGTCCGACTGAGGCCGTTGCTTGGCCTCCTGGTCCCCCTGCTGATCATCGCGGCCTGGCAGCTCACCGTGCAGTCGTCTGCCGAGCGTGCCGCGATCGTCCCTCCTCCGAGCCGGGTTCTGGAGGCGTGGTCGGTATGGGTGTTTGGTGACAACCCCATGGGTCTGAATGCCTATGTCGGCACGTGGTTTGCAAGCGTTCAGTTTTCAGCGCTGCGTGTCCTCAAGGGGTTTTCGCTGGCGGTGCTGATCGCGGTACCGCTGGGGTTGATGATCGGCTGGAGCCGAATGTTCGGCGCGCTGACCGATCCCATGATTCAGGGCTTGCGTCCGATTCCCATCACCGCCTGGCTGCCGTTTTCAATCGCCCTCTTCGGCATTCAGGAAATGGGCTCGATATTTTTGATTTTCCTCGGCGGCTTCTATGCAATCGTGGTCAATACCACTCAGGGCGCGCGGGATGTCGAGCGCAATCTGGTGCGCGCTGCGTTGATGATGGGCGCGAGTTCCCGGCAGCTGCTCTGGCGCGTGGTCCTGCCGGCAGCGATGCCCTCGATCTTCACCGGTATGAGGATCGGACTGGGCATTGCTTGGACCGCGGTGATCGTAGCGGAAATGGTTGCTGTCAAGTCGGGCCTGGGCTACGTGCTCTGGGACGCTTACTACATCGGTCGAATGGATATCGTGCTCGCCGATATGGTTTCGATCGGGCTGATGGGTTATCTGAGCGATCGCCTGATCGTTTTGATCGAGCGCCGTGTTTTGCGCTGGCGCATCCTCCAGAGCCACTGAGCGCGCGGCGATAACGTAAAGGGTGATCGCATGGGCGCGATATCGGTTGCTTCAGTCGACAAGACCTATTCGGGGATCACCGAGGTCCGGGCCCTGGCTGGCATCGATCTGGAGGTGGGCGAGGGCGAATTCGCGGCGCTGCTTGGGCCCTCGGGCTGCGGCAAATCGACGCTCCTGAATCTTTTAGCGGGCTTTGAGGCGCCGACCGCAGGTACGCTCAAGGTCGACGGACAGCCGGTCAGAAAGCCTGGCCCTGATCGGGGTGTTGTCTTTCAGGAGGCGGCGCTGCTGCCCTGGCTATCGGTGTGGGAAAACGTCGTATTTGGTCCTAAGGTCCAGGGCATGAGGGCCGCGGAATACGACAGACGGGCGAGCGAGATGCTCGAGATCTGCGGGCTGCAGGCGTTTCAAAGGCATCTGCCGGTCCAACTTTCCGGCGGTATGCGTCAGCGCGTTGGCATCGCGAGGGTGCTCACCTTGAATCCGCGCGTGCTGCTGATGGACGAGCCGTTTGGAGCGCTCGATGCACAGACCAGGCTCACGATGCAGGAGTTGCTGCTATCGGTGTGGCAGAAGCTGCGCACCACAGTGATTTTTGTGACTCATGATATCGACGAAGCGATTTTACTCGCGGACACCATCTACGTGATGTCGGCGCGCCCGGGCCGCATCCAGACGCGAATTCGAGTACCGCTCGAGAGGCCGCGCTCGATCGACACTACGACGTCGGCGGAGTTCAACGCGCTAAAGCGCGAGATCATGCATCAGATGCGGCACTGACCCCATGCGGAGCTTCTAAAATGGCTAACCCCCGCGTCCCCTATGCATTTACCCGTGATCGCGCGCCTCTGAGCCCGCCAGCCAGTGGCCGGATCCTGGTGCATTTGGTGGTCAACGTCGAGCACTGGCAGTTCGATCAGCCCATGCCTCGCACCATTCTCACGCCGCCTCACGGTAAGGAGACAGTGCCGGATGTGCCCAACTTCAGTTGGGCCGATTACGGCATGCGCGCAGGCTTGCCGCGCATGATTGATGCGATCTGCGCGCGTGGCCTGCCCGCCTCGACGAGTTTCAATGCCGGAGTGATCGACGCATATCCGCGGGCAGCCCGGGCCATGTTCGAGGCCGGCTGGGAGTTCATCGGGCACGGCATGCACCAAAAGGCGCTCAACCATGTAGGAGGCGAGGCCGAGGTCATCGAAGCGTCGCTCGCCAAGATCGCCGCCTTCACCGGTAAGCGGCCGCGTGGCTGGCTGAGCCCGGGCCTGCGTCAGACCAATGAGACCCCGGAACTGCTCAAGGCCGCTGGCATCGAATACACCTTCGACTGGGTGATCGACGATCTGCCGAGCTGGATGCGAACGGCGCGCGGCCCGCTGATGTCCATGCCCTACAACCTGGAGTTGAACGATTCGATTATCTATGCGGTCGAGCGTCAGTCCTCTCCTGAATTTCTGCTGCGGCTCGAGCGCACACTCGAGCTCTTTGTGCGGGAAAGTCGGACCCAGCCCCGGGTGCTTGCTCTCGGCCTGCACCCGCACCTGATGGGTCCTCCGCATAGGTTTGTTTATTTCGAGCGCATGCTCGATCTGCTGATGCGTACCGAGGGCGTAACGTTCATGACAGGCGGTGACATTGCCGACTGGTTCATCGGACAGTGCCCCCCGCCCGCGTCGATCTGATCAATTTTCCGTAGAGGTCTGCCTTCATGGTTTCCCGAGCTAACGATCCCCACCAGAGTATCCGCGACGGCGTTCGTGCTGTCGTGCAGCAGTTCGACTCCCGCTATTGGCAGGAGGTCGATGAAGCGCGCGCGTTCCCCGAAGCCTTTGTGAACGCGCTGACGGATGCGGGTTGGCTGGGTGCCTTGATCCCGGAAGAGTACGGCGGCTCGGGCCTCACAGTGACCGAGGCCTCGGTCATCATGGAAGAGATCAACCGGGCTGGTGGCAACTCTGGTGCGTGCCACGGGCAGATGTATGTGATGGGTTGCGTCCTGCGCCACGGTTCGGAAGAGCAGAAAAAGCGCATCCTGCCCGGTATCGCGGCGGGCAAGCTTCGCATGCAGTCGATGGCTGTGACCGAGCCCACCACCGGGTCGGATACGACCCGTCTCAAGACGTTCGCTGAGCGCAAAGGCGACCGTTATGTGGTCAACGGCCAGAAGGTATGGACCTCTCGGGTTCAGCACTCAGACTACCTCCTGCTGCTTGCGCGTACCACCCCGTTACCCGAGGTCAAGAAACGCAGCGAAGGACTGTCGGTGTTTCTCGTCGACTTGCGCGAAACCCTCGGCAAGGGCATCGAGTTGCGCCCGATCCGCAACATGGTCAATCACGAAACCAACGAGCTCTTCATCGACAACCTTGAAATCCCGGTCGAGAACCGGATTGGCGAGGAAGGGATGGGGCTCAAGTACATCCTGGACGGACTCAATTCCGAGCGAATCCTGATTGCGGCCGAGTGTATCGGCGACGGCTACTGGTTCGTTGAGAGGGCGAGCAAATACGCGAGCGAGCGCATCGTCTTCGATCGCCCGATCGGCAAAAACCAGGGCGTACAGTTCCCGATTGCCAAAGCCTATGCGAACGTTGAAGCGGCCAGTCTGATGCGCTACCGGGCTGCGCAGTTATTCGATGACGGTGAGCCCTGCGGCGCCGAGGCGAATATGTCCAAGCTCCTGGCTGCCGATGCGTCATGGGAAGCTGCCAATGCGTGCCTGCAGACGCATGGCGGGTTTGGTTTTGCAGCCGAGTACGATGTCGAGCGCAAGTTCCGCGAGACGCGTCTCTACCAGGTTGCGCCGATCTCGACCAACATGATCCTCTCCTACATTGCGGAGCATGTACTTGGCATGCCGCGGTCCTACTGAGTACGCGGATGACTGATCTGTCTGCCTGGGTAGGACGGTCCCGCTCCGAAAGCGAATCGATCGATGCGCGGCTGGTACGCTGGCTTGCTTCGACGCTCGACCGGCCCCAGTGGCTCGAAGCGACCACGGGACAGGCGTTGCCTGCAGGCTGGCACTGGATGCTTTTTGCGCCGATCGCGCCGCTTGATGCGCTTGGCAGGGACGGTCATCCCGCGCGCACCGGCGACTTTCTGCCGCCGACCGCGCAGCCGCGGCGCATGTGGGCCGGCAGCCGACTTGTCTGGCATGACGTGTTTCGCGTGGGCGACTGCGCGCGGCGCACCACCACAATCGCATCGGCTCAGGAAAAAACAGGCCGAACCGGCTCGATGGTTTTTGTCACCCTCGCCCATCGGTTCGAGGTGGACGGGCGCCTGGTGCTCGAGGAGGAGCAGGACCTCGTCTATCGTGATGAAGCGAGCGCTGACGAGATTGCCGCGCTCGCAGACCTGGCGGCCAAGGCGCTGGAGGGGCGCAGTACTCCCGCGCGAACTGGTGCTGTGACCCGACGGATCGATCCGGATCCGGTCATGCTGTTTCGTTACTCGGCGGCCACCTTCAACGGGCATCGCATTCACTATGACCGGGAGTACGCGCGCGCGACCGAGGGCTACCCGGGCTTGGTGGTGCACGGCCCGCTCATCGCGAGCCAACTGCTGTCGTTCATCGAGACGACCGCCGCGCCGGGAAAATCGATCGTCCGGTTTGGCTTTCGGGCCAGGCGTCCGACTTTCGATATCTGCGCCTACGCGCTGCACGCGCAGCGGCCCGACGACAAAGGCGATCTCGAGGCCTGGTCGACCAACAATGCGGGCGAGATGGCCATCGAGGCTTCCGCCAGCGTCCGCTGATCAAGGCAGCCACAGACTGCTGATTCCCCAACGGGATCCGGTCATGTTTGACTCGCTTGACCGGGCGCCTCAAGATCCGGTCGGTCTGTCGGATGCCGGAATCGGCTTCTTGACGGAGGTTCCGGCGGGCCTACCGGTCGCCGGCGCCGAACCGCACCGCGACGCGCCGTCCGGGCGGATTCCTGCCATGTTGAAATCCCTAACGGAGACTCGAATTGACTCACCAATCAAGCGTTACACCCCGCCTTCCGGTATCGCCACGACGTCGCAGCGTGCTCCGCTCGGCGGCGGTCGGTCTGGCTGCTCCGTGGGTGGCGAGCCCCGCCAAAGCATCCGGGCAGCTCAATGTCGTTCTCAATCAGGGGCTCCTTGCCAAGCTCTGGATAGATGAACTGCATCCGGCCTTTGAGAAAGCGACCGGGGCCAAGATCAACGTCCAGCAGTCTGTGACCGCCAACATGCTCGCAATGCTCAAGACGCAGCGCGACAATCCGCCGGATTTGATGCAGTTCTCGGAGGCAGGCGTTTTCCTCGCCGCAGAGGAGGGGCTGCTGCGTGCCCATAACGCCAAAAATATCGCCAACATGGCGACGCTGCGCCCCGCCTTCAGGCTCGCCGAGGACTACTCAGCAGGCGTGATCGATGCGGTCAACACCCTTTACTACAACACCAATGCTCAGAAAACGCGGCCCGTCGCCTGGGCAGAGATGTGGGACACGGCCAACGCGCGTCGGATCGCGATTCCGCCGATAACCTGGAACAGTGGGGTGAGGATGGTGACGACCGCCGCTCAGATCGCGACGGGTAAGCCCATGCAGGAGGCGCAATACGAGCTTGAGGCCGGGATGCGGCACCTGGCTAAGCTCAAGGATGCTGGCGCTGTCGCCTACACCGGTGCGCCCCAAGCGATCCAAATGCTCCAGTCCGGACAGGTTCCGCTGGTACCGTTCTACGGGATCTTCATCAACCCCATCCTGGACAAAGGCGCACCGATTGCGCCTGCCACCACGCTGCGAGAAGGCTTGCACGGTGAAGTGGTGGGGCTGAACATGCCCGCGAAGGCGAAGAACATAGAACTCACCGAAGTCTATGTGAACATGAGTTTGTCGAAAGAGTTTCAATCGAAGATCGACAGCGTGTTGCGCGCTCGATCGGCCCACCGCGAGGTCAATCCGTCGCAGCGCACGACCGAACTGCTGGGCCCTGGCGACAATATCCTCTATGCCGATTGGAAATTTCTCTCCAAAAACCGCGCGAAACTGACCGAGATGTGGAATAACGTCTTCGGTTGAAATCAGTCCATTGAGCATGACCGCAGCGGCCATCGGGCCGCGGCGGCGCCCGGAGCAGTGGCTGGCGATAGCCTGCCTGCTCGGGCCTGCCGCGGTTCTCCTTGTTTTCTTTTACGCCGTACCTTTTGCGAGGATGCTGGGCGAAAGCCTTCATCCCTCCGCGGGCCACACCGGCTGGCTCGGTTTGAGCGTTGAGCACTATGAGCGGCTTGCCGGAAGCGCCAGGGTGCAGCGGGCGCTGTGGCGTACGCTGCGCATTTCGGGCTGGGTCACGATCATCACGCTCATTGTGTCGTTTCCGCTGGCGCTTTATCTGGCCAGGGCGGGGCGCTGGATTCGGACGGCATTCCTGATCGCTCTGTTCGTTTCGCTCGCCTCGAGCTTGATCGTTCGGAACTATGGCTGGCTGGTGACGCTTGCCGATGGAGGACCGGTCAACCGCCTGTTCGCATTTCTCGGCCTGGTTGATTCGCCGCTTCGCATGGTCTACAGCGAGGGCGCGACCATCGTTGCGCTCGTGCATTACGCCATCCCGTTCATGACCCTTCCCATTTTCGCTGCGCTCCTGCGGATCCCTGCGTCGCTTTCGGAGTCGGCGTGCAGCCTCGGAGCGACCCCCTGGAGGGTCATCCGCGATATCCGCTGGCCGCTCGCAATGCCGGGCGTGTTCGGTGGCGTGGTACTCACCTTCGCCCTGAGCATGAGCGCCTTCGTCACCCCCTTGATGCTGGGATCTCCCGCTACCGCAATGATTTCGCAGGTCGCTGCCGAACAGTTTCTGGTCCAGCTCGCCTTCCCTTTCGGTTCAGCCATAGTGATCGCTCTGGTCCTGATGACCTTCGTGATCGTTTTTGCCTTCTCCTTTGTTGTACGGAAGGTATTTCGTGCTCAGGTCTGAATCGCTCGCTCTGGATCGTGTCATCGCCGCCGCGGGATGGGCAGTGATGGCCTTTCTGTTGTTCCCCGTATTGTTCACGACCGTGGTGAGTTTCGGGGCGGGCGAGCTGATCGAGTTTCCCCCTTCGGGTTGGTCCTTGCGCTGGTATGCGCACATCGGGGAGATTCACCGCGTTGGGCCGGCTGTGCTCTACAGCTTCGTGATCGCTCTGGCGGCAGGAATTATCGCGACCATCCTTGCCACGGGTATCGCACTGTGCCTCGTTCGGCTGCCCATGCCTGGCAAGGCCTTGATCGGAGCCTTTATTACCTCGCCGGTCGCTGTCCCGATCGTCGCCCTGGGCATTGCGTTGATTCAATTCTTCATCTGGCTGGGGATCTCCTTCACCTGGTACAGCCTGCTGATCGGCCACCTGGTTCTGGTGGTGGCCTACCCGGTACGAACGCTGGTCGCCTCCTTGTCACTGTCCAACCCCTCCCTGGAAGAAGCGGCGGCAAGTCTTGGTGCCAACCCGTGGAAAGCGTTTCTTACCGTGACGCTTCCGCAGATGAAGCCTGGGCTGGTCAGCGGCTTCCTGTTCGCGTTTCTGATCAGCTTTGACAACTATCCGATCAGCATCTTTCTCGTTCGGGGGGCAATCACCACGCTTCCGATCGAGGTCTTCAACTACATCAGTCAAAACTTCGACCCCACACCGGCGGCTTTTTCGACGCTCTACACGGTGCTGTTGAGTCTGGTGATCATTTGGACAGAACGCCGGTGGAGCATTATTTCGCTGTCGGTCGCATCGGAGGCCAATTCAGGTGGCAAGCGTCGAGATTGATGATCTATACCTGTCGCTAGGCGGCAATGCGGTTTTGAATGGCGTTTCGCTCAAGCTTGCGCAGGGGGAGTGCGTTGCTCTGCTGGGCCCGTCGGGGTGCGGCAAAACCACTACGCTGAGGGCGATCGCAGGCTTTGTCCGCGCCGACCGAGGTCAGATTCGCTTTGGGGCGAGCCCGATCGATGATCGGCCGCCGCACCAGCGTAATGTCGGATTGGTTTTCCAGGACTATGCGCTCTTTCCGCATATGTCGGTCACTGAAAATGTGGGCTATGGGCTGCGCATGCGAGGGGCTTCAAAGGCGGACGTTCATCGCCGAGTCGAGGAGGCGCTTGACCGCGTCAGGTTGTCGGGACTCGGGGGTAGATATCCGGCCGAATTGTCCGGCGGTCAGCGTCAGCGCGTTGCGTTAGCCCGGGCAATCGTGATCGAGCCTGATGTCCTGCTGCTCGATGAACCGCTTGGCGCGCTCGACCGAAAGCTTCGAGATGGCATGCAGGTTGAACTCAAACGCCTGCAGCGTGATCTCGGCATCACCACTCTGATCGTGACTCATGATCAGGAGGAGGCCCTGTCGCTTTCTGATCGGGTGGCCGTCATGTTTTCAGGCCAGATCGCCGCCATCGACGCGCCAGGCACTCTGTACCGACGACCGCCGCGCGCCGATGTCATGGCTTTCCTTGGCCGAGCCAATTTTTTGTCCGTGACGGCCCTGGGAGATCGCGGACGACCGGAGTTTTCAACGCCATTCGGAACTCGAATGCGCGCACAAGGCGCCGCCCGGCTGGCCGCTTCGACGCCCGGGGGGCCGATAACGCTTGGCGTCCGACCCGAACATGTTCAAATCCGTTATGGCGAGCCCGATCCACTGCTCGGAGAATTTTCTGCAAGCGTCACGGATCTGATCTATCGTGGCGCGACGGCCGAAGTCATTCTGCAAACCCAGGCTCGTGGGCCTGACGGTGCCCCTGTCGTACTGAGCGCAGATGTGGCCTCGGAGGCGATGGCGGTTCGCCGAGGCGATGTTGTTGCGGTCTGTCTGCCTGAAGAGCACTGCCTGACTTTTGAGGAGAGCGATCGATGAGCGATCCAAAATCATCCACCGTTGGTGAAGCTCGACGCCAGCACGATCTGGGGGGACTGGCTTTGGGGCCGATCGATCAGCACGAGCACCCGAGGACCCTTTATGAAATGAGGGTGGACGCTATGCTCATGCTGCTCACTCACCCGGAGTGTGGCGCGTTCAAGGTGGATGCACTTCGCCGCGCCATCGAAAATTATTCCCGTCTCGAATACGAGGGCCTTCCCTACTACGACAGATGGGTCAAGGCGGTACGCCAGCTGCTGATAGAGCAAGCGGTGCTGACCGAGGAGCAAATCGAAGCGCGCATGCAGAGGATTCGTGCCGGGCGTGCAGTTAAGGAAGGACGTTGAAGATGTTGCCGCAAGGAACCCGGGTCCGCGTCCTTAGCCATTCCATCGCAGGGCACTGCCGGACACCGCTCTACCTGAAAGGCAAGATCGGTGAGGTCGTCGAATTGGCGGGGGCATGGCGCAATCCCGAGCAACTCGCCTACCACCGCCCCGGTCTGCCAACTAAGCGTCTGTATCGTATTCGGTTCAGGCAGTCGGAATTGTGGGACGGCTATCCCAATCCAGGCGATACCCTTGAGGCAGATATCTATGAGCACTGGCTCGAGTCTGTAGAAGCGCAGACCGAAGGAGACGGGAGATGAGCGGAAAGCACCACCACGACCACGACCACGACCATCAACATGCCCATGGTCATGACCCTCATGATCCGCACCCTCACGAACCGATCGAGGATCATGACTCTTTTACCGAGTTTCATTTGCTTGAGCAGGCGCTGCGTGAGTTGCTGACCGAGGCCGGGATCTTCAGCGCGGCGGACATCCAGCGGCAGATAGAAAAACAGGAGTCCAAAACGCCGGCCTTGGGTGCGCGTATCGTCGCTAAGGCGTGGACCGATGAGAAGTTCCGCCGGGATCTGCTCGAGAATCCCAAGCCGACGATCACGGCGATGGGTATCGATGTCAGCAATACTCCTGAGCTGGTTGTCCTCGAAAACGGCGCAGGTGTCCACCATGTCGTGGTCTGTACGCTGTGCTCGTGTTACCCGCGCATGATTTTGGGTATTCCGCCCGCCTGGTACAAAAGCCGCGAATATCGGGCAAGGGTCGTTCGCGAGCCCAGGACGGTGCTCGAGGAGTTCGGTGTGAGTCTTCCGGATAAGACCGAAATCCGGGTTGTCGACAGTACTGCGGATCTTCGATACCTGGTTATTCCCGAGCGTCCGCGCGGAACCGAAACCCTCAACGAGGCCGCGCTCGCTGAGCTCGTGAGCCGCGATTCCATGATCGGGACGGGTCTGGTGCGGAGCGCCCGGGCGGCCTAGCGCGATACGGTTGGATCGGTCGACGGCTGTGGCTGGCTATTTGGGTTCTTGAATTGAACGCGCTAAACTAAATGGCGATGAATGCTGACCCTTTTGATTTCGAGTCCTCTCTCGAGGCGCTCTGCTG
>CAZZKA010000022.1:0-22078 GCA_964654745.1 uncultured Bordetella sp. | reverse complement strand
GCGCCGGTCGCCATGCCGACGAACATGCCGCTCACGAGCGCCGCGTTGAGCCGGGAGATGACCGCAGGGGGAGTACCCGCCGGCGCGACCAGGCCGCTCCAAAAGTAGGCGTCGAAACCAGGCAGCCCGGCTTCTGCAAAGGTCGGCACATCGGGCAGTCCGGGGTCGCGTCCAGTTCCGGTGATGGCGAGCGCCCGGACCCTCCCGGCGCGCGCCTGCGGCGCGATGGTCACCAGCCCTTCGAAGATGACCTGCGCTTGACCTGAAGCGACGTCGTTTAGCGCCTGCGCGCCTCCCTTGTAGGGAATATGCAGCAGATCGATGCCTGCGACCGACTTGAAAAACTCCGCCGACAAATGGGGAGGCGTACCGCTGCCGGCGGAGGCATAGGCGAGTTTGCCAGGCGCGCGCTTGGCCTCGGCGATGAACTCTGCAAGCGTTGATGCGGGAACGGCGCTGTGCACCGCCACCACGATCGCTCCGCGCGAAACCAGGCTGACGGGAACGAAGCTCGAGCGGGGATCGTAGGCGAGCGTTCTGTAGAGGCCTGGAGCAATCGCCAGCGTGCTCGTGCTCCCATAAAGCAGCGTATACCCGTCGGGACTCGCCTTGGCGGCTGCGGCCGAACCAACCGTACCTCCGGCCCCGGCACGGTTTTCAACCACCACCTGCCGTCCCAATCCTTCGGATAGTTTCTGCGCGACGAGGCGGCCGACGATGTCGGTCGGACCGCCCGGAGGGAAGGGGACGATCAGTTGGACTGTACGCGATGGGTAGTCCTGCGCGGTAGCCAGACAGGCCGTCGAGACCAGCAGGCAGGCGACGAAGCGTTTCATCAATCAGATCTCCTCGGTGGTTGCATCGTAGCGGAACAACCAGTCATAGCGATCCGAGATCCGGTTGCCAGCCCATTCGCGCTCGATGAACTCGCGGCCAGCGACGGGATCGGCCAGAACCCGGTTGTGAAACCGATGAATGTTAGCGGCTGAACCCTCGACGACGCGGGTTGTGCGGCGCAGCCGCGCGCTCTCAAATCGTTGCAGCGCTTCGACGGTCTCGAAGCGTGCAAGAGACCGCGCGAGCATGTAGCCATCCTCGATCGCCATGATGGCGCCCTGCGCGAGGAACGGAAACATCGAGTGCGCGGCATCGCCCATGAGTGTGACCCGGCCGACTGTCCAGCGTTCGAGCGGCGGCCGAAGCATAAGCGCCCATTTGTTGGGCGTATCGATGACGCTGATGAAGGATTGGATGTCGGGGTGCCATCCGGCGAAGTCGGCCGCCAGGTCTTCCCGCCGGCCCTGGAAACTCCACGACTCAACCTGCCAGTCGGAGCGCTCCAGCGCTCCCACGAAGTTCATCAGGCTGCCGCTTCGAAGCGGATAGTGAACGATATGTCCACCCGGTCCAACCCAGTTCGATCCTACGCGGCGAATCATATGGGCAGGGAGTCTCTCCATCGGCACCACCGCACGCCACGCGACCACTCCGCTGAATTGCGCGCGGTCGGCGCCGAAGAGCTCCTGCCGAACTCTCGAGTGCACGCCATCGGCGCCAATCAGGGCGCTGCCGTGTGCGATTTCCCTGGACTCGAGTTTGAGCATCACCCCGTCTGCGTCCTGCTCGAATCCCGTGATGCGCGCGCCGAGCCGGATTGCGTCGGGCTTCAAA
This sequence comes from uncultured Bordetella sp., assembly GCA_964654745.1. Classification (GTDB taxonomy): domain Bacteria; phylum Pseudomonadota; class Gammaproteobacteria; order Burkholderiales; family Burkholderiaceae_E; genus SYIM01. The sequence goes on along the minus strand of CAZZKA010000022.1, from coordinate 20,407 downwards.
CGGCGCACCTCATCGGCAAGAACCTTCAGGAGGTCGGGGCGGTAGACTGTGAAATAAGGAAAACCGAAGCGTTCAATGGATACCGGTCCCAGGTCGAATAGCTTCCATGTTTCGCCTGTCTGCCAGTGGCGGATCTCCTTTCCTTGCGCTTCGCACGAAAGAGCCTTCAAGGACTCACCGATGCCCAGTGCGTAGAGGACCCGCGTGCCGTTCGCAGCGAGTTGCACTCCCGCGCCGACCTCTTTGAGTTCGGTTGCCTGCTCGAAGACTTCGACGTCGATGCCTCGCTGCAGCATCGATGCAGCGGCGGTCAGCCCACCGATGCCGGCACCCGCGATGAGAACTTTTTGTGCGTACTTCATCACCATTCCTCAACGCGAACACGCGGCTTAGCGATCAGCCTGCATGCCTGTTGCCTTGACGACGCGTGAATATCGTTCAAGAGTCTGCTGCATGACTTTCTCGGCGTATGCGCCATCCCGAAATCCTGCCGTGATGTCGAGGGATCCAAGCCGTTGACGGCTCTCTGGCTCGGAGAGGCTCGCCTGGATCGCTTCGGCAAGACTCGCGACGATCGAGGCAGGCGTCTTGGCTGGAAACGCGACGACATAGTAGGTCTCCTGCGCAAGCGAGGCGAAGCCTTGCTCTGCGACCGTCGGCAGTTCGGGTAGCAATTCGGAGCGCGCAGCCGCGGCGATCGCGAGACCCTGCAATCTGCCCGCCTTGATGTGCGGCAGTACGCCCGGGCTGCTGAGGATTCCGGCGTGGACTTCTCCGCCGACGAGGGCGGTGACGGCAGGTGCGTTACCGCGGTAGTGCACAGCCGTTGCCTTGACTCCGGCCGCGTCGGCCAGAATCATCGCAGCGAGGTGGCCCGGGCTGCCCGGACCGGCCGTTGAAAAGTTCAGTTCACGGTTGCGCCCGATAGCTATGAGTTCGGTGAGTGTTTTCGCTCCCGTCGACGGGTGTACGGCGACTGTGAGCCCGCTTGTTCCCATCAGACACACCCAGGCGTAGTCATCCAGGCGGCTACCGCCCTGGGGTCGCATGGCTCGGGCGATGGTGAACGGAGCATCGATACTCATCAGCAGCGTGTGGCCGTCGGGTTGCGCGCGCAGCACGGCCCCTGCTCCGATTTCACCGGCAGCGCCAGTGATATTTTCAACCGCAAAAGCTTGTCCCAGTTTTGTGGTGAGCGAGGCTGCAGTCTGCCGGGCAAGAATGTCGAGCGGCCCACCCGCGGGAAAATTTGCGATGATTTTCACGGGTCGACTTGGCCACGTCTGCGCACCCGCCTGGGGCGTCAGAGTCGCAAGGCCGAGCAGGGCCGATAGCAATGCGAGCACCTGTTTCATTGGCGGCAGGGAAAGCTTGAGCATCGGATTCTCCGAATCGTGGGTTCCTGGCTTGATGTTGACCCGGGCCGCGCAAGGTGTCCAGCGCTTCCTGGACGGGGTACGCCTAAAATGGAGCGTTCCTCGTCCCTTTTGCAATCGCCTCGGGCCGATTGCCGGGAGTCTCGCCATGCGTACCGAAGAAGCGCGTCTCATTCGACGACTTGATTACCGACCGTCGGATTGGCGTGTCGAATCGGTCGAGCTGATGCTGGACCTCGATCCCCAAAAGACGCTGGTGCGATCTCGTCTGAATTTGAAGCGCAGTCCCGATGCGCCAGCTGCCGCGCCGATCGAGTTGGACGGCGAATCGCTCGATCTGCTCGAGCTCAGGATCGACGGCCGGACGCTTCGGGGTGGCGAATTCGAACTGAGTGAAACCGGTCTTCGCATCGAGGTCGATAGCGATCGCTGCGCGCTTGAGACCCTTGTGCGCATCGCCCCCGACCAGAACACCGCTCTGAGCGGTCTTTATGTCTCTAACGGGAACTTTTATACGCAATGTGAGGCGCAGGGCTTTCGGCGGATAACCTTTTTTCCGGATCGCCCCGATGTGATGGCCCGATACCGGGTGGTTCTTCGGGCTGATCGCAGGTTGTTTCCGGTTCTTCTGTCGAACGGAAATCTGGTAGCCGAGGGCAGTTGCGACGGCCAGCGCCCGGAGTCGGGCCCGGCGAAGGACGGGTGGCACTGGACCGAATGGGAGGATCCCTTTCCCAAACCGAGCTACCTGTTTGCGCTGGTTGCCGGACGCCTCGCGGTGACCGAATCGAGCTTCATGCGTCGATCCGGCAAGCCCGCGCTTCTGCAGGTTTGGGTTGAACCTGGCAATGAGGACAAGACAGGGTATGCGCTGCGATCGCTCGAACGTGCGATCCGCTGGGACGAGGAGCGCTACGGCCTGGAACTCGATCTTGACCGGTTCATGATCGTTGCGGTCGGCGACTTCAACATGGGCGCGATGGAGAACAAGGGCCTCAATATCTTCAATACCCGCTATGTGTTTGCGCACCCCAGACTGGCGACCGATCAGGATTTTGCCGGCGTGGAGTCAGTCGTTGCACATGAGTATTTCCATAACTGGACCGGCAATCGCGTCACCTGCCGAGACTGGTTTCAACTCACTCTCAAAGAAGGGCTGACGGTTTTCAGGGACCAGGAATTTTCCGCTGACATGATGGCCGAGCAGTGCGAGAGCCTGGCCCAGGCGGCGAGCGCCCGTGCTGTCAAGCGCATCAGCGACGTGAGGGTTCTTCGAACTGCCCAGTTTGCAGAGGATGCGGGACCGATGGCGCATCCGATCCGGCCGGATTCTTATCAGGAGATCAACAATTTTTACACGCTGACCGTCTACGAAAAAGGCGCTGAGGTGATCAGGATGCTCCAGACCTTTGCCGGACGCGAAGGGTTTCGCCGGGGCATGGACCTCTACTTTGCCAGGCATGACGGGCAGGCGGTCACCTGTGATGATTTCATCACAGCAATCGCCGATGCGAATGCACTCGATCTGGATCAGTTTGCTCGCTGGTACTCCCAGGCGGGCACGCCGCGGGTACGCGTACAACTGCGGTATGACCCGCGGGCGCAGGTGTGCGAAATACATCTTTCCCAGAACACCCCGCCGACGCCTGGGCAAGCGGAAAAGCTGCCCCTGCAGATCCCTTTTTCTTTCGGGCTGCTCGCGCCCGATGGCGCGCAGGTCCCGGTCGTGGCCGCGGACCCGGCGACCGACGCATGCCTGCGGAGGTTGGAGGATGGTTCGGTATTGATCGATATGAGGCAGGACGATCTGAAACTTAGGTTCGCAGGCATCGCGCGAAGACCCGTGCCGTCGCTCGCGCGCGGGTTTTCCGCCCCTGTCATTGTCGAATACGACTGGGATGATGAGGCGCTTTTGCTGCTTGCCGCGCACGACAGTGATCCCTTCAACCGCTGGGAAGCCGGTCAACAGCTGATGCTGCGCGCCGTACGCGCCGCGTTGGCTGGGGCCGCACCCATTAACGCAGCAGTGCCGCTGATCCGTGCGATCGGGCGCGTTCTCGCGGACACCAGTCTTGATCCCGCCTTCAAGGAATGCCTCATCAGCTTTCCCTCTGAGAATTTCATCGCCGAGCAACTCGACGCGGTTGACCCTGCCGCGCTGCGGATGGTGCGACTTGCGCTCAGAAAGGAGGTGGCTCAGGCGCTGCTCACCGACTGGTCCGGGCTTGTTTCTGCAATGCAAAGTGACGGGCCATGGTCGGTTGACCTCGCCGCTGCCGGGCGTCGCGCATTACGCAACGCGGCCCTGGGTTGGTGGATAGAGTCCTCGTCGCCGGCGGCGATCCATGCTGCCTCGCGACAGTTTGAGTCGGCCGACAATATGACCGACCAGGCGGCGGCGCTTGCTTGTCTGGTGCGGGCGGGAGGTGACGCTGCGTCTGCGGCGCTCGCAAGCTTTGAGCGAGAGTACGCAAATGAGCCGTTGGTGATGGACAAGTGGTTCACAATGCAGGCGACAGCTATGCGGTTGCCCGGCCAGGCGCGAGTCGTGGATCGGGTTCGCGAGCTGATGAACCACTCTGCGTTTTCAATTCGAAACCCCAACAAGGTTCGCGCTCTGATCACTGCATTTTGTACCGGTAATCTTGCCGAATTTCACGCAGCCGACGGATCGGGCTACGACTTTTGGGCCGAGCAGGTTATAGCGATAGACGCGCTCAACCCTCAGGTTGCGGCAAGGCTCGCCCGCGCGCTCGATCGGTGGTTGCGGTTTGATGCAGCGCGCCGTCAATTGATGCGCGCGGCCTTGGAGCGGGTCGCTGGGCATGCCGGATTGTCCGGGGACGTCGCCGAGATCGTCGGCAAGGCTCTCGGGGCTTTCGCCGCCGGCGAGGCGTAGGCCGGGGACGGTTCCGTCTGGATAAAATTTCGGTCTGTCCGCGCGAGTCAGCCCCCGTTTGGCCGATGCCCTACGATTCTGGAGAGTGTCAATATGGAGCGAGTAAGTCTCAGTCAATATCTGCTCGGCAAGGCAAGCGAGCGCTCATCGGTCAACGATTCACTCAGGCGGTTGATCGAAAATTGCGCCCAGGCCTGTGCCGGTATCGCTGCATCGGTATCACGCGGCGCACTGGGCGGCGTGCTGGGTGCCGCAGGAAGCTCCAATGTACAGGGCGAAGCGCAACAAAAATTGGATGTCATCGCCAATGACATGATGCTTGAGGCCAATTGCCGGGGCGGCAGCCTCGCTGCGATGGCCTCCGAGGAGATGGATGACCCCTGGCCGATTCCCGCCGGCGAGCCGCGAGGCGAGTATCTCCTGCTGTTCGATCCGCTCGACGGTTCGTCGAATATCGATGTCAACGTCTCGATCGGGACAATTTTTTCGGTGCTTCCTGCGCCGGCGACACATTCGGCCGATATCGATGCAGAGGCTTTCCTTCAGCCGGGGCGCAGGCAGGTTGCTGCGGGCTACGTGGTCTACGGTCCCTCCACGATCCTGGTGCTGACTGTGGGTGATGGCGTCGCTTCCTTTACCCTTGACCCGGACAGTGGTGCCTGGTGGATGGTTCGCGACCGGATCACCGTGCCTGCTCAAACGCGCGAGTTTGCCATCAATGCGTCAAACGCCAGGCACTGGGAGCCGCCGGTTCGCCGATACATCGATGAGCTGCTTGCGGGTAAGGATGGGCCGCGGGCAGTCGATTTCAACATGCGCTGGATTGCCTCAATGGTCGCCGACGTGCACCGGATCATGACGCGAGGTGGCATCTTTATGTATCCGCGAGATCGCCGCGAGCCGGACAAACCGGGCAAGTTGCGGCTCATGTACGAAGCCAATCCCATGGCGTTGCTCATGGAACAGGCGGGCGGCGCGGCGACCAATGGTGTGCAGGCAATTTTGGATATCGTGCCTGTCAGGCTTCATGAGCGGGTCTCGGTCATCCTTGGCTCTCGCGAGGAGGTTGAACGCGTGACCGGTTATCATCGGTCGGCCTGAGTCGCGGAAGCAACTCAGGCAGTTAGCCTCATGAGCTCGCGTACGTGGGCTTGCGCCGACCGCGCGAGCGCCGGCAGCGCGTAGCCGCCCTCAAGCGTGGAAATAATTCTGCCCCCGCAGTATTGATCCGCGAGAGCTGATAGCCTGCGAGTCACCCACGCGTAGTCCGAGTCATCCCAGCGCAATTGGCTGATATCGTCTTCGCGGTGCGCGTCAAAGCCCGCCGAGATGAACAACAACTGCGGACGAAAGCTTTGAAATGCGCCGACCCAGTACCGCTCCACCGCGGACCTGAAGGCTGCTCCGTCGCTGTAGGGCGCGAGAGCGACATTGATCATGTTGTCGCCGCGAGGCGTTTCGCCGCTGTGGGGATAGAGAGGCGACTGGAAGGTCGAAAGCATCAGGACCCGATCGTCACCGGCGAAGATGTCCTCGCTGCCATTGCCGTGATGGACGTCGAAGTCGGCAAGTGCGACACGCTCGACGCCCATGACCTCGAGCGCATGGTGGATGCCGACCGCGGCATTATTGAGGAAACAGAATCCCATGGCTGACGAGTGGGTCGCATGATGCCCGGGCGGCCGGACGTTGCAGAAGGCCCGATCGACCTTGCCAGTACAGATCAGTTCGGTGGCGAGTACTGCAGCGCCGGCCGCGCGCAGCGCAGCGCGCCAGGTATGGGGATTCATGGTGGTGTCCGGATCGATCGCCGCATAGCCGGATGAGGGCGCGGATGCCTGCAGGGTACGGATCAGCCGGGGGTGATGCGCCCGTTCGATCTGGGCGGCGGTCGCGAGCGGCGGTTCCGGTTGGAGAGTGTGCTCGAGCAGACCGGCGGCGAGCAGCCGTTCGTGGATCGCTGCGACCCGTTGCGGCGACTCAGGGTGGTAGGCGCCCATTTCATGGGCGGCACAGTCGGGGTGGGTCAGGTAGGCGAAATTCATGTCCGCTCCCGCAGAATCAAGGTGCTGGTGCTGAATGCGCGTATCGAATGGCAAACAGCTCCGGAATCGCTGACACCCAGCGCCGGTGTTGCACGCTTGACCGGCGTCGATGACACGAGTTTACAAGGCGGGCTCCGCCTGCCTATCATCGCGAACCGAGTCGGCACGGCTGCCGCGCGGCGGCAGCGGCGGGGCCAATTCCCCGCCCGGCGTCCGTCTTTGCGGCGATCGCCGTCTGTAACCCGTAAAGTTCGCCGAAATCCTAGAGTTTTCATCCACGGAGACACCGTATGATCCAGCTGACTGTCAACAACCAGAAGGTGTCGATCGACGCCCCGCCCGATACGCCGCTGTTGTGGGCGATCAGGGAAAAGCTCAACCTTACCGGCACAAAGTATGGCTGCGGGATAGCGCAGTGCGGCGCCTGTACCGTTCATCTTGACGGACAGCCCACAAGGGCCTGCGTCATGCCCTTATCTGCGGCAGCGGGCAAGAACGTCACGACGGTCGAAGGTCTGATGCAGACCAGCGCGGGCAAGGCGCTCGAGCAGGCCTGGAATCAGGCTCAGGCGCCGCAGTGCGGCTACTGTCAGTCGGGTCAACTCATGGCGGCCGCGCATCTCCTTGGCACTGCCAAGAAACCGCTCTCGCGTACTGAAATTCTTGATGGTATGAGCGGCAACCTCTGCCGCTGCGGCACCTATAACCAGATCGCCGAGGCGGTCGCCAGCGCGCAAAAAACGCTCACCGGAGGCAAGGCATGAGTCAGACCCTTCAGATTTCCCGCCGCAGTTTTCTGGTCGGGTCGGGTTCACTTGCGATCGGGGTCTCATTCGGACTCTCGGGTTCCGAACTTGCCCAGGCGCAGGCGCAGGGTGCGGGTGCTTATGCGCCCAACGCATGGGTCAATATCGCGACAGACGGCACGGTGACGCTGATGTCACCCGCTGCTGAAATGGGCCAGGGGACGATGACCGCGATGCCCATGCTGCTCGCCGAAGAACTCGATCTCGACTGGAAATCGGTACGCGTGGTGCAGGCGCCCTCCAACGCCAAGCTGTTCGGCAATCCGCGTTTTGGCGGAGGGATGACCACGGGCGCCTCGCGGACGGTTCAGGGCTACTACGAGCCCATCCGACTTGCCGGGCTGCAGGCTCGCAAGGTTGTTCTTGCCGCGGGTGCGTCGGCGATGGGTGTACCAGCTGCCGAGTGCCGGACCGAATCAAGCCAGGTGATTCACAGCTCGGGTAAGCGGATGACCTACGGGCAGATCGCGGCGGTCGCCAAAGCGCCCGACGAACTGCCCAAGGTGGACAAGAGCGAGCTTCGCCCGATGAGCGCTTTCAAGATCATCGGTACCGATATCGCCCGGGTTGATGTCGCATCGAAAAGCAACGGTACAGCTAAGTTTGGCGTCGATCAGCGCCTGCCCGGCATGCTGTATGCCTCCGTGCTGCGGGCACCGGTGCACGGCGAGACGCCGTCAAGCGTCGACGATACCGCGGCGCGCGGCATGGCGGGAGTGCGACAGGTTGTGCGACTGCCCTACGGAGTCGCGGTCGTGGCCGACTCCTGGCACACCGCGCGCAAAGCGCGCGACACGCTCAAGGTGGAGTGGACCACCACCTCCAAGGCTCGTCAGCATGACTCGGACAAGGTACTTGCCGAGTATGTGTCGCGTGCGCGCAAGCTCGATGACGCCGGGGTCGACTTCATCAAGGACGGTGATGCGGGCAAGGCTATCGCTGGCGCCACCAGGACCTTCGCTGCGACATACACATCGGAAATCGTCTCCCACATCTGTCTTGAACCGATGAACTGCACCGCAGTTGTTCGCGGGGAGCAGATCGAGCTTTGGGCGCCGGCGCAGTCGGCCTCGTTCATCATCGGCGCTGTCGGCGGCGCGGCTGGGTTCAAGCCCGAAAATATCAAGGCCAACATCACGTTGCTCGGGGGCGGCTATGGCCGTCGGGTCGAGCCTGACTTCGCGGTCGATGCGGCACTGGTTGCCAAGGCTATGCCTGGGACGCCGGTTCAGGTGATGTGGACGCGCGAGGACGATATCGTTCACGACAAGTTCCGCCCGATGACGGCGCAGCATCTCGTTGCCGGGGTCGATGCACAGGGCAGGATTGTCGGGCTGCTGCATCGCGTGGTGTCCGAAGGCATCTACGCCCGCGTGGTGCCTGCAGCGTTCAAGGCCGCTGGCGGCAAGGATGCCCCGGTTATGGAGGGCGCCGAGATCACCTACTCGATTCCGGATCATCATGTGCAGTTCATGATCGAGCAGCGTGGCATCAATGCGGGTTTCTGGCGGGCGGTCGGCCCCGGCTACACCAAATTTGCCATCGAAACGCTCATTGATGAGGTGGCTCGGGGCGTCGGGGTTGATCCGATCGAGTACCGCATCCGGATGTTAGATAAGAACCCCAGGGGGGCCGCAGTCATGCGCGAAGTGGCCTCGATGTCCGGATGGGGAAAGCCCAGACCGGCGGGACGCGCGCTAGGGGTCGCTTTCTCGGATGCGTGGAATACCATGTGCGGCCTCGTGGTCGAGGTATCGATGGCCAATGGCATGCCGGTGGTCCACCAGGTCTGGGCAGCAGTGGACTGTGGTGTTGCGCTTCAACCGCGCAATGTCCGGGCTCAGATCGAAGGCTCGGTGATCTACGGCCTGTCGGCGGCGCTCCATGAGCGTATGACCTTCAAGGCTGGCGTGGCCCAGGAGACCAACCTGGACCGCTACCGCATCCTGCGCGCGAACGAGACACCGCTCATCGACGTCAAGGTGATCGTTACCGACAATCATCCTGGCGGGATCGGCGAGGTGGGTGTACCCCCCATTGCACCGGCGATCGCCAACGCCATGTCGACGTTGGGCGCAGCACGCCAGCGCAGTCTGCCTTTCACCCGGGTTTGATATCCCGTTGATACCGGCCTGAACTGGGCCGGCGTCTTGAGAAAAACCGCAGCCGGGAACACATCCCGCTGCGGTTTTTTCATGGCCGCGAGGAGCGCCCCGAGAGTTTGATGGACCATCCGGTCAAGCGGCCAGTCTTGCCCGGTACGGCATCGGCAACCTGCAGCGTCCAAGCGCCCGCGGGCGATTCGTTGACGTGTCGGTTGCTCGTGAGACGCCAGTTCTGGAAGGGTCTGCAGTCGTCGGCGCTGCGCCGACTGTCCAGGCAGGTGCGTTCGTCGGCCAGTTGGCTTGCCCTGAGGCTGGGGCTTAACAGGCGCACGCGCAGATCGCCCGAGTATTGATGCTCGGCGGTGAGTCGCACCTCGACGGTCTCGATCAGGTCGAATCCACACTGTTGGGCGGTGAATTCGAGCGAGTCGCTCTGCCAGAGAATCGACTCATCGACGGGATCGGCAATCATGATCACCCGATTACTCTCGAGGCTGCATTGCTTCAGACTGCCCGTCGCCCCGACTGAGGTCCACTCTCGGGCAGCCCGCACTGCCGCTTCGGCATCGACAACGCCAAAGCCGAACTTCCGGCTGAAGCGTTTCATCACCCCAGGTAATCCCCAGCGCGGCAAGGCGGTCGATTCCCACGAAGTATCGGCGGGTTGGTTTTCCCTCGCGGTGGCGGCGAGGATCAGCCGGACATCGCGCCAGCTTAGCGTCGGCCGCGCCGAGAGCATGAGGGCAATCACGCCCGAGACCATCGGCGCGGCGGCCGAAGTACCGTCGAAGTCTGCGCGGTAGGCGTGCTGGACGGAGGTCGTGGTGATCTGCGGTTTCTGCCCGCCGCCCGCGAGACCGCAAACCAGCAGATTTTCGCCCTCCTCGCCCGTCGAGGGCAGCGCGCCCGCGCGGTTAACCGCGCATACCGGGATCACGCCCGGCAGATTGAGGTAGCCATCGAAGGCAGCCATGTCGCGGTTAGTGCAGGCCCCCCCACGCAGGCAACCGCCGTTGCCAGCCGCAAAGACGTAGAGCGCCCCCAGACCATTACGGCCGCCCAGGAGCCCGTTGCTCACCGCGGTTTCGATCGCGGTGGTTACGGTGTGTAGCTGGCCGTTGTCGGGCGATCCCCAACTGCTGTGGTAAATGTCATTGACGGTCGAGTCGCGCCCCAGCGCATCAGCGATATCAGCGACGTCGGCAGCCTTGTCGGTCGAGATCGGGTTGTAGAAGGCAAGCTTGGCAGACGGCGCGACGCCGGCGCCTCCTAGCCCGTTGTTTCGCACTGCGGCAATGATTCCGGCGACCGCAGTGCCGTGCGACTCGTTGCTCGTGCAGGGTAGGGGCGCGCTCGCGCTCCGCAACCGATAGTCGTAGACGCCTCCTGCCGCCGCGTTAGCGGCGTAGTCCTCGTGCGTTGTGTCGATCGGCCCGTCGATTATCGCGACGCGAATGCCGTCTCCCGTTGCACCCAGTGCCCAGGCAGCGCTCGCGCCTATCCCCTCGCTGGACGAGGTCGCGCTCTGCAGGTGCCATTGTTCACCTAGTTTAGGGTCCGGGACGCCAGGTTTTGAGGCGGAGCCCGCAACCGGATAGCTGAGGCTGCAGCCCGGTAAAACCGGTCCCGGTGCGCCACCTGGATCAACCGGGGTCGGTGCGGGCGACGGGGATGACCCGCCGCCGCAGGCCTGCAGGGCGAGGAGCAGGCTGAATGCGAGGGCATACATGCGGGAGGAGCCCGGCGCTGGCTTGCGCCGCGCCATGTTGCAGCGCATCATTCGAGGGGTAGTCACGAAAATTTTCTACCTCTTTTGAGGCGAGACGAATCATGCGCCGGATCCAATCCCTGCTCGTTGCGAACCGCTCTGAGATCGCCATCCGCGTGATGCGGGCCGCCGCAGAGATGGGTCTGCGAACCGTTGCGATCTACTCGCATGAGGACAGGTTTGCGCTGCATCGTTTCAAGGCGGATGAAAGCTACCAGGTGGGTGAGGGCCGCAAGCCCTTGCAGGCTTATCTGGATATCCCCGACATCATAAGGATTGCGCGAGAGGCTGGCGTTGACGCCATCCATCCGGGCTATGGGTTCCTGTCCGAAAATCCGGAGTTTGCCCGGGCCTGTAGCGCAGCTGGCTTGGTGTTCATAGGTCCGACGCCTGAGGCGATGACGACGCTGGGTAACAAGGTCGCCGCGCGCGAAGCTGCGCAGCAGGCTGGAGTCCCGGTGATGCCCGCAACCGGGCCCCTGCCGCCTCAACTTGCGCAGGCGGAGGCGCTCGCGGCAGACCTGGGCTATCCGCTGATGCTCAAGGCCAGTTGGGGCGGTGGCGGTCGCGGCATGCGGGTGATAGAGGGACCGGAGGATCTTGCGGCGCAGCTCGAGGTCGCCCGTCGGGAGGCGCTGTCTGCGTTCGGCAATGACGAGGTCTACCTTGAAAAGCTGGTACGCAACGCCCGCCATGTTGAAGTTCAGATAATCGGTGACACGCACGGTAATCTGGTCCATCTCTTTGAAAGAGACTGCTCGGTCCAGCGTCGTAACCAAAAAGTCGTTGAGCGCGCCCCGGCACCTTATCTGGATGAGGGGCGCCGCAGCGAACTCTGCGAGTCGGCGCTCAGGCTCGCGCGAGCGGTCAGCTATGTCAATGCCGGTACGGTCGAATTCCTGATGGATGCCGATACGGGGCGTTTCTACTTCATCGAGGTCAACCCCCGCATCCAGGTCGAACACACCGTGACCGAGATGGTGACTGGCATAGACATCGTGAAGTCCCAGATTGCCATTGCTCAGGGTGCGCAGATCGGCGGCGCGCAATGCCCTGTGCCCGAGCAGTCGCAGATACGTCTGAACGGCCATGCTTTGCAATGCCGCTTGACCACGGAGGACCCCGAGAACGGCTTTACGCCGGACTATGGCCGCATTCAGGCCTACCGCAGTGCGGCCGGATTCGGGTTACGGCTGGACGGCGGGACCGCTTATACGGGGGCAGTCATCACCCCTTACTACGACTCGCTGCTAGTTAAGGTGACCGCATGGGCGCCGTCTGCGCTCGAAGCCATACGCCGCATGGACCGAGGCTTGCGAGAATTTCGGATCCGGGGCGTGGCGACTAATCTGCAGTTTGTTGAGAATGTCATCAACCATCAAAAATTCATCGATGGAACAGTCACGACTCGTTTCATCGACACGGCCCCCGAGCTGTTCAACTTTCGCAAGCGCCGCGACCGGGCGAGTCGCCTGCTGGCCTATGTTGGGGAAGTCACCGTCAACGGTCACCCGGATCTTAAGGGGCGCACGCGCCCCGACCTCTCACATCTGCAGACAGGACTGCCGCGACATTGGCCTCGTGGTGCCGCGGCGGCGCAGGGTTCGAGCACGCTCACGCCTGAAGCTTCAGCTTTTTCCGTAGCGGGTACGCGCGCACTTGCCAACCCGGTGGCAAGACCTGGCGAGCGAATCGACCTGAGTGTGTATGCGCCCCCGGGTTCGAAGCAGATCCTCGCTCAACTCGGGCCCGAAAAGTTCTCGGAATGGATGAGGGCGAGCCGTCGCGTACTGCTCACCGATACGACGATGCGCGATGCCCACCAGTCGCTGTTTGCGACTCGTATGCGCACGATCGACATGCTGGCGATCGCGCCCTATTACGCTCGGATGCTTCCCCAGCTTTTTTCGCTCGAGTGTTGGGGCGGTGCGACCTTCGATGTCGCGATGCGATTTCTAAACGAAGACCCGTGGGAACGGCTTGCACGATTGCGTGCGGCGGTACCGAACATCCTGCTGCAGATGCTGCTGCGCGGCAGTAATGCGGTCGGCTACACCAACTACGCCGATAATGTGGTGCGGCATTTCGTAGCCCAGGCGGCGGCGGGCGGCGTTGACCTGTTTCGTGTTTTTGATTCGCTCAACTGGGTTGACAACATGCGAGTCGCGATGGACGCGGTTCGCGAGAGCGGAGCGCTGTGCGAAGGGACGATCTGTTATACGGCAGATCTCTTCGACCGCGCCCGTTTCAAGTATGACCTCAAGTACTACCTCGATATCGGACGAAAACTTCAGGCCGCCGGGGCCCACATCATCGGCATCAAGGATATGGCGGGGGTGTGCCGGCCCCGCGCGGCGCGTGAGTTGATTGCGGCGCTTCGCGAGGAGACCGGGCTGCCTGTGCATTTCCACACGCACGATACGAGCGGGGCGGCTGCGGCTTCGGTGCTCGCAGCGATCGAAGCCGGCGCTGATGCGGTGGATGCAGCGTTTGATTCGATGAGCGGGCTCACCTCGCAGCCTAACCTCGGCGCGATCGTCGCCGCGCTTGAGGGCAGCGAGCGCGACCCGGGGATTGACCGGGAGTCGCTGCAGTCAATATCGCACTACTGGGAGGGCGTGCGGCGCATCTATGCACCCTTCGAGTCGGACATCCGATCCGGCACTGCGGATGTTTATCGGCACGAAATGCCGGGTGGCCAGTATACGAATCTGCGTGAACAAGCCCGGGCGCTGGGACTTGAGCACCGTTGGCCCGAGGTGGCCCAGCGCTATGCTGAGGTCAATCAGTTATTTGGCGATATCGTCAAGGTCACTCCGACCTCCAAGGTGGTGGGCGATATGGCGCTTTTCATGGTGGCAAACGACTTGTCGGTCGCCGATACGTTGGATCCTCAGCGCGACATCGCTTTCCCCGAGAGTGTGGTTTCGCTGTTCAAGGGAGAGCTGGGGTTCCCCCCGGAGGGCTTCCCGCGCGAAATCTCACGCCGGGTGCTGCGTTGCGATACCGCGAGCCCGCTGCTCGTCGAACCCCCCAAGCCCTTCAGGCCAGGTGAGCGGATTGCTGCGGTTGATCTTGGCGCGGCCCGCGAGCAGGCGGCACACGCCGCCGGTCGCGAGATCACCGAAAAGGAACTCGCTTCGTGGTTGATGTATCCCAAGGTGTTTGCAGATTTCTCAGCGCAGCAGGAGCGTTATGGGGATGTGAGCGTGCTGCCGTCCCGGACCTATTTTTATGGAATGAGCGAACTCGAGGAGATCAGCATCGACATCGACCCGGGCAAGTCTCTGGTAGTTCGTCTGCTTGGGACGGCGCCTGCCGAGGATGAGGGCGTCGTGAAGGTCTTTTTCGAGTTGAACGGGCAACCGCGAACGATTCGCGTTCATCGGGCAGGGGCGAAACCCGCCTCGGCCAGATTGCAGGCTGATTCGGGCAATCCTGCGCACATCGCGGCTCCCATGCCGGGGATGGTGGTCACGGTCGCTGCCCGGCCTGGTCAGTCGGTTCGGGCGGGCGATCCGCTGGTTTCGGTGGAGGCCATGAAGATGGAAACGCAGATTCGCGCGGAGCGTGATGGCCTGGTCAAGGCTGTTCACGTCAAACCAGGGGAAACCGTCTCCGCGCGGGACCTGCTTCTAGAGATGCAGGCGTGAGCAACCGGCTCTGGATAGCAAGGCGCGACGCCAGGATGAGCCTTTGGGATCAACCCGAAAGTATCGCACGATAATCAGCGCTTCGGCCTCGGACGCTGGGTTACCCGCAGCTTGGTAAATAGCAGTAGGATGAGGGTGCAAACGTTCCCGGATCCGCTGTTTCTCTACCTTGCGCGGTGCGCGCGAAAGGATAGGCGATGCGAACCAGCCTGCAGATCAACTTCAGGGGGATGGATGTGTCCCCTGCTCTGGAGCAACTCATTCGCGAGAAGGTGGACAAGCTCGAGCGCTTCCACCCCAATGTGACCGGCTGCCGGGTGGTGGTCGACAAACCGCATCACCACAAGGCGCATGGCGAGCATTTCATCGTGAGCCTGGACATGTCGGTGCCGGGCAGCAACATCGTTGCCAATCACGCTCACCACGAGGATGTCAATGTCGCTCTGCGCGATGCCTTTCTGGCGGCACGCAGGCAACTCGAGGAGCATGCGCGCAAGCTCCGTGGTGACGTCAAGAGCCACTCCCTGCCGCAGGCGGTTGCTGTCGCTGAGTGATTCGGCCGGCGACGCTTCGTACCTTCCCGGGCGAAGCGCGCCAGATCGCAAAGGCAGACAGGGCGGACAGCGCGATCGCCAGCCAAAACGCGGGCGCGTAGCTGCCGGTGGCGTCGTGGATCGCGCCGGTCACCCACGGGCCGAGCGCTCCGCCGGTGATTGCCGTGAGACTTAGGGTACCGAATATCGGACCGTAGTGCGGGCTCTCAAAAACATCCGCTGGGATGGCGCCAAAGACCGCCGTCACACCGTAGCCGATTGCGCCTTGAGCGATCACCATGACTGCGAGCAGCCACGGCCCGGGTAGCGCCGACAGGCCCAACAGGGCGAGGTAGCAGACCACGAATCCCGCGCACCCTATCGTCCAGACGATTTCGCGGCCGATGCGGTCGGAGAGCCACCCCAACCCTATCTGCCCGGGGATGCCCGCAAGGCTTACGATGCCCAACGCCCAGCCGGCTGTCACCGCGTCAAAGCCCACCTCCAGCAGATAACGGGTTTGGTGGACCTGTACGGCATACCAGGAATAGAGCCCGCAGCCGTAGGCAAGAGCGATCCACCAGAAGCGAGCGGTCTTCACCGCGAGCTTGAGAGTCCACTCAGTACTTGTCCAGGCTGCGTCGACGATATGGTCGCCCCGCGCGAGTGCGGCGGCGGCGTGCTCGGCGCTGTCGCCATCTGCTTGCAGGCCAAGGTCGGCGGGGCGCCGGCGGATCAAGAAATTAAGCGGCAGCAGAATGATCAGAATCAAGGCGCCAAAAACGGCGCAGGCGTGTCGCCAGCCGTCCTCTGCGATCAGCTGCTGCATGACGGGCAGCAGGATGATTGAGCCCGCGCCGACCCCGGCAAAGGCGAGCGACAGAGCCAGCCCGCGCCGGCGTGCAAACCAGGCAGGCAGAAACAGCCCGTGGCCGGTGTAGCCCAGACAGACGCTGCCAAAGCCGACCAGCAGGCCGAGGCTCATGTAGAACTGCCACAGTCCTGAAGCCTGACTCGCAAGCAGCATCCCGAGTCCGCTGGCCAGCACACCGGTCTGCATGACCGGCACCGGCCCGAAGCGTTCCATGGCTCGGCCCATGAAGGGCCCCAATGCGGCAGACACGATGAACCCGAACGAAAACGCGCCGGCCGTATCGGCGCGATCCCAGCCGAACTCGTCGAGGATCGGCGGAAAGAGCAGGGAAAATGCGGTTCGGGCGTTGACGCCCAGGGCCATCGTCACAAATGCAACGCCGACGATCACCCATCCGTAGAAGAACGGCAGCCGGGCTGCCAGGCGGGATACATGGTTCATGAGGGAATTCCGGCTGCAACACTACACGCTATCGGTCTTGGCCTGGAGAAAATTGCAGCAGCCTTAAAATACAGGTTGTCTGGCTAGGGTCGCGAGCAGTCGGAGAATCTCATGAAGCACAGAACGCAGGTTGCCATCATCGGGGCGGGTCCATCGGGGCTTTTGCTCGCCCAGTTGCTGTACCGGCAGGGTATCGAGAGCATCGTGCTCGAGCGCCAGACCCGCGACTATGTGCTGTCTCGTATCCGAGCGGGTGTCCTGGAACGCGGCACCGTGGCGCTCCTTGAACGCGCGGGCGTGGCCGAGCGGTTGCACAGCGAGGGCCTTGCCCACGATGGCGTACTGCTGCAATTTGATTCCCGCCTTCATCGAATCGACTTCAAGGATCTGGTCGATGCCAGCGTGACGGTCTACGGGCAGACCGAGGTCACACGCGATCTGATGGCGGCGCGCGACGCTGTCGGCGGGGTCTCGGTCTACGAGGCGAAGGACGTGACGCTGCTCGACTATGAGTCGAAAAGTCCGCGGGTGCGCTTCACCAAGGACGGCGAGGAGCATGAACTGTCCTGCGATTACATAGCCGGCTGTGACGGCTTCCACGGCGTCTGCCGGGCGAGCATACCGCGCGAGCGGATTCAGCTTTTTGAGCGTATCTATCCCTTTGGCTGGTTGGGTATTCTGTCGCGCACGCGCCCCCTCAACGAGGAACTTATCTACACCTCGCACGAGCGTGGGTTCGCTCTCGCGAGCATGCGCTCGCATTCGGTCAGCCGCTATTACGTCCAATGCACGCTAGAGGACCGGGTGGAGGAGTGGTCGGACGATCGTTTCTGGGAAGAGTTCAGCCTGCGGGTGGGTCCGGAAGTCGCCTCGCGGCTGGAGACTGGTCCTTCGATTGAAAAAAGTATCGCGCCGCTGCGGAGTTTTGTGGCAGAGCCGATGCGATTCGGCAACCTCTTTCTGGTGGGTGATGCCGCTCATATCGTGCCGCCGACGGGCGCCAAAGGACTGAATCTCGCGGCCAGCGATGTAGGCTATCTGTCCCGGGCCCTGGCGGCGTTTTACGTTGACCGGGATGATCGGCCCCTTGCGGAGTACTCGGATACCGCCTTGCGTCGTATCTGGGCGGCTGAGCGGTTTTCCTGGTGGATGACTTCGTTGATGCACAGATTTCCGGAGACGACCGGCTTTGATCGCAAGGTTCAGGTCGCCGAGTTCAATTACCTGTCGGGATCGCGTGCTGCCTCGATGGCGCTTGCCGAAAACTATGTCGGGTTACCTCATTGAAGGACGATGTGCTGCATCGGCGTCGCTTGCTTCGGAGCGCGACAAGAGTTTGCGCTGCTCTCGGCAGCGGTCCGCTGCCTCGCATCGCAGCGGTGCTCGCGGGCGGCATCTCGCCGGCGATTGCCCAGCAGCCGTTGACAGCAGACGGGCGCTATGATCCCGGCGCGAGCGACAGCGAAATCGTCATCGGTAATATCGCACCGTACTCGGGACCGGCATCGGCATACGGGGTGATCGGGCGCGCGCTTGGCGCCTACTTTGCGATGCTCAACGACCGCGGCGGCATTGGCGGGCGCAGGATTCGCTACCTCAGCGTCGATGACGGCTACAGTCCGCCGCGCACGGTTGAGCAGGCGCGTCGTCTGGTCGAGCACGAAAAGGTTTTATTTGTCGCGCAGGTGCTTGGAACGGCTCCCAACGCCGCGATCCAGCGCTACCTGAATCAGCGGCGCGTGCCACAATTGTTTGTCGCAACGGGGGCGACTCGCTGGGGCGATCCGGCGCAATTTCCCTTCACAATGGGCTGGCAGCCCAGTTATCAGTCTGAAGCCCGGGCGTATGCGCGACACATTCTGGAAAACCGCCCCCAGGCCAGGATCGCAGTCCTGATGCAAAACGATGACTACGGGCGCGATTATCTGAAGGGGTTGCAGGACGGGCTCGGCGCTCGGTCCGGGGCGATGATCGTTGCGCAGGTTTCCTACGAGGTCACCGATCCCACCATCGACAGTCAAATGGTGCGTCTCAAGGCTTCGGGCGCGGACACTTTTTTCAGCATCACGACGCCAAAATTTGCAGCGCAGGCGATTCGCAAGGCGTACGAAATCGCATGGCGCCCACAGCAATACCTCAACAGCGTGTCGAACGCCGTCGCAGCTGTCATGTTACCGGCTGGCATCGAGGCGAGCACTGGCATCCTGTCATCGAACTACATCAAGGATCCCACCGACCCACAATGGCAGGGGACTCCCGAACATGAGGCCTGGCTCGCCTGGATGAAGCGCTGGCATGGCGGCGGCGATGTGCGCGACAGCTTCAACGTGTATGCATACTCGGTCGCGCAGACGATCGAGCAGGTTTTGCGCCAGTGCGGCGATACGCTGACCCGCGAAAATGTGATGCGACAGGCTGCGAATCTGGATATGAGCTTGCCCATGCTCTTGCCGGGCGTTCGTGTCCGTACTGCACCGGATGATTATTTCCCGATCGAGTCGCTTCAGATGATGCGATTCAGTGGGCGCGGCTGGGAGCGTTTCGGGCCGATCCTGGGCAGTTGAAAGCCGGCCGGTTTGTCTATCCTATTCGGTAGCAGCGGATCGGCAGGTGCCTCTGCCGACTCAGGCCTCGCGCATCATCCTCCAGTAGTCCCACTTCATGGTGAGTGCGCACCCGGTGATGATCGCGGCAACGGTGATGATCGACCCCAGCGAGAGCGTCGATATGCCGGTGAGGCCCTGACCTATCGTGCAGCCGAGCGCGGTGACCCCGCCCGCTCCCATCAGGACGCCGCCGAGCAGATGGCGCTTGAAGTCCTTGGCATCGGGGAAGACCTCTTCGCGCCAGTTGCGCGTCGCGAGCGACCAGATCAACGAACCCGCGACCATGCCTAGCGCGGAGGCGATGCCAAAAGTAAGCTGGCGTGACTTGTCGCTCCAGAACATAAGAAGCTCGAGCGCGTAGGCGAAAGGTGCGACCAGAGACAGCGACTCGGGCCGATTGCCCTGGGTCGCGATAAAGGCGGCTTCAAGCGTCTCGGGATGTTCCTCGACAAAACCGATGTGTGCGGTGACATACCAACCGCCCACGACGATCAGCCCGATGAGCGCGCCGCCGGCGATCGCGCCGGGTTCGTCGCGCCAGACCGAGCGATCGGTAAGAGCAAAGGCCGCCAGGGCGAGCGCGACGACCGGAGCGAGCCACGGTTCGACTGCCTCTTGCTTGAGGCCAGCCCAGTGCGCAATCAGGACCGGCAGGGCCTGGCTGCTGCCCAGTTCAACTGTTGCCCGATCGATTGTCGCAACCCGCCAGACTCCGAACAGTCCCTTCATGGTCATGTAGGCGGAAATTCCAACCGCGAGAAATACGACGATCGATTTAAGGTTGCCGCCGCCGAGACGAATCAGAGTCTTGCTAGTGCAGCCCGATGCGAGCGCCATGCCGACTCCGAAAAGCAGCCCTCCCACAATATGCGACAGCCAGGGCAGCCGGGATCCGGAATAAAGGGAGCGGGCCGTATCGATCAGACCGGCGGTCTCGAGTGACCACACGCCGAAGATGGCTACTGCGATCGCGAGGACCCACATCCGCATTCGGGTCCAGCTGCCGATGTTGAGGATGTCGGATATCGCGCCCAGGGTGCAAAAGTTGGTACGGGCTGCCACGGCGCCAAAGGCTGCTCCGAGGGCAAAGCCAAGGCCGGTAATGATGGTGGGGGATATGATCTCGTCTTGCATAGCGGGTCGCGGCGCCCGTTGTCCGGGCGAAGGCTGATGGCGGCACCCAGAATGTTACCGGCATCCAGGCGTCGACGGGCGCGCGAGGCACCGGACCAGGAGTCCTGCGGGACGGGGAGGATCGATGTTCGAAACAACTGTTGCGGGTAGTCTGCCCAAGCCGGGGT